>JAODMY010000057.1 GCA_025465535.1 Glaciihabitans sp.
CCTTGGTGAAGTCTTCGAGGCTGATGCGCTTGCGGGCACGAGCCAGCAGGGCGTTGCGTTCGACGGCTTCACGCTTTTCAGCGATCTGGCGGGCGGTGCGGTCTTCTTCGATGACCAGGAAGGTGTCACCGGCGCGAGGCACCGACGAGAGGCCCTGAACCTGAACCGGGCGTGACGGTGTCGCGGCCAGAACGGTCACGCCGTTCTCGTCGTGCATCGCCCGAACGCGGCCGTAGGCCGTTCCGGCGACAATGGCATCACCCACGTGCAGGGTACCCGACTGGATGAGCACGGTAGCGACTGCACCGCGCCCCTTGTCGAGCTTCGCCTCGATGGCGACACCACGGGCATCCTTGTTCGGGTTCGCACGCAGGTCGAGACCGGCGTCTGCGGTGAGCAGAACCGCGTCGAGCAGCTTGTCGATGTTCGTGTTGTTGCGAGCAGACACGTCGACGAACATGACGTCTCCGCCGTACTCTTCGGCGACGAGGCCGAATTCGGTGAGCTGCTGACGAACCTTCGCCGGGTTCGCACCCGGTACGTCGATCTTGTTCACTGCCACCACGATCGGCACGTTTGCTGCCTGCGCGTGGTTGAGTGCCTCGATCGTCTGGGGCATAATGCCGTCGTCGGCCGCGACAACCAGTACGGCGATGTCGGTGACCTGCGCACCACGGGCACGCATGGCGGTGAACGCCTCGTGGCCCGGTGTGTCGATGAAGGTGATGGCGCGTTCGATGCCTTCGTGCTCGGTGACCACCTGGTAGGCACCGATGTGCTGGGTGATGCCACCCGCTTCACCGGCGACGACGTTCGCGTTACGAATGGCGTCGAGCAGTCGGGTCTTACCGTGGTCGACGTGACCCATGACGGTGACGACGGGCGGCCGGATCTCGAGCTCTTCATCGGTTTCTTCGGCGAGTTCTTCGTCGAGGTCGATGTCGAACCCGAGCAGCAGCTCGCGGTCTTCGTCTTCGGGCGAGACCATCTGAATCTTGTAGCCGAGCTCTTCGCCGAGCACACCGAAGGTGGCCTCGTCGAGCGATTCGGTCGCCGTCGCCATTTCACCGAGGTGGAACAGCACGGTCACCAGGTTGCCGGGGCTCGCGTCGATCTTGTCGGCGAAGTCAGTAATTGACGCGCCGCGACGAAGACGGACGATCGTCTTGCCGTCTCCTCGAGGGACGCTCACGCCGCCAAGCGACGGGGCTTCCCTGAGCTCGAACTCTGCTCTCTTCGTCCGCTTCGACTTGCGGGCCTTGCTCTTGCCGCCACCGCGACCGAAGGCACCGGCGGTGCCACCGCCCGGGCCACGACCACGACCGCCGCCGCCACCTGGACGAGGCGCTCCGAAGCCGGGGGTTGCACCGGGGGTGCCGCCTGGACGCTGGAATCCACCAGCCGCCGGGCGACCTGCGCCACCCGGACGCTGCTGGAATGGAGCTCCACCCGGACCGCCGGGACGCTGGCCGAAGCCACCTGGACGGTTGCCCTGGCCTGCTCCACCGGGACGCGGTGCGCCCGGACGAGGTGCGGATGGGCGCGGAATCGAGCCGGGGGTCGGGCCGCCTGGACGCTGCATGCCCTGGTTGCTCGCGAACGGGTTGTTGCCGGGGCGCGGTGCGCCCGGGCGTGACATTCCCTGATTGCTCGCGAACGGGTTGTTGCCCGGTCGCGGAGTTCCCGGACGCGGGATGCTGCTGGTGCTCGGTGCCGCGGCGTCGTCGGTAGCCGCTGCCGGCTCCGCTTCCGCTGGTGCGGCTGCTGCCGCCGTAGCAGTGGCCGCGGCCGCAGCCGTTGCAACGGCCTGGCGCTCTGCCACCGTGAGGGGCGGCGGCGTGACGGGGGCGACATCCGCTTCGACGACGGGAGCCTGCGGCTCCTCGACGACGGGCCTTGGCGCCGGGCGCGGCGCTGGGGCCTTCGCCTTCGGCGTTTCCACGACGGGGGCCGGCTTGATGCCTGCGGCCTCGAGCGCGGCCTTCAGGCGACGGGCGACGGGTGGTTCAATGCTTGAAGAAGGTCCCTTGACGTATTCGCCCATTTCTTTGAGCTTGTCGAGGGCAACCTTGCTATCGATGCCCAGTTCGGCAGCGACTTCGTGTACGCGTGGTTTGGCAGCCACTTCTCTCCTGTTCGAGTCTGCACCCGAACAGGGGGCAGACCATTAGTGGACGGGTCTCATTTCGAGCCGCTCATTAGTTGTCCATTGGTCAATCAGCCATTTCGTTGAGAGGAGCAATCCGCTCCTCGCCGCTTGTAACTAACACTGCAAGTAACCTGCTGGAATCCAGCGCGACGCTAACCCGAAACGCTCGGCCAAGGGCTTTGCGCGCAATCGACTTCTCGACACATGCTGGAGTGGGATGTACCCACGCACCGCGGCCGGGAAGTACTGCGGACGGATCCGGCAGAACAACGCCGTCTCGTGCGACAACCCTCAACAAAGAGGACTTTTCGACGCGAGCGCGGCAGCCAAGGCAGGTTCTTACGGGTTCCATGTTACCCCTTCCTGACTTGGGTCGTTGAGCGCACGCGGTGGAGCTTGGAAGGTTGCGAGGCAACCCGCGACCCAGCGCCGACCGAGCCCGCGAAGGAGGATCTGCGCGAGCCACCCATCTCCGCCGTCACTATCGTTTCACAGCCGCGTGACCTGGCGATCTGGGATAACTGGGTCAATACGGACAATCGGGGCCTCCGCGGATGCCCTATTTGTCCGCATTGGCCCCGATTCGCAATTGCGCGGGGCGCGAGCGCGCGCGCGAGCCAGGAAATAGGAACGCGCGCTACTCGCCCTCGAGGATGCTGTCGGGCTGGATGTCGATGCGGGCGCCCGTGAGCTTTGCGGCGAGACGCGCGTTCTGCCCCTCCTTGCCGATCGCGAGCGACAGCTGGTAGTCGGGCACGAGCGCGCGCACGGCCTTGAGCGACTCGTCGACGACGAACGCACTCGTCACCTTCGCGGGTGACAGCGCGCTGGCGACGAAGGTCGCGAGATCCGTCGAGTAGTCGACGATGTCGATCTTCTCGTTGTTCAGCTCGGCCGTCACGGCTCGGACACGCTGGCCGAGCTCCCCGATGCACGCGCCCTTTGCGTTGACGCCCGGCTGGGTCGCGCGAACCGCGATCTTCGTGCGGTGGCCGGCCTCGCGGGCGAGAGAGGTGATCTCAACGACCCCGCTTGCGATCTCCGGAACCTCGAGTGCGAACAGCTTGCGAACGAGCGACGGGTGCGTGCGACTGACCGTGATCTGCGGACCCTTCAGCCCCTTGCTCACGCTCGTGACGTAGACGCGGATGCGCTTGCCGTGCGTGTAGTCCTCGCCGGGCACCTGCTCCTCGGGAGGCAGGATCGCCTCGACGGTGCCGAGATCCACGTGGATCATCCGCGGGTTCGGACCCTGCTGGATGATGCCGGCGACGATGTCACCCTCGCGCCCCTTGAACTCGCCGAGAACCTTGTCGTCGCCGATGTCGCGCAGTCGCTGGTTGATGACCTGCTTGGCCGCGAAGGCCGCGATACGGCCGAAGTCGCTCGGCTCTTCGACGGCCTCGCCGATGAGGTTTCCGTCTTCGTCAAGCTCTTCGACCCAGACCGTGACGTGGCCGGTCTTGCGGTCGAGGTCGACACGGGATTTCGGGCCGGATGGCTCGGCATCGCCGTGTTTGAAATCGCCGTGTTTGAAATCGCCGTGCCTGCCGTCGTGCCTCACGTCACCGGGCTTGTGGTCGCCAACCTTGTGGTCGCCGGACTTGTGATCCGTCTTGTGATCGCCAGGAATGTGTTCCTCCTGGTCGATGTGCTTGAGGTAGGCGGTGTGGATCGCCTGCTCGATGATCTGCACGAGTTCGTCGAACGGAATGTCACGCTCGCGCTCCATGAGACGCAGCACGCTCAGGTCAATGTCCACTGAGGGCCTCCACTATTCAAGTCTGGTGGCGGTGGCATCCGGATCCGTGCACCGTCGATTCCTAAGGTACCGGGTTTCGGACGACCGCGGGAGCGGGTATAGGGCGCTCTCCGCGATTGACGCGTCCGCTCATTGCCATCGCCACGAGTCCGAGCACCAGCACGAAGATGAACACGGCGGAGAAGGGCAGCGTGCCGCCCGCCGCAATCGATCCGAACAGGATCCCGGCCAGCGCGAGAGAGATTCCGGGTCCGACCGAGTCCGCGATCGAGACCGCCGAGCTGTTGAAGCCCTGGTTCGTCGGGATCGAGTAGCTGAACAGCAGCACGGAGAGTCGCGGAATCAGCGTGCCCATCCCCGCGCCTCCGATCGCCCAGCCGACGATCGCGATCCAGACCGGCAGCGCGAACAGCGACGTCGCCAGCGCGGCGGCGATCGCTATGGCCGTCCCGACGATGCCGATCCGAACAGCGGCCTGCGGCGACAGTCGCTCGCTCACGCGCCCCTGCAGCACCGACGCGGCGCCCCAGAGGATCCCCGCGCCGGTGAGAGACAGCCCGGCGAGGGCCGGAGTGAGCCCGAACTGTGTCGTGAGCAGGTAGGGCAGGTACACCTCGGCACCGAAGTACGCGCCGGCGATCACCGCGCGCAGCAGGATGACGCTCGGCAGGCCGTGTCCGCCGCGCAGGGTCCCGACCGGCAGTAGCGGTCTCGCCGCGACGAGCGCGACGACGAGCGATGCGACTACCGCGACGATCGAGAATGCGCCGGGCAACTCGCCGGAGAGGCTCAGCGCGAGCACGGCCAGCGCGAGGAGAATCGCCCATCCGATTCGTCCGAGACTCCAGGGAATCGAGTGGTTCGTCCGCGACGGGCCAAGTTCTCGCATGGCAGGGACGACCATCAGCATCGCGATCGCCACAAGGGCGACGACTCCGAGGAACACCCAGCGCCAGCCCACCGTATCGGCGAGGATGCCGGCGATGGCTGGCCCGACCAGCGCAGGAAGGACCCAGGCCGCGGCAAACGCGCCGAAGATCTTCGTCTGCAGGGGAACCGGATAGAACCGCCCGACGATCACGTACAACGCCACGGATGTCGCCCCGCCCGCGAGCCCGTAGGTGATCCGACCCGCGACGAGCGTCGCCATGCTCTGCGCGGTCCCCGCGAGGAGAAGGCCGGCGGCGAACAGGAGGACGGATGCGAACAGCGGCAGGCGTGGGCCGCTCCGATCCGACCAGTTGCCTGCGACAACCATCCCGACGACACCGACCGCGAGTGGTCCGGCGAAGGCCACGGCGTACAGCGAAGCGCCGTGCAGCTCTCGGCTGATCACCGGCATCACGGTGGTCACCGCGAGGTTCTCGAAGGCCGTGAGCGCGACAATCGCGAGCGCCCCGAACGTCACAAGTCGGTAGTGGGCGTGGAAGATTCCCGCAGTCGTGGTCATCTGGCCCCGGTCATCTAGCCCTGGTCATCTAGCCCTGGTCATCTGGCCCGCGTCATCTAGTTCGCGAGGCCCGCGACCGCAGCGGCGATGTCATCGACCGAGGTCGGCGTCCGCTCACCACTGCGCCGGTCCCAGAGCTCTACCCGGCCCTCGGCGGCGTCCCGTCCCACGATCACGATGACGGGCACTCCGATGAGTTCGGCATCGCCGAACTTGACCCCGGGCGAGACCTTCGGACGATCGTCGAAGAGCACGTCGCTGCCGGCCGCCTCGAGATCCGCGACCAGTTTCTCCGCGACCTGGTAGACGACATCCTCACGTCCGGCGGCGATCACGTGCACGTCGAACGGGGCAATGTTTTTCGGCCAGATGAGGCCCTTTGCGTCGTTGTTCGCCTCGGCGATGACGGCAAGGATGCGCGTGACGCCAATCCCGTACGAGCCCATGGTGACCGTCACGAGCTTGCCGTTCTCGTCGAGCACCTTCAGTCCGAGCGTCTCGGCGAAGAATCGGCCGAGCTGGAAGACGTGACCGATCTCCATGCCGCGCGCGAGTTCGACGGGCCCAGAGCCATCCGGAGCCGGGTCGCCAGCAAGAACCTCGGCGACCTCGACGTTGCCGTCGGAGTCGAAATCGCGACCGGCGACAAGTCCGAAGACGTGGTGTCCGTCCTGGTTCGCGCCCGTGATCCAGCCGGAGCCGTCCGAGACCCGCGGATCCAGCAGGTAGCGGATGCCCGTTGCGGAAGTCTCGCCGAGCATGGCGCCCTCGGGCGACCATGGCCCGATGTAGCCCCGGACCAGCGCCGGATGATCGGGATTGGCCGCAAACTTCGCGAAGTCGGCGGGCGTGGCCGTCTCGACGTCGGCGGGCGCGAAGGCAACCTCGGCGCGCTTCATGTCGACGCCGCGGTCACCGGGAAGGCCGACGATGACGAGCTCGCGGGTACCGTCGAGGTGCGTGAGCGCGAGCACGATGTTCTTGAGCGTGTCCGCCGCGGTCCACGCACGACCGTCGGGGCGAGGATGCTTTTCGTTCGCGACCGCGACGAGAGTTGCGATCGTCGGGGTCTCGGGAGTTGCGAGGACCTCGGCGGGCGTGAGCTTCTCATAGGAGCGGGGTTCCGGTGCGAGCGTGACGAATGCCTCCGCGTTCGCCGCGTATCCACCGGCCGAGCGAACGAAGGTGTCCTCGCCGATCGGGGTCGGGTGCATGAACTCTTCGCTGCGAGCGCCACCCATCAGGCCGCTGTCCGCCGCCACGATCTCGTACTCGAGGCCGAGGCGCGTGAAGATGCGCTCGTAGGCGTCGCGCTGCTTCATGTAGCTGACGTCGAGGCCCGCGTCGGTGTAGTCGAAGGAGTAGGCGTCCTTCATGGTGAATTCGCGGCCACGCAGGAGGCCCGCCCGTGGACGAGCCTCGTCGCGGTACTTGTCCTGGATCTGATAGATCGACAGCGGCAGGTCTTTGTAGGAGGAGTACAGGTCTTTGACGAGGAGCGTGAAGACCTCCTCGTGCGTCGGCGCGAGGAGGTAGTCGGCACCGTGGCGATCCTTCATCCGGAAGATGCCGTCGCCATACTTCTCCCAACGGCCGGAGAGCTCGTACGGCTCGCGCGGAAGGAGCCCGGGAAAGTGCACCTCCTGCGCACCCGCGGCAGCCATCTCCTCGTGGATGATGGCCTCGATCCTGCGCTTCACCTTGAGCCCGAGCGGCAACCAGGCGAACACTCCCGGAGCCTGGCGACGGATGTAGCCGGCGCGCACGAGGAGGCGATGACTCGCGACCTCGGCATCCACTGGATCTTCACGAAGGGTGCGAACAAAGAGTTGGGAGAGGCGTGTTGACACGCGCCCAATCTTAGTCAGCGCGCGACTGTGCCCTCGAAACCCTGTGCCCTCGAAACCCCGTGCCCCTGAAGAGGGCAGAGCCCTGGGGCGAGTGAACTCTCCCCAGGGCTCTTGATTTGCAGACTGTTCGGGCCGCTAATCTTTCCCTCTAGGCTACGTCCAGGTCCGTCGGTCCCGAAGCCCCCAAGTTGGGGCCACCCGGAACTTCTAGTGGGCCGTGACGACCTGGGGTGACCCCAGTTCTCCCGGAGGCATTTCCGCCGCGAGCCGATTCGCCTCCTCGATGAGGGTCGCCACGATTTCGCTTTCCGGAACGGTCTTGATGACCTCGCCCTTGACGAAAATCTGGCCCTTGCCATTGCCGCTCGCGACGCCGAGATCGGCCTCGCGCGCCTCGCCCGGACCGTTGACGACGCAGCCCATAACCGCGACGCGCAGCGGAACCGTCATGCCCTCGAGGCCCGCGGTGACGTCGTTGGCGAGCGTGTAGACATCAACCTGGGCACGGCCGCAGCTCGGGCAGGAGACGATCTCGAGCTTGCGCTCGCGCAGGTTGAGCGACTGCAGGATCTGCAGGCCGACCTTGACCTCCTGCGCGGGAGGCGCGGAAAGCGAGACCCGGATGGTATCGCCGATTCCCTCGGCGAGCAGGATTCCGAACGCCGTCGCGCTCTTGATCGTGCCCTGGAATTCCGGCCCGGCCTCGGTTACGCCGAGGTGCAGCGGCCAGTCGCCGCGCTCGGCCAACAGGCGGTACGCCTTGACCATGACGATCGGGTCGTTGTGCTTGACCGAAATCTTGAAGTCGTGGAAGTCGTGCTCCTCGAAGAGGCTCGCCTCCCAGACCGCGCTCTCGACGAGAGCCTCCGGGGTGGCCTTTCCGTACTTCTGCATGATGCTCGGCTCGAGAGAGCCCGCGTTTACGCCGATCCGGATGGAGACGCCCGCCGCCTTGGCTGCAGCGGCGATCTTGCCGACCTGGTCATCGAACTTGCGGATGTTGCCAGGGTTCACGCGCACGCCTGCGCACCCGGCATCGATGGCGGCGAACACGTAGTTGGGCTGGAAGTGGATGTCGGCGATCACCGGGATCTGGCTCTTCTTCGCGATGATCGGAAGGGCCTCCGCGTCGTCGCGGCTCGGCACGGCGACGCGCACGATGTCGCATCCGGATGCCGTGAGCTCTGCGATCTGCTGCAGGGTCGCGTTGATGTTCGTTGTCGGCGTCGTACACATCGACTGGACGCTGACCTGAGCGTCGCCGCCGACGAGAACCTTGCCGACCTTGATCTGGCGGGATTTGCGGCGGGGCGCAAGGACTTCGCGGGCTTTGGGCAATCCAAGGTTTACGGCTGGCACCGTTTTAGTTTAGGCGTGTGAGCCCGCGGATATCCGGTCTCGGCGCTCCCCCGCTTCTATCGCAGGTGCGCGGCGAGCGCCGCGCGAAACTCGTCCGGATGCTCGAGGTGCGCGGAGTGCCCGCAGTTCTCGTAGACGATCTCCGTGGAGTTGCCGTACCGCTCAAGCACCGCCCGCGTCTGGGTCACCATGGGCTGGGGCGGAGCCGTCTCGGCACCGGGCCAGCCGGGAATCGCGCCGAGCTGACCGAGGAAGTTGAGGTCGAAAAGTGACGTGTCCGAGACGATGACGTCGTCCGCTCCGTGCACCCAGAGAATGGGCGGCTTCGCGCCAAGATCCACGATCCCGGACACATTGAAATAGCGCGGCACCATGGTGTTCAGGACGCCGCGAGTGCCCGGCCCGAATCCCGGCCAGTTCTCGGCCGCCGAACCATCCCCCGGGTAGTTGTCGACGCCGGTCCTGGTCGAGAGCATGGATTCGACCCAGAGGTCCTCGAAACCGGTGTCGCTCGCATCCTTCACGTAGGTCGTCCGGTAGATGGTGCGCGGCGAGGTCGGGTCGTCCCCTGTGTCGCCCGCCGCGATTCGCGCGACGAAATCCGGATTGCCGCCGCCTCCGCCCGATCCGGCATTCTCTGCGTTCAGCACGTGGCCGTCCGCGCCATCCGTTCCGCCGAATCCGTATGGCGAGACCGGGGAGACCAGCGTGAGCGAGAGCACCCGGTCCGAATGGTCGAGCAGGTACTGCAGTACGACGCCTCCCCCCATGCTCCAGCCGACGAGATTCACCGCGCCGAGTCCGAGCTCCGCGAGCACCGAAGCGACATCGTCGGAAAAGTCGCGGACTCCCCGGGTCGCGTCGATCGGCAGTGTCTGGCTGTCCCCAAAACCGCGCAGGTCGATCGCGAGCGCCCGGATGCTCGGGTCGAGCCCGAGCATCGTCGGCTGCCAGAACAACGACGACGAGACATTTCCGTGGATGAAGACAACGGTTTTGGCCGCCTCACCCGTCGCCGGCCGCTCAAACACCGCGGCCGTCAGTCGAGGGGTCGTGACGGTGAGTGCGGTGATTCCTTCGAGGAGAGTTGACGTCATTGTGCTCTGCTTCCTGTGCCTGGTTAGCTGCGCTGATTTCTTATCGCGGCGACGACGACGTCGGTGCCCCTCGGACTCATGACGATCGTGTAGTGGTTGACCTCGGGTACATCGATGACGGTGAGCGCCGGATGCAACGCGGCCCAGTCAGCGACGTATCCGGGAGCGTACAGCCCCTCGGGTCCATCCATCATTCCGCGCGGAGCACGCAGGAAGACGGTTGGTGCAGCCAGCCCCGTCCAGGGCTGCTCCGCGATCGTGCCGATACCCTGCTCGACCGCATCGGCGAGAACCGCCACGCCAGAGGCCGACGCACGCAGCTCCGGTTCCGCGCCGACAAGGTCGTAGTCGACGTACTCCTCGACCTCGGGGCTCCAGTCGTTCGCGAACGCCGGGTGGGCGCGCCAGAATTCGCGATAGCTCTCGCGGGTCGGATAGGTCATCTCGAGCCGGGCGAGCGCCGGCCCGAGCGCCTGGCGCATCAGCTCGGCGATGGGAACGCCGGCCGGAAGCGGCAACGGAATGCCCCCGTCGACGAGCGTGACGCTCCGAACCCGCTCGGGGAACTTGGCGGCGAATCGCATCGCGACGAAGCCACCCATGGAGTGGCCCACCACATCCACTGTCTCGATTCCGTGGCGATCAAGCAGCGCGAGCGCGTCTTCCGCGTGTTGGGCCATACCGAACGGGGCGGGCAGTTCGCGGGAGTGACCACGACCGCGCAGGTCGGGAGCGATCACCGTGCGCGGCGCGAGTGCACGCGCTACCGCCAGCCAGGACACGTGCGAGGCCGTGACGCCGTGGAACGCGAGCACGGGCTCGCCGCCTCCCTCGTTCCAGATTCCCGCGGTGAGGTCCCCACCGCGCACCGGGGCTGTCACGAGTCGATAGCTCCCGCCGCTCGACATCATCGGGCGCTCCACCCGCCATCCATCGTGTAAGACGCGCCCGTCACCATCGCGGCGGTCGGTCCGCACAGCCAGAGCACGAGGTCTGCGACCTCCGCCGGTTCGAGCAGCCGCTTGATGGCGCTCTCGGTGAGCATGATCTTCTCGATCACCTCCGACTCCGGGATGCCATGGGCCTTCGCCTGGTCCGCAATCTGCTTCTCGACGAGCGGCGTGTGCACGTAGCCGGGGTTCACGCAGTTGCTCGTCACGCCGCGTGGTCCGCCCTCGAGCGCGGTCACCTTGGACAGCCCCTCGAGGCCGTGTTTCGCCGTGACATAGGCCGACTTGAACTCGGATGCGCGCAGCCCGTGCACGGAGGAGATGTTGACGATGCGCCCGAAGCCGCGCTCGTACATGGCCGGAAGCGCCGCCCGGATCAACAGGAACGGCGCCTCGACCATGAGCGTCATAATCGTGTGGAACTTCGCGGGGTCGAAGCTCTCGATCGGACTCACGTGCTGGATGCCGGCGTTGTTCACCAGGATGTCGACGTCGAGCTTCGCCTCGGCCAGCGCCGCGGTGTCCGTGAGATCGACCTGCCAGGCCGTCCCGTCAAGCTCACTCGCGAGCTTCTGCGCGCCAGCACCGTCGAGATCCGCGATCGTGACCCTCGCTCCCGCCGCCGCGAGCGCACGCGCACAGGCCGCGCCGATCCCGCTCGCTCCCCCGGTGACGAGGGCAGTGCGGTTGCCGAGGTTGATCATCGTTGATCTCGATCCGAAGCAGCTAGTTGATGGTGATGGGCTTCACAATATCGGCATACACGAGGAGCAGGCTCATGGCTCCGAGGACGACCACGACCGCGAAGGTGAGCGGGACGACCTTCGCCGTGTCCACGGGGCCCGGATCGGGGCGCGAGGTCACCCTCGCGAAGCCACGCTTGAGCCCCTCCCAGAGCGCCCCGATGATGTGGCCGCCGTCGAGCGGCATCAGCGGGATGAGGTTGAAGACGAACAGCGCGATATTCAGCGACGCGAGCAGGCCGAGCAGGGCGGAGAAGCGTTCGGCGAGGGTTGCCGTGTGCACGGTCGCGATCTGTCCGGCAATCCTGCCGACTCCCACGAGTCCGATCGGTCCGTTCGGGTCGCGTGGACCGGAGCCAAACGCCGCGTTGGCAACGCCGACGAGTCGCTGCGGGAGATTCACGATGATCGCGGCGACCCCGGTGGTGTTCGTCCAGACCTCGGTCGGAACCGCGCTGAGCGGCAGCTGCTGCAGAGTCTGGGTTGGGGCGATGCCGACGAATCCGACCCGGTGCACCTCGGTGTTTCCGCTCCAGTTCTTGATCGGGTTGCCGAGGGCATCCGTGACGTCACGAGTGCTCGGAACCGGCGTCGTGGAAAGCGTCACATCCTTGCCGTCTCGCAGAACGACGACCGGAATCGTCGTGCCTGCCGATTTCTCGATGATGTTGGTCGCCTGGTCCCAGGATGAGATCTTCGTCCCGTCAACGCTGACAATCTTGTCGCCGACCTTGAAGCCGGCCTTTGCCGCCGGTGACTCGACGTAGTTCGCGGGGCAGCTCGTCGAGGTGCTCGTTGCAGGAAGGACGCACTGGTCGACCTCCGTCAGCGTCGTCGTCGCGGTCGCTGTCCCAAAGCCACACAGGATGATGGCGTAGAGCACGAACGCGATCACCAGGTTCATGAACGGACCGCCGAGCATGATGATGATGCGCTTCCAGATCGCGAGCTTGTAGAAGACGCGGTCTTCATTGCCGGGAAGGATCGTGTCGCCCGATGCCGTGCGGGCATCCTGGATCAGCGTCTGGAAGAAGCCGTTGGTCCTCTGGCGGGCCTTACCCCCCGGCTTCATCGGTGGGTACATGCCCGCCATGGAGATGTAGCCGCCGAGCGGAAGCGCCTTGACGCCGAACTCTGTGCCGCGGATCTTGCGCGACCACAGCGTCTTTCCGAAACCGACCATGAACTGGCCGACGTGCACCTTGAAGAGTTTGGCCGGGATGAAGTGCCCGGTCTCGTGCAGCAGGATCGACAGCAGGATGCCCACCGCAACGATCACGACGCCCGCGATGTACAAGAAGACGTTATCCACGAGAGCCAGAGTAGCCGCGGCGACCTATGCGCCGCCTGAACCCTTTCTGGGGGTTCGCAGGATCAGCGAGAGTTGATCAGTGCGTCGGCGGCCGCGCGCGCCCAGGATTCCGCGTCGAGAACGCCCGCGAGGCTCGACTCCCCCGCCTCGTGCTCGTCGACAACGGCACTGATGATGTCGAGGATGTCCAGATAGCCGATCCGCCCGGCGTGGAACGCGAGGACGGCCTGCTCGTTCGCCGCGTTGAACACGGCGGGATAGGTGCCGCCGGCGCGCCCGACGGACTTCGCTAGTTCGACAGCGGGGAATGTCTCGTTATCGAGCGGCTCGAACTGCCAGCTCATCGACGTCGTCCAGTCGAGCGGCACACCGACGCCGGCGACCCGGTTCGGCCAGTCGAGCCCGAGCGAGATCGGCAGGCGCATATCGGGCGGCGAGGCCTGCGCGAGCGTCGATCCATCCACGAATTCGACCATCGAGTGCACGATCGACTGCGGATGAACGGTCACCTCGATGTCGTCGTATGCCACGTCGAACAGCAGGTGCGCCTCGATCACCTCGAGGCCCTTGTTCACGAGCGTCGCCGAATTAGTGGTGACGACGAGTCCCATGTTCCAGGTCGGATGCTTCAGCGCCTCCCGCGGCGTCACGGTGGCCAGCGACTCCCGACTGCGACCACGGAACGGACCGCCGGATGCCGTGATCACCAGCCTGCGGACCTCGGACCTCGTACCGCTGCGAAGGGCCTGCGCGATCGCCGAATGCTCCGAGTCGACCGGGACGAGCTGACCCGGCTTCACGAGCGCCTTCACGAGGTCGCCGCCGACGATCAGGCTCTCCTTGTTGGCGAGCGCGAGCGTAGTACCCGTTTCGAGCGTTGCCAGTGTCGGACCGAGACCGACGGATCCGGTGATCCCGTTGAGTACGACGTCGGACTCGACCGTGCGCACCAGCTGGGATGCCTCAGCCGTGCCGAGCGCGGTGTTTTCGACGCCGAACTCAGCGGCCTGCCTCTCGATCAGCTCGCGATTGCTGCCTGCCCCGAGGCCGACCACCTCGAACCGATCGCGATTCGCGGCGATCACCTCGAGAGCCTGGACTCCGATCGAACCGGTCGAACCGAGAATGATGACTCTGCGCACGGGTCTCACGCTACCGCGAGCGACCCGTGCGCATGACTTGCTCTAGTCAGCAGTTCCTAGCCAGCCCTCGTTAGCCTGCGGAAAGGATGTCGACGACGAAGACGAGGTCGTCGGTGCCCTTGATCCCGGCCGTCGAGCTACCGGTCGAGCCGTAGCCGAGCGCCGGCGGAATGATCATGAGGACACGCGACCCGACGGTCTGGCCCTCGATACCCTGCTGGAACCCTGGGACGACCTGGCCGGTGTTGAACGGCGCCGTCTGCCCGGCAGCCCACGTGTCGTTGCCCGCAACGACCTTGCCCGTGCGCCAGATGACCAGCTGGTAGTTGACCGTGACGTTGGCGTCCTTGCCGACCTTCTTGCCCTTGCCCTTGATCAGGACCTCTTCTTTGAAAGCGGTGGGCTGCTTTGTCTTCGGAACCGTCACAATCGGATCCCCGGTGGAGCTCAACTTGACCGTCGGGAACCCGGCGACGGGTGCCTCCGTGGTGCCGGTTGCGCTCTTGAGCGGGGTCGGGCTGAACGCGACGACGTCGGCGACGAACACCATGCTGTCCTTCGCGCCGACACCGAGATCGGTGTTGCCCGTGGTCTTGTATGCGTCGACCGGTGGGATGACCCCGACGACGCGCGTGCCGATGGGCGAGCACTTCAGCGTCTTGGCGAGGCCAGGGAGCACCTGCGTCTGGTCGACGACAAGCGGGACGGTCGCGCCGTCGAACTTCGTGGTCGTCAGCTCCTTACCGGTCGTGCCGTTGTAGATCGCGAAGTCGACGTTGACCTTCGCACCCTGCTTGGCGACCTTGCCCGCGCCAAGCGAGATGACCGTTCGCTGGGTCGTCTTGGGTGTCGCGATCGGCGACTTGATCTTCACCGTCGGTTCCTTGCCGTACTTACCGGTCACCTTGATGGCGTTCGAGACCTTGCCCGGCTGGGTCGGGGTGCACCCGTCGATCGTCGCGGCCCCCTTTGCCGTGGGTGAGGTGGCGGTGCAGGCGGCGAGAGACGCCAGCAGGGCCGCGGCGAGTACGAGGGACGCTATTTTGCGCAAGGGATACCTTCCAAAGGGACAAAAGTCAGCCTCTAGTGTGGCGCATCCGGCTGGGTGGTTTCTGCCCTCAGCGATCTGTGACGTTTCTGAGAGAAAAAAATCGTGGCTCAGGAGACCAGCGTCGTGGGCTCGTGGCGGACCTCGAAATTGACGGATGCCGCAATGAAGCACTTGGCACTTGCCTCCGCGTGCAGGCTCTCGGCGAGCTCTACATCGCCGCCCGCGATGGTCACGACCGGGTGAAGCGTTGCGCTCGTGAAGTGCCCTCCGCCGTCTCGCGTCTGCTCCATGACGCCGCTGGCAGAGTCGGTGTAGGCCACCACGACGACGCCGTGGCTTGCGGCAACGTGCAGGTAGCTGAGGAGATGGCACTGGCTCAGCGCGGCGAGCAGGAGCTCCTCCGGATTCCAGCGGTCGGAGTTTCCGCGGAACGCCGGATCGGCGGAAGCCTCGAGGTCGTGCTTGCCCTCGGCCGAGACCACGAGCTCGCGTCCGTAGGACTTGTAGTCGCTCGTTCCGGTGCCGCGGTTGCCCGTCCACTCGACCGACACGGCATAAGAATGTTCCAGAAGCACAGGGTCTCCATTTCCCGTCAAAAGACTAAACTTGCGGTCACTATGACCGACAGTGCCGTGCGATCTAATCCGAAATATGCAGCCGAAATCGTCCAGGAACGCCGTGTCCTGACCGAGATTCCCGGGCCGAAATCACTGGCGCTGCACGAGCGACGACTTGCCGTCGTTCCCGCCGGTGTCAATTCTGCCCTTCCCGCCTACATCGAGCGTGCCCACGGCGCGATCCTGGTGGATGTCGACGGTAACCAGTTCATCGACATGGGAGCCGGCATCGGCGTCACGACCATCGGCCACACGGATCACGGTGTCGTGGCCGCCGCCTCTGAACAACTCACGAGGCTCACCCACGCGGCCTTCACGATCTCTCCGTACGAGGGTTACGTCCGGGTCGCCGAGCTTCTCGGCGAACACACACCGGGCACGCACGCCAAGAAGACCGTCCTGCAGAACTCGGGTGCGGAGGCCGTCGAGAACGGCGTCAAGATCGCCCGAAAGTACACGGGACGAAACGGGGTCGCCGTTCTCGATCACGCCTACCACGGTCGCACCAGCCTCACCATGGCCATGACCTTCAAGGCAATGCCGTACTCGCTCGGCTTCGGTCCGTTCCCCGGCGACATCTATCGCGCGCCCAACTCCTATCCGTTCCACGACGGCCTGAGCGGTGCGGATGCCGCCAGGCGCACGATCGCCTACCTCGAAAAATCGGTCGGAGCATCCGATCTCGCCTGCCTCATCGTTGAACCGATCCAGGGCGAGGGCGGTTTCCAGGTTCCGGCGGAGGGTTATCTTCCCGCCCTGCAGGAGTGGTGCACGGCCAACGGAATCGTGTTCATCGCTGACGAGATCCAGAGCGGAATGGGTCGCACGGGCGCCTACTTCGCCAGCGAACACTTCGGTGTCGTTCCGGACATGGTGCTGAGCGCCAAGGGCATCGCTGGCGGACTTCCGCTGTCCGCAATCACCGCGCGCGCCGAGATCATGGACGCAGCCCACCCAGGCGGCCTCGGCGGCACGTTCGGTGGCAACCCGGTCTCGTGTGCCGCGGCGGTGGCCGTCTTCGAGGAGATCGAGACCTTCGACCTGCTCGCCGAAGCACGACGCATCGAAGGCGTCCTGAAGCCGGCCCTCCTCGCACTGCAGAAGAAGTACGACATCATCGGCGACGTCCGCGGGATCGGGGCGATGAACGCCATTGAGCTCGTACAGCCAGGCACCCACGAACCGAACACCGCGGCCCTCGGAGCGCTAGTCGCGTTCGCCGCCCAGCACGGCGTGCTGTTCCTCACCGCGGGAACCTACGGCAACGTGCTGCGCTTCCTGCCGAGCCTCGCCATCAGCGACGAACTGCTCAAGGACGCCATGAACGTGCTCGATCACGCCTTCGCAGCCCTGTGACGATTGCCTCGTGATACCCGGCTCCGTCGCGCCCGGCTAACCGAAAAGCGCTTCGACGGCCTCACGGAATGCCACCGTGTGGCGGGCGACATCGGCTGACGTCGTGGTCGGCGCCATGAGCGCCATGTTGTGGAACGGCGTCATCAGGATGCCACGGTTGAGGGCGTGCAGGTGCAGAAACTGCTGGAGCTCGAAGTCGTCGGCCTCCGCGGCCTCACGACCGTCGCGCGGCGCAGCAGCAAGGAAGCTGTACTCGCCGCGGGCGCCAAGCTGGGTGACCTGCCACGGCACGTCGAACTCGTCGATCGCCGCCTGCACGCCGGCCGTCCACTCGGTCGCCACCGCGATCATGTGATCGAACGCGTCGGGGGTCAGCACCTCGCCGAGGGTCGCCCGGATCCCGGCGAGCGAGAGCGCGTTCCCCGCGAGCGTCCCGCCGACCCCGCCGACATCGATTTCTTCGAGGTCGAGGCTGTTGCGAACGCGCGCCGCGAACTCCGCGGTCATCCCATATGCCCCGGCGGGAATACCACCGCCGATCGACTTTCCGACGACCACCGCATCCGGCCGCAGCCCGTCCCTTGCGATCATTCCGCCTGGTCCTGCCGAGAGGGTGTGGGTCTCGTCGATGATCAGGAGGGTCCCGGTGCGATCGCACGCGGCCCGCAACGCTTCGTGCCAGCCGGCATCCGGCAACACGATCCCGATATTCGTCAGGGCAGGCTCGATCAGGACCGCGGCAATCTGGCCGGTGGCGAGCTCCCGTTCGAACGCCGGAACGTCGTTGAACGCAACGACAGCGGTCGTGAGCGACGGCGGCACCGGCGCACCGATATTTCCACGACGCTCGACGACCAGGCCGTCGGCGTCGAGGGTCGCATAGGCCTCGTCGACCGTGCCGTGATAGCAGTAGTCCATGACCAGGATCCTGGGGCGGCCGGTGACCTGGCGCGCGTAGCGGATCAGGGAGCGATTGGCATCCGTCGCCGAGAGTGAGAACTGCCAGCTCGGAACCCCGAACCGATCCTCGAGGAGCGAGGCCGCCACGGCGGCATCCGCGGTCGGAAGCATGGTCGTCGATCCCCGCGCGAGCTGCGCCGAGATGGCGCGCACGGACTGCGGCGGGGCGTGCCCGCACATGGCCCCCGTGTCGCCGAGGCAGAGGTCGACGTGATCGATGCCGTCGACGCATTCGAAGTGCGAGCCCGCCGCCTCCGAGACGTAGACGGGCCAGGGACCCGGCCACTTCGCCATCCACAGCATCGGGACGCCGTCTGGCATGTGCGGGAGCGCCTCTCGCCACAGTCGCTCGGATTCGGGGTGCGAAGCGGTAAACCTCAGCACCTCGGCGTCCCAAACCCGCGCCAAGCGGTCTCGATCGGAGTATCGCACGGTCGGCTCCCTTGTCATGGCCGTGCGCTCGTGAGGCGCCGGCGCCGCGACTGCGTCACCAGCTGGCTGATGACCACGATCGCAATCGCGATGACGAATACCGCGGAGGCGATGACGTTCGCCTGTGCCGGGATCCCTCGCTGGGCTGAGATGTAGATGTAGGTCGGGAAGGTCTGGACCGTGCCCGAGTTGAAGTAGGTGATGATGAAGTCGTCGAAGCTCAGGCTGAACGACAGCAGTGCGGCGGCCATGATCCCGGGCAGCAGGAGCGGAAGCGTGATCCGGGAGAACACCGCGAACGGCGATCCGTACAGGTCGCGTCCGGCTTCCTCGAGGGCCGGATCGAGGCTCGCCGCGCGCGCCTTGACGGTCACGACCACGAAGCTCAGGCAGAACAGCGTGTGCGCGATGATGATGGTCCCGATGCCCTTGGGGATGCCAGCGCTCAGGAACTGCGCGGCCAGCCCGGCCCCCATGACGACCTCCGGCGTCGCCATCGGCAGGAAGATCAAGAGGCTGACGGCCGATCGGAATGGGAAGCGATAGCGCACGAGCGCAATCGCGATCATGGTGCCGAGGACGGTGGCGGCGACCGTCGCGATGGCCCCGATCAGGAGGCTCGTGCCGAACGCGGCGCAGACATCCTGCTGGTCGCAGACGCCCGTCCAGTTGGCCAGGGTGAAACCGCTCCACGAGATGTTCGATTTGCCCGTCTGCGTGTTGAACGAGAACGCGATCGTGTAGACGATCGGAATCAGCAGGAACACGAAGGCGAGGACGCAATACAGCGGCAGCAGCCACTTGCCGAGCGTAAAACGCTGCCGGCGCCGCGGATCCCCCGGCTCACTCGCGTAGGCCCTGCCGAGCGCGAGACCCTCCTGCGCGCTCACAGCAGGTCCTCCGTTCCACTTCGGCGCACGTAGACGCTCACGATCACGAGAATGACGAACATCAGCACGATCGACAGCGCAGCGGCGGCCGGGTAATTCTGCTGCACCAGGAAGTTGCTCTGGATGACGTTGCCGATCATGGTCGACGACGTGCCGCCGAGGAAGTCCTGGCTCGCGTTCACATAGTCGCCGGCGGCCGGGATGAACGTCAGGAGCGTCCCCGAGACGATTCCGGGAAGCGACAGCGGGATCGTCACCTTCCGGAACGTCGCCCATCCGCTCGCGTACAGGTCGCTCGACGCCTCGAGATAGCGGAGGTCGAGGCGCTCGAGCGTCGTGTACAGCGGCAGGCACATGAACGGGATGAAGTTGTAGGTCAGGCCGAACACGACCGCGATCGGTTCACCCGTGATGTGCCCCTGCGGGCCCATCAGCGAGAGTCCCTGGAGCGCGGTCACCACCGGGCCGTTATCCGAAAGGATCGTCTTCCAGGCGAGCGTCCTCAGCAGGAAGCTGATGAAGAACGGTGCGATGACGAGGATGAGCATGAAGCTCTGCAGCAGTGGCCAACGCCTCGCCGTGACCCCGATGAAATAGGCGAGCGGATAGCTGAAGAGCAGCGCGATGACGGTCGCGATGAGGGCGAATCCGAACGAGCGCCAGATCTGCGTCGCGAACGTGCTGACCGAATCCGTGTAGTTGGACACCACGAACCCGTACGCGAAGCTGCCATCGAGACCCTGTGACTCCAGGGAGGTGATGATGAGCGAGACGAGCGGCACGATGAAGAACAGGACGAGGTAGAGGAGTCCCGGTAGAAGCAGGAACAGCGCGACCCAGCTTCGCCTCCGCGGCGTGGCGTCCACGGCGGTGGCATTGCCGGCGAAGGCAGCGATTGCCACGACTAGACCCCCGCTTCGGCTGTGACCAGCTCCGGGGAATCGGCGAGCCCGAATCCGTGGTCGACGGACCACGACATCCAGACCTCGGCACCGACCGTGACGACGGGACCGAAGTCCATGTTCTGCGCGAAGACGATGATGTCGCCCACCGCGGGCACCGCGACGACGTACTGCGTGCTGACTCCGCTGAACGAGACATCGATCACGCGGCCCGGCCCGATGACATTGACGCCGGTCCTCGCCTCCGGCTCCTCGGTCAGGAGGTTGAGTTTCTCCGGCCTGACTCCGATCGTGACGACACCGGTGTGGATTTCGGCCCGATCCTTGGGCACCACGATCGCGCGACCGCTGACCCCGATCGAGATGCTCGTCGGAGTGGATGCCGTGATCTCACCGGTGAACAGGTTGGACTGGCCGAGGAAGTTCGCAACGAAGGTGGTCTTCGGCAGCTCGTAGAGATCCTCGGGAGCGCCCATCTGCTCGATGCGCCCCCGATTCATGACCGCGACGGTGTCGGCCATGGTCATGGCCTCCTCCTGGTCGTGTGTCACATGCACGAAGGTCAGGCCAACCTCGTTCTGGATGGTCTTCAGTTCGAGCTGCATCTGTCGGCGGAGCTTGAGGTCGAGCGCACCGAGCGGCTCATCGAGCAGAAGAAGCGCCGGGCGATTGACCACGGCACGAGCCAGCGCAACGCGCTGCTGTTGGCCACCCGAGAGCTGCAGGGGCTTCCGTCCGGCGAGATGATCGAGCTCGACCAGGCGCAGCGCCTCGTGGGCTTTGCCGACCGGATCCGCCATCTTGCGGCGACGGAGCCCGAAGGCCACGTTGTCGAGCACCGTCATGTGCGGGAACAGCGCGTAGCTCTGGAAGACCGTGTTCACCGGGCGCTGGAAGGGCTTGGTGTTCGTCAGATCCCTTCCCCCGATCAGGATCTGTCCAGTCGTCGGTTCTTCGAGCCCGGCAACCAGGCGCAGCGTCGTGGTCTTTCCGCACCCGCTCGGGCCGAGGAGCGCGAAGAACGACCCGGCGGGGATCGTCAGATCGAGGTGTTCGATCGCGGTGAACCCGGGGAACCGTTTGGAGATGCCTGCGAGTTCGAGGTCGGCACCGGAGTCGGCGAACGTGTTCTGTGGTGTCATGCGCCGAGGAGAACGCCCTGGAACTGGCTGTTGTACTTGTTCTGCTCCGCGGCGCTCAGCGTGCGGAACAGGTGCGCGTGCTTCAGGGTGTCCTCATTGGGGAAGATGAGCTGGTCGTCGACGAGGCTCTTGTCGATCTTCGCCATGGCCTCCTTCGCGCCCTCGACTGGCGTGATGTAGTTCACGTACGCCGCGACCGTGGCGGCGACCTCGGGCTCGTAGTAGTAGTTGATGAGCTTCTCTGCGTTGGCCTTCTCTTTCGACCCGATCGGGATGAGGAAGTTGTCGCTCCAGAGCGTCCCGCCGGTCTCCGGTAGCGCGAACGCGAACTTGTCACTTCCGATGTCGGCGTTGATGCCCTCGACGTCACCCGACCAGACGATGGCGGCGACCGTGTCACCGCTCTTCAGGTCGTCGGCGTACGAGTTGCCCTTGATGTTGCGGATCTGGCCGTCGTCGACGTGCTTGCGCAGTTCGTCGATCGCCGCGGTGAACTCCTTGTCGCCCCAGGCCTTGCCCGAGATGTCCACGCCCTGCTCGAGCATGATGAGGCCGATGGTGTCGCGCATTTCGGACAGCGCGCCGACCTTGCCCTTCAGCTCGGGCGCCCACAGGTCCGAGACCTGCTTGAGCCCGCCCGGAAGCTTCTCCTTGTTCCAGCACAGGCCGGCGAAACCGCTCTGCCACGGCACGGAGTGGTTGCGTCCCGGGTCGAAGTCCGGGTTTTTCAGGCTCGCGCTCAGGTTCTTGATGTTCGGGATGTTCGCGTGGTCGAGCTTCTGGGTGTACCCGAGCGTGATCCAGCGGCTGACCATCCAGTCGGTGAGACAGACGGTGTCCGCGCCGATGTCCTGGCCGAGAGCAAGCTGGTCCTTGACCTTGGCGTAGTACGTGTCGTTGTCTTCGACCGCGATGTCGTACTTGACTTTGAGACCGGTCTGCTTCTCGAACGCGGCAAGCGTCGGGTAGCTCTTGTCATCGGCCTGGTCGAGATAGAGCGGCCAGTTGGCCCACGTCAGCGACTTCACGGTCGCGGAGTGGTCCTTCGCCGGGCTGAGCGTCTTGGTCGATCCGAGCGGTGAGCAGGCGGCGAGGGCGAGGGCGGCGCTTCCCGCGGCGGCTCCCGACAGGATCGTTCGCCTCGTCAGGATGGAGGCTCTCGCCTGCGCGACCAGTTCGCGGATGATGGGGTCTTCTGGCAGAGATCGCATGTCACTCCTAATTACCGACGCCGGGCGCACGCGCCCGGGTGCCTAACGCGTGTCCCGATACTGGCACAGCGCGCGCGGCATGCACAGCGTTGAAGAGGAAATCAGCCATTTTGTAACAGAATCTTCACGAAATCAGCACAGGAACGCGGGAAATCAGTGCGGAATCCCTTGGTCGTGCCCGGTAACCTGAATGCATGAAAATTGGCGTTCCTGCTGAAGTCAAAAACAACGAGTTCCGAGTTGCAATCACCCCCGCGGGAGTTCATGAGCTGGTGGCTCACGGGCACGAGGTGCTCGTACAGACCGGGGCCGGAGAGGGATCGTCGATTCCGGATGCGGCCTACGAGGCCGCGGGGGCATCCATCACTCCAGACGCCGCGACGACCTGGAATTCTGTCGACCTGCTGCTCAAAGTGAAGGAGCCGATCGAGAGCGAATACGGTTACTTTCGCGATGATCTCGTGCTATTCACCTACCTTCACCTCGCCGCAGAGCCCGAGCTGACCAAGGCTCTGCTCGACTCCGGCATCACGGCCATCGCCTACGAGACGGTGCAGTTGCCGAGCAGGGCACTCCCCCTTCTCGCGCCCATGAGCGAGGTCGCCGGTCGACTCGCTCCGATCGTCGGCGCCAATGCCATGCTGCGACCGAATGGCGGGCCCGGACTCCTTGTGCCCGGCGTCCCCGGAACCTACCCCGCGACCATCGTCGTGCTCGGCGGCGGCGTCGCCGGCACCAATGCGGTGTCGGTCTCGGTCGGCCTCGGGGCGGATGTCACCGTGCTCGACACAAACCTCCAGCGCCTGCGGGAACTCGACGCTCTCTATGCCGGCCGCGTCCGCACCATCGCCTCCAACAGCTACGAGATCGACCAGGCGGTTGTCCGCGCGGACATGGTGATCGGCTCTGTGCTCGTCCCCGGGGCGAAGGCGCCCAAGCTCGTGAGCAACGAACTCGTTTCGCGCATGAAGCCGGGCAGCGTGCTCGTGGACATCGCAATCGACCAGGGCGGATGCTTCGCGGACTCGCATCCGACCACGCACGCCGATCCGACGTTCCGCGTGCACGGCTCGCTGTTCTACTGCGTCGCGAACATGCCGGGAGCGGTCGCAAACACCTCGACCTATGCGCTCACGAACGCGACCCTGCCATACGTTCGGTCGGTCGCGAACCTCGGCTGGCAGGGGGCACTGCGGGCGGATCCGTCCCTCGCGCTCGGGCTCAACACCCACGCCGGCTCGGTCGTCAACCAGCCGGTCGCGACGGCTCACGGGCTCACACACGTCACGGTGGAGTCTGCGCTGGCATAGCCGAAGCGCCACCGCGCAGGTGTGCGCGATGTAGTTCGTGGTCGACGTCGAGCAGCCAGAGCGGACGCTCCCCGCGCGGGAACGGCGGCGGAAGTTCTCTCACCCTCGTCAGAGCCCGGATGTCGCTCAGTGAGCAACCGTCGATCAACAGGTCACAACGCCGGCGAAGGTCGGCCAGCAGTATCCAGTTCGCCTGCCAGCACTCTGGATCGCCGACGAGGATCGCAGGGAGGCCGCTCCGAGCGCCGCCGGCCGACACTTCGAGGTCACCGGCGCCCGGCAGCCGATCCGCGAGCAGTGAGATGCACCTGCCCGGAGCAATCAGCTGCACCGTGCGCGCAAACTGCTGCGGGCGAGAGGAAATCACCGCGAGCGGCTTCGACGCTGCGAGGTCGAGCTCGACCGCGCGCGGTGCCGGAGCCGGCCACATCGCCGTCGAGGCTGTCGCCGCCAGCACCTGGATTCGGTGGCCGCGCCAGTGACCACCGCCCGGTGGCAGCTCGGAGACGAACTCGCCCGTCTCCCCACCCGCGAGGAGATGCTCCTGCCGATTGGAAGTTCGCAGGACGAGCCGGGATCCGCACAGCGCCGCCACGGAACCCAGCGCGCCGGAGATTCGCTGGACGGTGAGCACGGCATGAACGCCGAGAGAGGGGCCCTCCCGCAGGACCCGGGTGAGAAGGTCGGTCAGCGCGCCCTGGTATTCCTCGGGGCTGGAGGCGATCACGGCATCCACATCGTCGATCAGCAGCAGTCGGGGATGCCGCGTGCCAGCCTCGAGCGCCGCGGTCAGGGCATCCCAGAGGGCCGGCAACCCGGCGGCAACCCGCTCCCGGTCGAACACCGTGGGCGCGGTTGCCAGCGCGTCGAGGACACCGCTCTTGCCGCTGCCGCCGGCACCGACCACAAGCATCGAGCCGTGGGCGACGGGATCGTATCGCGCGGTCTCCCTGCGCTGCTCGTCCGGGCGATCGACGAGGGCGAACGGCACGGTCGAGGCCCGCGGCTCGCCAGCCACGATGTCCATCGGGATCACGTGATCGAGCGGCGGCAGCCACGGGGCGCGCGGCATCGGGACGTCCCGCCAGCGCTCGATGACCGCACCAACATCCTCGCTGCTCGACCGGGCGACCTGGAGCAACTCCGGTGGATCCCCCGCCGCGCTCAGGAGGGCCCGGCCGAGCGGTCTCCGCGGGAGAGCGGCGGCCGCATCCGTTCCGATGACGGCCGTGCTGTCCGCCGCGCTGTTGACCCGGAGCGAGAGGCGAAGCGCGCAGTTGGCGAGGATGCTGTCGCGAACGACCCCGGACGGCCGCTGTGTGCACAGGACCAGGTGCACGCCGAGCGACCGGCCGCGCGAGGCGATGTCCGCGAAGACCGTGTGCAGCACGGAATGCGTCTCGACGAGAGCGGCGTACTCGTCGACGATGACGACGAGCCGTGGGAACGGAAGCCTGCCCTCTGCGTCGTCGATCGACCTGAGACCGCGCAGCGCGAGCTCACGTTCGCGGTGTCGAAGCTCTGCGGCGAGGCTGGAGAGCGCTCGCAGGGACTCACCGGCATCCAGGTCGGTGATGATGCCGACGCAGTGTCGCAGCCGTCGCAGCGGATCGAACGCGGCACCACCCTTGAAGTCGACGAACAGGAAAGTCACGGCATCGGGTCCGCGCTCACGCGCCATCGCGATGACCCAGCTCAGGAGAAGCTCGCTCTTGCCGCTGCCGGTCGTTCCGCCGACGATCGCGTGTGGGCCATCCGCCACGAGGTCGAGCCACACCGGCCCCGATCCGCCCATCCCGATTGAGCACCGAAGGCAGGATGCCGAATTGTCGCGCGGCAACCGTTCAAGCTCGACCATCTCGGGCAGCAGTGTTCCGCCCGGCGCCCTGACCCCCTCTCGCTCGGCACACTCACGCAACAGCGCCTCGGCAGCGGATGCGGCCTCGGCCGAGACGAACTCGACTTCGAGCGGCCCGAGTTGCGAGGGATCCGGCGCGCGAACGAGTGCACCACCACCCGTTGCGTCGATCTCGATGCCGATGCCGATCTCGCGGGGAAGGGCGGCAAGGGTCGCGGCCGTCTCGACGCGGGCGAGGTGCGGGATCGTGGGTGAGAACGCGGGCGAGATCAGCACCGACAGTTGCACCCGGATGCCACGGGCCGCGGCAAGAGCGAAGTGCGACGGGCCGACAAACCCGATGCCGAGACGCGCGTCGACCACGATGGCCGCGTTCGGCACCCGGGAGGCGAGGGCGCGCAGTTCGAGCAGGCGTGCATCCGGGTCGGCACCGTGTGCGGCAGCGGAATCCTCGTAGTCGATCGAGCTGGGGACCGGGCCGCTGCCGATCCTGACGAGCAGTTCGGAGTCGCCTTCAGCGCTCCAGCGCAGCGGGTTGTGCTCGAGGCCCGCAAGCAGGTCGCGAACGGCGGGGTAAGCGCGTTCGAGGGTGTGGCGCTCTTCGACGTGTGCGCGAGTGATCGACGCCCGGGCGCGGTCGCAGTCTGCCGTGAAGGCGACCGCATCCCGCCTTCGTTGACGAGGCTCCTGCAGTCGCGAGTCGGCCGTCGTCGCAATCGCGATGACCGGACCGAGGGCCGCAAACGCGAGCGCGAGCGGGGAGCGGGTGACCGCCCACATCGCGAGCGAGGCGAGCACGGGCGCAAACGCCGCGAAGACGGGGAATCGATGCGGGGTCGGCGGCGCGGGCATTCGAGGTGCGGCAATGCGCACGCGGGCGGGATGAACGGCTCGCTTGGACAACATCCGTGTATCCAAGCAGCACGGCTTCCCCGACCGGTGCCGCGGGCGGGCGCCAGTGGAAAGCCGCCGGCACGGGCGGGTGAGGGGAAGTGGTGGATCAGCTCACGACGAAGAACTGCTCGCCGATGTCAACCCGGGATCCGCGGACGATGCGGAAGCGCTTGCCTGCTCCGAGACGCTTCGGCGGCATCCCCGGTTCCCGTACGACTGACCCGTTTCCGGAGAAGCGATCGCTCACCCAGAACGCCCCTGCGTCCTGGCCGAATTCGAGATGGGTCTTGGAAACCGACTTCCCCGGATCGGAGATCGATACCAGGTAATCGAAGAACTCGCCGGGCTGGGGCATGGGATTGCGTCCGACGAGGCCCGATCCGGACACCGTGACGCTCTCACCGGTGCTGAACTGCAGCACGAAGCGCTCGCCGCTGTCGCGACGGGGCACGATCAGCGTCTGCTCGAAATCATCATCCTCGGCCTCGGCGTCGGGCACGGGATTGGCGGCAGGCCGCTCCCCCCAGGGGAAGGGGTCAAAGTGCTGCACCGGAACAACGGGCGTCTCGGGCACCGCTGGTTTTTCACCAGCCGCAGCCGCAGCCGGAGCCGCAGCCGCAAGCAACTCCAGGTCGAACGAGCCGATGATCACGGTGTCGCCCGGCCGAGGCGCAGCCGCCGCCGATTGGGCAGCCGCCTCCGACGGACCAGGTGTCACCTCGGACGGTTCGACAGCGGTCGCGGCGGCGACCACCGGCATCCCGCTATCCGGGTGGCGCCGAACGGACTTCCCGCCGACCGCTCGACCACATTCGCCACAAAACATGGCTCCGAATGGCAACTCCGTGCCGCAAGCTTCGCAGTTCACGGATTTGTCCTGCCCTTCAATCGGCTGCTGAAACTATACCCACCAAGCGAACGCAGCGAAACGCTCGCCCTGATGCGCTCCCAGCGCGACTTACCGGCGGCGAGGGCTCCGACCAGTTCACTCACGGACCGCCAGACCAGGTCGCCCTCCGCGTCATCCGGGGACCCGGGCGCGAACGTGGCACGGTCGGTGACGGCGGCGAGCACGGCGGGCTGCTGCCCACCGACTGTCCTCGCGATCTCGCTTCGCGTCGCGGCAGGGGGCGGCTCGAATCCGTGGTCGACCACGCTGTCCGCGAACTCCTGCCAGCCGCCCGTAATGCGCGCCAGTGCGGTCGCGGCACGCCTTCGCAACCGGCGGCGACGCGCCTTCGCGATCAGGATGAAGATGAACGGCGAAAGCACGACCAGGATTCCCAGCAACACCCAACCGGTGATCCCGAGCACGGCAAACAGCGCAATGAGGAACTCGTTGGGAACGGCAGGATCGTGTTGCCTGGCATCCGGAGCCACCTGCGGATCCGGTGGATCGTTTTCGACGGCCGGCGGTGGAACGATGGTCTGCGGCCGCGCGACCTGGTTCGGATCCTTGGGTGGGATGACCGGGATCGGCCGCACCGGCGGGTTCGGATCGATCGTCACCCAGCCGTACTGGGCGGTGTCGACCTCGATCCAGGCCGAGACATCCTTGCCCTTGATCTGACTTGTGCCCGCGCCCGTAGTCTCCGGCACGAAGCCCATGACCACGCGGGACGGGAAGCCGAGTTCGGTCGCCATGAGAGCGGCTGTCACCGAGTACTGTTCGGCATCCCCGATCATGAGCTGGTCGGTCAGCAGTTCGTTGATGCGGTCGGCTGCGTGTCCTGAGCGGCTGGCGGGCTCGTTCGCACCGACGCCGTGGCTGATGTAGCCGTTCCTCTTCAGTGCGGCGATCATGGCGACGAGTTTCGCGCCCTGGCTCTGCGAGTCGGCGACATAGCCGTTGAGAACGGAGTTCAGCTCCGCGGGCAGGGTGCCGAGCGACGGGACCGTCGCGGACCCCGCATCCACTCTCGCAAGCTCCGCCGCCGTCGGCTGCTTCGGGACGACGGCATCGAGCGTGTACGAATCACCGGGCGTGAGCCTGCCGACATCGGCGGCCGTTCCGCTCGTGTCGTTGTAGAAGAAGTCGTTGCGAAGCCTCGTCGCGTTGCTGCCGCTGAACGCGACATCTTCCAGCTTCCCTACCGTCGGCAGCCAGATGCCCGTGTAGTTCTGAAGGTCGAAGTGCAGCGAGACCTGTTCGCCCTTCACCCCGCTCTGGTCGAACTCGGACGGCACGCGGGTAAACGAGCCCGAGGCACTGTTGACGGCAGCGCTGCCGACCGAATAGACGACGCCGTCGTAGCTGTCGAGGGTAGCAATCCGAATCCGCGCACCCCGGGGAAGCCCACTCACGGTCATCATGACGTCGTCGGTCTTCGGTTCCTCCCAGTAGCTACGGAAGCCAGAGAGCGGACTCACGTAGTCGCGCGGCTCGAAGGGCTGCGTCGTGGTCGTCCTGAGCACATCGCGGGCTCCCTTCGGCGGCAACACGGCCGCCGCGGCGACCGCGGTGCCGACCGCCAGCATGAGGATGAGGCCGGCGCCGAGCACGG
>JAODMY010000089.1 GCA_025465535.1 Glaciihabitans sp.
GCGGTGGGCCCCGCGGGGCTCGAACCCGCGACCAGCGGATTAAAAGTCCGATGCTCTACCAACTGAGCTAGAGGCCCGCGGAGACAAATGTACCGCCTAACCCGGTGCCCGACCGAATCAGCCGGCCCGGGAGATTCGCTAGATTTGGGGGATGGCTAGCAATCGTCGAGGATCCTGGGCACCCGTCATACGACCACTCGTCATCCTTGTCCTTGCGGTGATCGGTGCCGTCATCGGCCGGGAGGGCATCTGGCTGGCAGTGGCGGTCGTCATCGGGGTCCTGGCGGCGACATTCGCGTTCATCGAAATCTGGAACCGCATCCCCGTTCGACCAAAAGACGAGTAGCGCCGCTCCTCGTTCAACTTCGCGCTAGTCGGAACACTGGCTAGCATCGAGGTGTGGCACTTCCGGCGCAAAAGGCCACCCCCTCCTGGATACTCCGGCTGACCGTTGTGACGGTGCTCGTTGGCATCGGGAGCGGCGTCAGCGGCATGCTGGTCAGCCTGACCCTGCATTGGATCGAGCACCTGGCCTACGGATACTCGTCGGGTCCCTTTCTCGATGGTCTCCTCACCCCTTCGTCGACGCGTCGCGTGGTCGCCGTTGGCATTGCCGGCGTCATCGGAACGCTCGGCTGGTGGGCCCTCAGGCGCTGGGCGAGACCGGTGGTTTCGGTTGAGGCGAGCGTCGCCGGCAGACCGATGCCGCCTGTCGTCACGCTAGTCAACGCCGCCCTGCAAATTGTCATCGTCGGACTCGGCGCATCCATTGGACGAGAGGTGGCGCCTCGCGAAGTCGGAGCGCTGATCGCCGGCTGGCTGAGCGAACGCGCCGGCCTCACAGCTCGCGAGCGACGCATCCTTGTGGCCTGTGGTGCGGGAGCCGGACTCGCCGCTGTCTATGACGTTCCTCTCGGCGGTGCGGTCTTCGCCGTGGAGGTCCTGCTCGCCGAACTGACGCTTGCTACCGCCCTGCCCGCGCTGGCGACCGCCGCCATCGCTGCCCTTATCGCCCAGCTTGTCGTGCCGGCCGAGCCGATCTATGCGCTCCCGCCACTGACTCTCTCCCCCTCGTTGCTCGTGTGGTCGATCATCGTCGGCCCGATCGTCGGCCTTGCCGCGGTCGGCTTTGTCGGCTCGACCCAATTCGCCGCTGGGCATCGGGTGCGCGGCAACTGGATCCTGCTGGCGATGCCACTCATCTTTCTCGCCGTCGGATTCCTCTCGGTTCCGTTTCCGGCGATCCTCGGCAATGGACGTTCTCTCGGGCAGGTCTCCTTCGACGGGGTGACACCACTCATCATCATGGCCGCGCTTCTCGTTGTGAAAGCGGTCGCGACCACTGGCACGATCTACAGCGGTGCCGCCGGTGGAACGCTCACGCCCTCCCTCGCACTCGGGGCAGCGCTCGGCGCGGTCATCGGCGGTGCGTGGTCCCTGGCCTGGCCGGGTTCACCCGTCGCGGCATTCGCGTTCGTCGCTGCCGCGGCGTTCCTGGCGGCGTCGATGCGTGCGCCGGTGACCGCACTGATCCTCGTGCTCGAATTCACCGGCCAGGGGCCAGCTCTCCTTGCGCCAACAATGATCGCCATTGCGGGCTCGGTGGCGGTCGGATATTTCTTCCGCCGTCGTCGACTCAACGGAATCGCCTGACGAAGCAGCGGAAGGTACCGTGGAAGGGTGACAGATGAGTTCCACAAGCCCACCCAGTACTCCGGGGACAAGTTCGACACCTACGAGGGCGGACAGGATCCGGCCGCGATCCTGCGCGTGGCTCACGACACCGCGCACACGCTCGTCGATCGCGCGCGGGAGAACGAGGATCCGGCGATCCTCGAACGGCTGATCTCCTACACCGACGAAAACGGGATCGATGCGATCGCCGAACTCTGGGCCCGCTCGAGTGCGAAGAGCCTGCCGGGAGCGCTCTGGCGCATCTACCTCATGCGGCTGCTGATTCGGCAGGATCCGGAGGGCACGAGCCTCCTGTTCCAGCGCGGTAGCGAGGTGCTCCAGACGATCGACACGGCCGTGGCCGGTGCCCCGCTGCCGATTGGTCCGGAGGAGATCACCGAACTCGCCGACGAGATCCTCCGCGGCATCTTCGTTGGGGATTTTGCCATCGCTCTCGACCGCGCGGCCGCCTTTTGCCGGATCTGCGCGGCCGGCGCGAGCAGCATTGCGGATGACTCGGACCCCGTGAACCCCGAGCGTGCGACAGAGCTCACCTCCCGCGCCGATCGGTTCGCGATCACGGCAGACGAGTTCACGGCCTGCGCCCGTCTCGAGCGCGTCGGCCAGCTCGAGTAGTTGCTGGCAGATTGCCGGATCCGGCCCGACCTGCCTGGCTTTCAGACTCGACGCAGCGACGAGTCCGCTAAAATAGAAATTCCGGGCCGCAGTAACCCCGGGCTCCACTAATAGCCGCTTCGAGCGGCCTTGCGCCGAGAGGCGTTCTGCGGCCCGGGTTAACTTCTTGCCTCGGCAAGCCGTGTGAGCCATGGCGTTGGTGCGACTACGACGTTGGTGCGACTACGACGTTGGTCCGACTACGACGTTGGTGCCACCGAACTGCAAGCGGAGTGCCGTTCCATCGAATGCCCTCAAACTGCGGATGCAGGCGACGAAACATCCGCAGTTATAGGGCATTCGATGCGCCTAGCCGAACTTGCCGGAGACGTAGTCCTCTGTGGCCTGGACGCTCGGGTTCGAGAACATCGTGTTGGTGTCGTTGTACTCGATGAGCCTGCCCGGCTTGCCGGTTCCCGCGATGTTGAAGAACGCCGTCTTGTCCGAGACGCGGCTGGCCTGCTGCATGTTGTGGGTCACGATCACGATCGTGTAGTCCTGCTTGAGTTCCTCGATGAGGTCTTCGATGGCGAGCGTCGAGATCGGGTCGAGGGCCGAGCACGGCTCGTCCATGAGGATGACCTCGGGGGAGACCGCGATGGCCCTCGCAATGCAGAGCCGCTGCTGCTGGCCGCCCGAAAGTCCCTGGCCTGGCAGGCCGAGGCGATCCTTGACCTCGTTCCAGAGGTTGGCGCCCTTGAGCGACTTCTCCACAAGAGCGTCGCCGTCGGACCTCGACATCCGTCGGTTGTTGAGCTTTACGCCAGCCAGAACGTTGTCGCGGATCGACATGGTCGGGAACGGATTCGGCCGCTGGAACACCATGCCGACCTGCCGACGCACGAGCACCGGGTCGACACCGGGCGCGTAAAGGTCATTGCCATCCACGATGACTTCCCCCTCGACGCGAGCACCGGGAATCACCTCGTGCATGCGGTTGAGTGTGCGCAGGAAGGTCGACTTACCGCACCCGCTTGGCCCGATGAAAGCCGTGACCGTGCGCGGTTCGATGGTGATGGAAACGTCTTCGACCGCGAGAAAATCGCTGTAGTACACGTTGAGATCGCGAACTTCAATCCGTTTGGACACTGGGCAAGATCCTTTGTGTGTTTAGCGAAGACCCTTGGGCGCGAACGCCCTGGCAACGATTCGAGCGATGAGGTTGAGGATGACGACCAGGATGATGAGGAGAAGCGCGGCACCCCAGGCGGAGTCCAGTGATCCCTGGATGTTGGTCGTCGGGAACTTGTAGCCCGTGTAGGCCATGACCGGCAGGGTCTGCATGGGGCCGGAGAACGGGTTCGAGTTGAAGTTGTTGGTGAAGCTCGCGGCCATGAAGATCGGTGCGGTCTCGCCGATGACTCGCGCGATGGCGAGCATCACGCCGGTGACGAGACCGGCGATGGCGGTGGGCAGGACGACCTTCCAGATCGTCAGGAACTTCGACACACCGAGCGCGTAGGACGCCTCGCGCAGCTCCATCGAGACGAGCTTCAGCATCTCCTCGCTCGAGCGCACGACGATCGGGATCATCAGAACCGCGAGAGCCACGGACGCGGAGAAGCCGCTGAATGCCTTGGGGCCGAACAGGAGAGAGAAGAGCGAAAAGGCGAAGAGGCCGGCGACGATCGAGGGGATGCCTGTCATGACATCCACGAGGGTGGTGACGGTGCGCGACATCCAATTGCCTGCCAGCGAGTACTCGACGAGGTAGATGGCCGTGAGGATGCCGATCGGGATCGACATGGCGGCGGCCATGCCGGTGATGATCAACGTTCCGACGATCGACTGCAGCGCGCCCTCGGTCTGCACCACCGCGAGCGTCTTCGGGTCGAACACGTTCGACGTCGAGGTCGAGATGAAGGTCCAGTTGATGACGCCGATGCCGCGAGCGATGACGGTGGCGAGAGTGGAAACGAGCGGGATGATCGCGAGCAGGAACGCCGTGCTCACCAGGCCGCGGACGACCCGGTCGGTAGCCTTGCGCCGGTTCTCGACCAGCGATGACATGACTCCGAGGACCACGAGGTAAACGATGGCCGAGACGACGAGCCAGCCGACGACGTTGAACCCGACGAGAGCAAGGATGCCGGCTCCGACCAGCAGCGCCGCTGCCAGCGTATAGAGCTCGACGAAGCGGGGGAGCTGCCCCGACGTGAGGGTGTTGACAATGGGCCCGCGGGGAGACTTGCTCTTGCGCGAAGCGATGGATGCGGTCATCACTCGACTCCCTCTGCCGTAGCGACGGTGGTGGCGCCGACCGGGCCGGCGGCGGCGTCAGCGGTTGCGATGACTCCCGGGTCGGTCGGGGGAAGCTGGCGTGCCTTGCGCTGCGCCCTCTTGTTCCGGGCTCCCGGTCCCGTGCGGGCCACGATCGTGCGGGCGATGAGGTTCACCGCGATCAGGATCACGAACAGCATGAGGCCGGTGCCGATGAGCGCCTGGCGCTGCAGCGTGTCGGCGATCGGGAAGTTGAGAGCGATATTGGCGGCGACGGTTTGCGAGTTCTGGCCGTCGGTAAGCAGTTGGACCCAGAACTTCAGCGATGGCGAGACGATGAGCGCGATGGCCATGGTTTCACCGAGCGCCCGGCCGAGGCCGAGGAGCAGGGCCGACACGATGCCCGAGCGGGCGTACGGGAAGACCGCGAGGCGGATCATCTCCCACTTGGTCGCACCGAGTGCGAACGCGGCTTCCTCGTGGAGACGTGGTGTCTGAAGGAAGATCTCGCGCGAGATCGACGTGATGATGGGCAGCATCATGACGGCCAGGACGACCGCGCCGGCAAACAGCGTCGATCCCGTCGCCGACGCCTGTCCGCCGAAGATCGGAATCCAGCCGAGATTGTGGTTGAGCCACACGGTCAGCGGAAGCAGGAACGGCCGGATGACGAAGATGCCCCAGAGGCCGAAGACGATCGAGGGAACCGCGGCCAGCAGGTCGATGAGGTAGCCAAGCACGCCGGCGATGCGTCGCGGAGCGTAGTGCGAGATGAAGAGCGCGATGCCGATGGCGACCGGCGCTCCCATGACCAGTGCGATGGCCGAGACGAATACGGTGCCCCAGATGAGCGGGGCAACGTAGGTCCAGAAGCTCGCCTGGTTGGCAGTCGGGCCAGTGGTGAGGCTCGCGTTGGTCTGCCAGTTCGCCGCGATGGCGGGTGCAGCCTGGACGATGAGGAAGATGGCGACACCGGCGAGGATCACCATGATGGACACCGCCGCCGCAGTGCTCAAGCCCCGGAAGATGCGGTCCGCGGGGCGAGACTTTGCACGCCCTGGCCTGGCGCCCCCGCGAGGGGCGCCAGACCAGGGCGATGATCCGCCGACCGGATTCGTCTGACTGGCCTGCCGGAGACCTTTCGGCTCCGGCTGCAGTGCTGGGGTTTCGCTCACTTCACACTTTCTTGAGCAACTGCCTCGCGCTCGGCCAGACGATTGGGGCGGGGGTGGAACTATTTGACTGAGGCCAGGCTGGACTTCACGTCAGCAAGGATAGACGCTGGCAGCGGTGCAGAGCCAGCGTTCTTTGCGGCGACGGCCTGTCCGATGGTCGAGTCGATGAAGCCGACGTAGGCCTTGGTGAGCTTGGCCTGGGCCGCGGTCTTGAAGGTGGTGCAGACCACGTCGTAGGACAGCAGCGGGATCGGGTACGAGTTCGTACCGGAGATCTTCGTGTAGTCGAGAGCCTGGGTCAGGTCGCCCTTCGTGCTCGGGTTCGCACTCGCGGCCTCGGTGAAGGCTGCGGTTGCGCCCGCTGCGGAGTACGTGACGTAGGTCGACGTGGTGCCGAGCTGGATATCGGCGGCCGTGGCCTTGGCGATCGAACTCTGGTCCGCGTAGCCGATGGTGTCCTTGCCGGCGGCAACCGTGCTCACCACTCCAGAACCACCCTGCTGGGCGCTCTCACCGGTGACGGGCCACGCGCTCGAAGCCGGGTAAGGCCAGTTGGCCTTCTGCACCTGGCTGAGGTAGGTGGTGAAGTTGTTGGTCGTGCCGGAGCCGTCCGAGCGAACGACGGGGGTGACCTTGGCGCTTGGAAGCGTGACTCCCGGGTTCAGTGCGACGAGTGCCGGATCGTTCCACATCGTGATCTTCTTGTTGAAGATCTTCGCGATCGACGCCGAGTCGAGGTTCAGCTTGGTGACGCCAGGAACGTTGAAGATGATTGCGACGCCCGAGAGGTACACGGGAAGGTCGAGTGCGCCACCCGCGCCACACAGCGTCTGCGACTGCGTCTGCTGGTCGCTCGTGAGTGCCGCGTCGGTTCCGGCGAAGTCATAGGTGCCCGAGAGGAAGTTCGTGACGCCACCGCCGGATCCCTGCGACTTGTCGTAGTTGATCGTGACGCCGGAGTTCTGGGCCTGGAAGGCCGCGGCCCACGCGGTCTGCGCGTTGGCCTGGGCGCTGGATCCACCCGAGGTGATCGTGCCAGAGAGGGGTGCGGCGGGGCTCGCGGTGCTGGTGGGACTGGCGGATGAGCAAGCGGCGAGTGCGACGGTTGCTGCGATGGCGATTGTGCCCGCAACCGCCAGATTCTTGAGCTTCACTGTGTGTACCTTTCGGAGTGGGATTTGCGCAGACCCTGAACGACCAATCGCCCGGGATTTGCGGCATGGGTCAGTACGACCACCAGCGAGATTATGAGGAGTGCCTTACCAGAGTCCGGTGTAATGGTGAACGGAGGGTTAACGCGCGGTTACAGATTCGCGATCGAGGCCGTGTCGCAGCCAATTCACGGCATTCACCTAGTCGACTGGCGAGTGGGTCTCGAGTGCCACGATGCCGGACCGTGGGTCGTCAGTTGCGACGTGCAGCACCGAGAATTCGCCGGTCGACAGGTGCCCAACCGAGCGGAAGTCGTCGGTCGGCGGCGTGTTCGTGAGGCTGGCGATCTCGGCGATGATCTCCGGGATGACCGGACCGTGACTGCAGAGCACGGCCGTCGCACCTCGTTTCATCCGGCTCTCGAGCAGTTCGGCGATCGCGAATTCGCCCGACTCGAACGAGTCCTGGCTGATGGCGTCCGTTTCGATCGGATCGATTCCCGTGAGTCGCGCCACGGGGGCCACGGTCGCGATGCAGCGGGCGGCGGTCGAGGTGATGATCTCCCTCGGATGGTAGGCGGCAAGACCCGCAGCAATGTTGGCGGCCTGGGTGGTACCGCGCGCCAGCAGGGGTCTCGAAGCATCCGGTCCGTCCCACGCCTGGGGCGGCACGGCCTTCCCGTGACGGACGACGATGATCGCGAAGGTGCGTGCGCGCCCGGCCTTGATGCGTTCGGCGAATGAATTGACGATGTCGACGTCGTGCGGATAGGTGAGCCGCTTGCGTGCCTTCTTGAACGAGACCCATTCGAGCGACTCGATCTCCTCGTTTGGCGCGAAGGTGCTCTCGTCGAGGGCGCGCTGGTCAACCTCGGCCGACCAGTAGTAGACGATCTTGTCGCGACCGCTCGGAATCTGGTATTCCACCTGCCCGAGCGGCGCACCCAGCCCGACGACCAGGCCGGTCTCCTCCCAGATCTCCCGTATCGCGGTCTCTGGCAGTGTCTCGCCAGGGTCGACCTTGCCCTTGGGCAGGGAGACGTCTTTGCGCTGCGCTCGATGTACGAGAAGGATCCGGACCTTGTCATCGACGATCCGCCAGCAGATCGCGCCGGCGGCGAGCACGGGAGGCTGCCCGGTATCGCTCACCGAAGGACCCCGATTCGTCGACGCGCAGAGATATCGATCATCGTGACCTCCTGGGCATCGTGCAGCGGCGATCCGTCGTCCGACTTCGAGTGGTGGGTCCAGAGACCGGTGTGGTCGAGCCACCAGGACGCCGTCTCATCCGACATGTCGAGGTTGAAGATCGAATCGATCTGGGCGAGGTGGGCTGGCTCGGTGAGCCGGACAAGAGCTTCGACCCGCCGATCCAGGTTGCGGTGCATCATGTCTGCGCTGCCGATGTAGACGTGCGGATCGCCCGCGTTGACGAACGAGAACACCCGGGAGTGCTCGAGGTATCGGCCGAGGACGGAGCGCACGCGGATATTCTCGCTGAACCCCTCCTCCCCAGGCTTCAACGAGCAGATTCCCCGAACGACGATGTCGATCGGCACGCCGGCGTTACTTGCCCGGTAGAGAGCATCGATGATGGCCTCGTCGACGATGGCATTCACCTTGATCCGGATGCCGGAATCGAGCCCCTTGCGTGCGTTTTCGGCCTCCTGCCTGATGTGTTTGAGCAGTCCCTTCCGCATGTGCAGCGGGGCAACCAGGAGCCGCTTGAACTTCCTCTCGATGGCATATCCGGAGAGCTCGTTGAAGAGTCGGGTGAGGTCCTTGCCGATGGTGTCGCTGTCGGTCAGGAGCCCGAGATCCTCGTACAGCCGACTGGTCTTCGGGTTGTAGTTGCCCGTTCCGATGTGGCTGTAGTGCTTGAGGTTGCCGTTCTTCTCCTGGCGCACGACCAGTGCGAGCTTGCAGTGGGTCTTCAGCCCGACCAGCCCGTAGACGACGTGAACACCGGCCTTCTCGAGCTTGCGAGCCCAGTTGATGTTCGCGGTCTCGTCGAAGCGCGCCTTGACCTCGACCAGTGCGAGCACCTGTTTGCCGGACTCCGCGGCATCGATGAGGGCCTCGACGATGGGGCTGTCGCCGCTGGTGCGGTACAGCGTCTGCTTGATGGCCAGCACGTTCGGGTCGGCCGCAGCCTGCTCGAGGAAGGTCTGCACACTCGTCGCGAACGATTCGTAAGGGTGATGCAGCAGGATATCGCCCCGGGTGATCGACGCGAAGATATCCGGGATCTCGGTCGGGTCGGTCGGCAGCAGGCCCGCGCTCGTGGTCGGAAGCTGTTTCGGGTACTTCAGCGCTGGGCGGTCGATCTTGAAGATCTCGAAGAGATCGCCGAGGCTGATCGGAGCGGGGAGGCGGTAGACCTCCTCCGAGGTGATGTCGAGCTCCTGCATGAGCAGCTCGAGCGTCGTGTCATCCATCTCGTTCGAGATCTCCAGGCGGATCGGCGGCCCGAAGCGTCGCTGCAGCAGTCCCTTCTCGAGTGCCTGGATGAGGTTCTCGGACTCGTCTTCCTCGATCTCGACGTCTTCGTTCCTTGTGACGCGGAACTCGTGATGTTCGAGGATTTCCATTCCGGGAAACAGGTCGCCGAGGTGATTGGCGATGAGGTCCTCGAGCGGGATGAAGCGCAGGCGGCCGGTGTGGTCATCCGGAAGCTGCACGAATCGTGGCAGCAGCGGCGGCACCTTGATGCGGGCGAACTCGATGCGGTTGGACTTCGGATTTCGCACCCGCACCGAGAGGTTGAGCGAGAGCCCGGAGATATAGGGGAACGGGTGCGCCGGATCCACCGCGAGCGGCATGAGCACAGGAAAGATCCGCCGCGAGAAAATGTCGTCGATCTGGGCGCGGTCTTCCGGACCGAGGTCCGCCCAGACCTCGATGTGGATGCCCTCGTCGTCGAGCATGGGCTTCACGATGTCGCCGAAGACCCGGGCGTGGCGCTCCTGCTGGTCGTGTGCCGCCCTGCCGATGTCGTGGAGCACCTCGCTGGGATTGCGGCCGATATTGGTGGGGATGGCGAGGCCGGTGGCGATGCGCCGTTTGAGCCCGGCGACCCGCACCATGAAGAATTCGTCGAGGTTGCTCGCGACGATGGCGAGGAAATTCACCCGCTCGAGAAGCGGGACGTTTTCGTCTTCCGCCAGCTCGAGCACCCGCTGGTTGAAGGCGAGCCAGCTCAGCTCGCGATCGAGGTAACGATCGGCTGGCAGGGTGCCGTCATCGTCAGATGACGACTCGTCGTCAAAGTCGTCGTCGTAATCCGCGCCGACCGCGGCGTCTCCGACATAGGCATCCGTATCCATTGCTCAATACTGCCAGCCGTGCCGGTTAACGCGCGCTTAACCCCTGGGCGTCTGGTGGGAGATGTATTGGATGTCGATGGAGTCCTGCGTGAAGCCGCGCGAGCGGTACAGGCTCAGGGCCGACGCATTGTCACCCTCGACATACAGGTCCGCCTTGTCGATGCCGCGCGCGCGCATGCGGGCGAGTCCGGCCTCGAGCAGGAGGCCGCCCAGTTTCTCGCCCTGGCGATCGGGGGATACGCCGAGGACGTAGATTTCGCCGCTGCCGCCGTCTTCCTGGGCATCCGGCTCGATCTTGACCCAGCAGTAGCCGATCATGGCGCCCCCTTCCCCGGTGGCGCCATCGCGAAGAATGAGGAAGTCATCGGCGCGAAACCACGCCTCCGACTCGAGCTGTTCGAGGTCGGAGCGGGTGACCGATCCCTGCTCGGCGTGGTGCGCGAAGGTGCGGTGGTTCAGTGCGACCCACTCGTCTTCGTCGACGCCCACCCTGAACGCGCTGATCGCTGCTGATCCCGGCAACTCACGATCGGGGACCGGTCCGGTGAGGTGCAGCAGCTCGCGCATCGGGGTGAGTCCGTGACTTGCAGCCAGTGCGCGGGCGGCTGGGTGATCGCCGTGGGCCCAGAACAGCATCGGGTCGGGGGTCGATCCGAGGGTCGATCCGAGGAGAGTCTCGAGCAGCCGGGTCCCGATGCCGCGATTCCGGGCATCCGGGTGCACGACGAACTCGGCTTCGCGGGAAGCGTCGGACTGTTCTTCGGCAGCCTCGGGCGTAGTCACCAGCGCCGCGGCCGACTCATCGATCGCGACGAGTTCGCGCGCTCCCGTGCGGTAATCGACGAGGGCCTGGTCGGAGAACGGCGGTGCTCCGTCAGCGGCGCGCGCCGCTGTGACCAGCGCGCCGATCCAGTCAGGAACCGATCGTGGCCAGTCAGGAACCGATCGTGGTGAGTCGTTCATTCTCTTCTTCGTACACGTTGAAGCGGTAACCGACATTGCGCACGGTTCCGATCAGGGACTCGAGGTCGCCGAGCTTGGCGCGAAGGCGCCGTACGTGCACGTCGACCGTGCGCGTACCGCCGAAGTAGTCGTAGCCCCAGACCTCGCTGAGCAACTGCTCGCGAGTGAAGACGCGCGATGGATGCGTCGCAAAGAATCGCAGGAGCTCGAACTCCTTGAAGGTGAGGTCGAGCGGGCGCCCGTGCACCTTGGCGGAGTAGCTCGCCTCATCGATGACGACGCCGGAGGCCTGGATCTTCGAAGTCGACTTGTCATGCACGGCACGCCCGATGACGAGACGGATGCGCGCATCCACCTCTGCGGGCCCCGCAGTTTCGAGCAGGACGTCATCCACACCCCAGTCCGGACTGACCGCGGTCAACCCGCCCTCCGTGAGCACGAGCATGAGCGGGACGTTGATGCCCGTGGTGTTCAGGATCTTGCAGAGCGACTTGGCGCTGACCAGATCCTGTCGCGCATCCACGAAAATGAGGTCACAGGTTGGGGCACTGATGAGGGACGCCGGAGATGCGGGAATTTGGCGCGCCCGATGACTCAACAGACCAAGCGCGGGAAGGACCTCAGTGTCGACCGCAGAGGTCAGGATCAACAACTGCGCCACGGGGCCTCCAAAGTGCGTGCTCGATAGTCTACAAGCGCCTTAGCATGGTGGAGTGACCGCGCGACTCGCCAGCATTGTCCCCGTTTGGATTGTTGTTGTCGTCGGCATCGTGCTCGTGGCGACGCTGGCAGAGCCTTCCGGCTACTATCGCTGGCTGTCTATCGTGTTCGCGTTCGCCATCCTGCTCACCTTCGCATTGCAGCTCGCGCTGTCGCAGACGGAGGGACTCGTGCTCCGGATGACGGTCAGTGTCGGCGGTTCCATCCTGCTTCTGACGGTCGCGACCATCGTGTTGCTGCTCGTGAACGCTTAGACTCTTTTCATGATCGTCGCACTCGAATTCTTCTTCGTCGGGCTTCTCGTGCTCGCGGTCCTCGCTATCGCATTCGTGTCGATCACCGTGCTGGCCAACCTGTTCAGGGGCCAGCGATAGTGCAGGCCTCGCTTGTTTGATCTCGACTTATCCGTCCCAGCCGAGATCGGGCCACTCTCGTGGCTTCTCGGTGTGTGGGAGGGCAGCGGCGTCGTTCACTACACGATCGGTGAGGACGTTCGTGAGCACGACTTCGGACAGCGCGTTTCGTTCAGCCAGGACGGCCTGCCCTACCTGAACTACACCTCGACTTCCTGGCTTCTGGACGAGGCGCTCACGCCTCTTGTCTCCGAGACCGGCTACTGGCGGTTGAGCCGCCAGCTTGGTGCGGGAGATCCGGGTCCGGCGATGCTGGCGGGAAGCGGCGAGCGTCCATTCACGACTCCGGATGCGGTCGAGACCCTGCGCAACGAGGTCGGCGGATTCGACATCGAGGTCTCCCTCATCCATCCCGGCGGCGTTCACGAGCTCTACCTTGGACGAGTCAAGGGACCACGGATCGACCTCGCGACGGATGCCGTGATGCGGTCCGCGACGGCCAAGGAGTACGCGGCGGCGACCCGCATGTACGGACTGGTCGACAGCGAACTGCTGTGGGCCTGGGACATAGCGGCCCTTGGGCAAGACCTGCGGACCCACTCGAGTGGACGGTTGACCCGTGTCGAATAATGCTGCTTCTACTGATCCGTTCACCGCTGACCCGTTCACCGCGTTGGTCGGCGCGGTCGGCTCACCGCCCGAGCACTATGGCAACCCGCTCGGCGAGCAGAAGCGCCTCGCCGCGGGCGACGCGGTCGTCGACCTCTCCGATCGTGCCGTCCTCACGATCACGGGCGTGGATCGCCTGACCTGGCTCGACTCGGTTACGTCCCAGTCGATCGCGCGGCTTGCGCCCGGCGATTCGGCCGAGACGCTTCTTCTGGATCAGACCGGACGAGTCGAGTACGACATCCGGCTGTTGGACGACGGCGTCGCGACCTGGCTGCTGCTCGAGGCATCCGAGGCTCCGGGGCTGCACGCCTGGCTCGACAGCATGCGATTCATGCTTCGCGTCGAAGTCACCGACCGCACGGAGGAGTTCGCCACAGTCGGGACGTTCGGTTCGTTTGCGCAGGGCTCGTCGGCACAGGGTTCACCGGCACTTCGGGCCGCTGTTCCGAATGGCGTGCCGCTGGTTTGGCGCGATCCCTGGTCCAGTGTCGTCACCGGCGGCCACCAGTACGCGCTCGTCACCGAGCATCCGTCCGCAGAGTGGTCGTACAGCGAGATCCTGGTCGAGCGCGCCTCGCTGGGTGCCGCTGCTGCGCTTCCCGCTGCCGGCACCCTCGCGCTCGAGGCGCTTCGCGTCGCGGCCTGGCGCCCGAGGCTCGCAACCGAGGGCGACGAGCGGACGATTCCGCACGAGCTCGACTGGCTGCGCTCCGCCGTGCACCTGAGCAAGGGTTGCTTCCGCGGGCAGGAGACGGTTGCCAAGGTGCACAACCTCGGACACCCTCCTCGGCGAATCGTGCTGCTTCATCTCGATGGCTCGGAGGGCGTGCTACCCGTGCACGGTTCGCCCGTCCTGTTTGGCGACGTCGAGGTCGGGCGGGTTACGTCGTCCGCGTTGCACTACGAACTAGGGCCGATTGCACTTGCGGTCGTCAAGCGGACCACGGATCCCGACGCCGGCCTCATTGTGCAGGCCGAAGACGTCGCCATTGCGGCCTCGCAGGAGGTCATCGTTCCACCATCTGCGGGCGCCGAAGCGGACGTCCCGCGACTGCCGCGCCTCGGTGCCGTTCGGCGCTAGGCCGGGGCGACCGCACCCCACGCGACGGTGAGCTCGCCGAGCCGCCACCGCGACTTGCCGCCGAGCACTGGCCAGCCGTCGGTGCGCATCCCCTCGACGGTCGCGATCCAGCGCTGGAATGGTCCGTAGACCGACAACGGCGCATTCAGTTGCCAGTGGCGGTCGAGGGCGATCAGGAATTCGTGGATGCGCTCGCCGGGCACATTGCGATGGATGAGCGCCTTGGGCAGCCGCTCGGCCACGATGGAGGGCTTGTCGAGAGCCTCGAGTCGGAGGCTGACGGTGAGGCTCTGCGGGCCAGCCGAATCAAGCGCAACCCAGCTGCACACCCGGCCGATCTCATTGCAGGTTCCCTCGACGAGGATGCCCCCGGGCTGGAGCCGGCCCAGCATTGATTTCCAGGCCGCAGCGACCTCGGATTCGTCATACTGCCGCAACACATTAAGCGCGCGGATGATCGTGGCTCGACGTCCCGTGGGCAGCGGCACCTCGAACCCTCCGCGCCGAAAGCTCACACCCGGCTTCGCGCTCCGCGACGCGACGGCGACCCGTTCCGGATCGATCTCGATGCCGACGATCTCGACCTCCGGACGGATCTTCGCCAGCCGGCCGTGCAGTTCGAGCGCTGTTGTCGCGCTTGCCCCGTAGCCGAGATCGACGACCAGCGGATCCTCCGCACGCCGCAGCACGGGCAGTGTCGCGATCCAGCGGTCGACCCGGCGGAGGCGGTTGACGCCGGTGGTCCCGCGCGTGACGCGTCCCTCAGCCGTCCCTGCCGTGCCTGCCATATCGCCTATTCTCCCGTCGATAAACTGACACCATGACCACCACGCTTATCCTGCTTCGCCACGGCAACTCAGATTGGAACCAGAAAAACCTCTTCACCGGCTGGGTGGATGTCCGTCTCAGCGAACTCGGCGTGACCGAGGCCAGGCGTGCCGGCGAGCTGCTCGCCGACTCGGGGCTGAAGCCCGACATCCTGTACACGAGCGTCCTGACCCGGGCGATCCAGACCGCGAACCTGGCGCTCGAGGTCGCCGACCGAATGTGGATTCCAGTCAAGCGCAGCTGGCGCCTCAATGAGCGCCACTACGGTGCGCTGCAGGGGCTCGACAAGGCGGAGACGCTCGAGAAGTTCGGCCCGGAGAAGTTCATGGAGTGGCGTCGCAGCTTCGACGTTCCGCCGCCGCCGCTCGCCGACGACGCCAAGTACAGCCAGGTACACGACGAGCGCTATGCCGGCATCGACGGCGAGATTCCGCGCACCGAATCGCTCAAGCTCGTGATCGATCGGATGCTGCCCTACTGGGAGTCGGACATCACGAAGGATCTCGGCCTCGGCAAGACCGTGCTCGTCACAGCACACGGCAACAGCCTGCGCGCGCTGGTCAAGCACCTCGACCACATCGGCGACGACGACATCGCCGAGCTGAACATCCCGACCGGCATTCCGCTGGTCTACGAGCTCGACGACAACTTCGCACCGATCAAGCCGGGGGAGTACCTCGACCCGGAGGCCGCCGCAGCTGGTGCCGCGGCCGTCGCGAACCAGGGCAAGAAGTAGCGCTCTAGTTCAACAGGTGCGCCGCGAGTTCGGGCATGAGGGTGCCGAAATCGGTCGGGGATGAGGTGTCGACGCGCACGACAGGCCACATTCCGACCGGTTGGGCTCCCGCCCAGTCGTCGAGCCAGCCGGATTGGATGCGGTGCCGCTGCCGCTGCGCAAATCGCACCTCGGCCAGCTCTCGTGGGACCTGGCACCACACCTCGACGACGCGCTTCGCGCCCGATCGCGCAATTCCGGCACGAATGAAATCGTCGTCGCGCCCGGCAAACCAGAACGAGTCGATCACCACGCCGTCGGTGATCGCTGCGGCGAGCGACCAGATTGAATCCATTGCGATGCCGCCGAGGGTCGAACCGGGGACGGTCTCACCAGTGAGTTCGGCGAACGACTCCTTCACGGCATCCTTGGACAACACCGGGCACCCGAGCAACAGCGCGAGCTGGGTCGCCAGTGTCGATTTGCCGGATGCCGGAAGTCCGTTCACGAGGATCGTCGCCGTAGCCATGCCCCCAGTCTCTCGCGAGTCCGGTGGTCAGCTTCGCGTCACGTTCTCGCGAGTCTGGGGAAATCGCCCTTCCCGGGCTATGGGTCGGGCCGAATGCCCCGACTCGACGAGAGGAGGAGAGTGAAAACCCAACGGGAGAGAGTCTGGCCGTCAGAGGTGACGCGCGACGCCTACGCGCCGGCCGGGATCCAGTCGCCGGTCGCGAGGTACTGCACCTTCTTGGCGATCGAGACCGCGTGGTCTGCGAAACGCTCGTGGTAGCGCGACGCGAGAGTGGCATCCACTGTGTCGATGGCCTCGCCCTTCCACGTCTCGCCGAGAACCTTGTCGAAAACCGAGAGGTGTAACGCGTCGATCTTGTCGTCCGAGTTGCGGATGTCTTCGGCGATCTGGACGTCTTCGGACTTCAGCAGGTCGACGAGCTTGCGCGCGATTTCGACATCCAGTGCGCCCATGTTGGCGAAGGTGGGCCGAAGGCTCTTCGGGACCACCTTGTCGGGGAAGCGGTAGCGGGCGAGCTGGGCGATGTGTTCGCTCATGTCGCCCATCCGCTCGAGGGACGCGCTGATGCGCAACGCACTCACGACAATGCGAAGGTCGCGGGCAACCGGCTGCTGGCGGGCAAGGATGTTGATGGCGAGTTCGTCGAGCTCCTGCGCCGCGGCGTCGATCTTGCTGTCGTCTTCGATGACCGTCTCGGCAAGTGAAACGTTCGATTCGTTGAATGCGCGGGTCGCGTGCTCGATGGAGGTCGCAACGAGGTCGGCGATCTGAATGAGTCGCTCCTGTACCTCTTGCAACTCCTGCTGGAAAACCTCACGCATCGCTGACATCCCTTATCTCAGCGGGCATGGCAAACCCGCATAGTTAGTAAGCCACAGTGTCCCGCGAAGGTTAACGGCACGTGGCCACACCTTGAACATTGTTCGACGTGCCCCGGTCATTTGTCACGCACTCGATAGCCGCACCAAAGTTCTCACTAATCTAGTCGCTATGGACCCCGCAACGCTGGAGCTTCTGTGGCTTGTGTCCGGCATTGTGGTCGGGTCGGCCATTGTCGTTCTGATCATGCTCGCGGCGCGACGGGGGCAGCAGGCGGCAGAAGTGGTGAACACCGCGGTGCCGGATGGTGTCGATCAGGTGCTCGACGCGCTGGAGTCCGCAGGGGCGGTCCTCGATCCCTCCAACACGGTTGTGAAGGCATCTCCCGGCGCGCTGGCGTTCGGCCTGGTCTGGAACCAGGCGCTGGTTCATCCTGTGCTCATCGAGATGGTCGATCGAGTCCGTCGCACGGGTGAACCGCTCGCCGAGGAAGTCCAGCTGTCCCGGGGCCCGATGGGCGACGCAATCCTCTATCTCTGGGTGCGCGTTGCGAGGTTGGGTTCACGCTACGTCATGCTGATCGCCGAGGATCGCACCGAGAGCTACCGGCTGGACGACGTGCGCAAGGATTTCGTGGCCAACATCAGTCACGAGCTCAAGACGCCGATCGGTGCTGTGAGCCTGCTCGCCGAGGCTCTCGCGAGTGCCTCGGATGAGCCGGAGCAGGTTCGGCGGTTTGCCAAACGGCTCACGGTCGAAGCCGATCGGCTTGCCCGCATCACGCAGGAGCTCATCCAGCTGTCCCGACTCCAGGCCGCGGATGCGCTCACCATGCCCACGCTCGTCGACATCGACGCCGTGGTCTCGATCGCGATCGACCAGAACCGGGTCGCGGCCGATTCCCACGGCATCCAGCTCGCCGTCGGCAAGAAATCTCACGCCGAGGTCTACGGGGATGAGGCGCTCCTGGTGGTGGCTCTGCACAACCTCATTGCCAACGCCATCCAATATTCACCCGACAGCTCGAGGATCGGGATCGGCGTGACCGAATCGGATGGGATCATCGAGATCGCCGTCACCGACCAGGGAGTCGGGATTGCCGACGAGGAGCGCGACCGGGTGTTCGAGCGGTTCTATCGCAGCGACCCCGCCCGCAGCCGCAACACCGGCGGCTCAGGCCTCGGCCTCGCCATCGTCAAACACGTCGCCCAAAATCACGGCGGCGACGTTCGCGTCTGGTCCCAGCCGGGCAACGGTTCAACCTTCACCATCCGGCTGCCAGAAGCGTCGCCGGCCACAGCAGCGAGTCTTGGAGTCCAGCAATGACCAAAATTCTCATCGTCGAAGACGAGCCGGCGCTCAGCGAACCGCTGGCGTTCCTTCTCGAACGCGAGGGATATGAGACCACGATCGCTGCCGATGGCCTCGCAGCCGTCGCGGAATTCGATCGCAGCCCGAGCGACCTCGTGTTGCTCGACCTGATGCTCCCCGGGCTGCCGGGCACCGAGGTGTGCCGTGAGATCCGAAGCCGTTCCTCCGTGCCGATCATCATGCTGACGGCGAAGGACAGCGAGATCGACATCGTGGTTGGGCTTGAGCTCGGGGCCGACGACTACGTCACCAAGCCGTACTCATCCCGGGAACTGCTTGCGCGCATCCGGGCGATCCTGCGTCGTCGGGTTGAGGATGACGATGTTCGGGATGCCGTGCTCGAGGCGGGCACCGTGCGCATGGACATCGAGCGCCACACGGTTGCCGTCTCCGGAAAAGACACTCCCATGCCGCTCAAGGAATTTGAACTGCTCGAGGTGCTGTTGCGCAACGCCGGCCGCGTGCTGACGCGTGGCCAGCTGATCGACCGGGTCTGGGGCGCCGACTACTACGGCGACACGAAGACGCTGGATGTGCACATCAAGCGCATCCGCTCACGCATCGAAACCAGCCCGTCGGAACCGACCATGCTCGTGACCGTGCGCGGCCTCGGCTATCGCTTCGAGGCCTAGCGCCTGGTGCCAAGCGCGTGGTGCCCAGCGCGTGGCGCCGAGTGCCCAGCGCGTGGGTCTGGCTCCGCCGGTGTGAAACCGAGTCTGCCCCCGCCCGATGCGTCTGCCCCCGTACGAACGGGGGCGGACGCATCGCCCGGGGGCAGACGTGATCAGTTGCAGTTAGTTTGTGGCCGGGACCGCGGTGCTGGTCGGGATGGCCGTCGGAGTGGGCGTGGGTGTCGGAGTGGCTGTCGGCAGCGGCGACGGGGCCAGTGTCGCGTAGGACGCCTGTGAGTTGTTCAGGACTGGCACGCTGACCACCTTGCCCGAGACGCTTCCGTATTGAACGAAGACCTTGAGCAGAGCCCCGGGCTTGATGTCTGCCCCCCGCAAGACGAGCTGCGGTACGCCCGGGTTGCCGAAGGAAATGACGCTCTTGGGACTGGGGCTGGCCGCAAGCGAAACGTGCTTCGTGACACTCTTCGCGGTGCCACCCGTGTGCGACGTGTACTGGATGTTGACCGTCTCGGCGGTGCTGCCCGTGTTGATTATGACGCCAACCAGATTCGCGTCCGTGCCCTTCGGGCTGACCACGAACACGTTTCGCATCTGGACGTTGCCGACGTTGAGGGCAACTCCATCACTCGCGTCGTAGGGGATCAAAGTCGCCTGCGGTGTAAAAAACGTGCACCCAGCCAGAGCGAGCATGAGCCCAACTGCGATGACCGCGGCACCCGCGATACGTCGTCTCACAAAACCCTCCAGAACCAACACAAACCAGTCGTTGACTCAGCCTATCTACTGAGTCACCCAGCGCTAGGTAAGGACAGCCTAACTGATAGTCGCCTGTGATAAACTAGGTGTCTTCGAACGGAGCCCCATTCATGCTTTTTGAGGTTGGCGAGACAGTCGTTTACCCGCACCACGGCGCAGCAACGATCACCGAGGTGAAGAAGAGGATCATCAAGGGCGAAGAGAAGCTCTATCTGAAACTCAACGTTACCCAAGGTGATCTGACCATTGAGGTCCCTGCAGACAACGTCGATTTGGTCGGTGTTCGCGACGTAATTGGCCGCGAGGGCCTCGACAAGGTCTTCGAAGTTCTCCGCGCACCCTTCACCGAGGAACCGACCAACTGGTCGCG
>JAODMY010000113.1 GCA_025465535.1 Glaciihabitans sp.
AGGCTCGTCGCGAAGTAGATGTACACGAGATACACACCGAAGGGGAAGAACGAGAACGGCAGGATTATCGACCACACCGTGCCGATGAGCCCGAACAGGTTGAGTTCGAGGAACAGTGGCAGGACGAGGGATGCCGAAGGCATGATCATCACCAGCAGCGTGATCGTCAGGAGAACCTTGCGCCCGCGGAACCTCGTCAGGGCGAGCGCGTACCCGGCTGGAATGCTGGTCGCGAGCGTCAGGATGAGGGACCCACCGGAGTAGATCGCCGAATTCTTGAGCCAGACGAAGACGATGCCACCCTCGAACGACGCGAGATGGCTGAAGGCCAGCCCGATATTGGAGAACGCACCGAACGACAGCGGCGGCTGGTTGAGGAGCTCGCCCGCCGTCTTGGTCGGGGCGAGGACGAGCCAAATCACCGGGAGCACGAAGAAGACCAGTAGAAGCGCCAGGATCAGCACCACGATGAGAACGCTGGCAAACCGCGACGCTTTTCCAGTGGATGCCAGCCGAGTGGAATTGATGGTCATTCGTTGTCCGCCTTGAATAGTCCGGATCGTGTCACGAGGATGCCTGCTCCGACCAGTCCGATAACGAGCAGGAAGATCGAGACGGCGGCCGCCTCGTTGAAGTTGCCGAACTGGAAGGCGAGTACGTACGCCAACTGATTGGGTGACCAGGTCGGGTTCAGGCGTCCGAGGCTCGCAGCCTGAAGGAGTTGCGGCTCGATGAACAGCTGGGTTCCCGCAGCGAAGGCGAGGATCGTCATGTAGGCGATCCACTTGCTGATCATCGGGATCTGGATGAACCAGGCCGACATCCACGGGCCGGCGCCATCCATGCGTGCCGCCTCGAGAATCTCGTCCGGGATGTTATTGAGTGCACCGTACATGACGACGATCCAGCCACCCGCGCCGGTCCAGAACGCGATAAAGACGAAGATCACGGGAAGGTTCTGGGGAGCGATGACCTGCGAGAACGTGCCGTATCCGAGGGCGTTCAACAGGCCGGAGATCGGGCTCACGCCCGGGTCGAGCATGAACATCCAGACCAGCACGCTGGCAACGCCCGCGAGCGCTCCCGGGATGTAGAAGAGGAAGCGGAAGACCGCCGAGAGCCGCGGCTTCATCCGGCTTCGGAGAATCACCGCGACGACGACCGTGAGCGCGACCAGGATGACGAGCCACATGACGAGGTAGATGAGGATGTTCGAGAACGCCGGGCCGAAGCGATAGTCCTGGACGACGGTGATGAACTGATTCAACCCGGCGAACTGGCCGCGATCATTTGTCAGCGAGAGATAGACCGCGTAGAGGGTCGGGAAGATGCCGAATGCGATCAGAAGAATCGCATAGCCGGAGACGAAAAGGTAGCCGGCCAGGCCAGCCCGGCGTCGCGTGGTGCGACGCCGAGCCAGCGAGGGGGCGGCGGGCGCCGTGAGACGCCCGCCGGTGTTCAGTGCAGTCATTTTGTGGTGACCGTGTATCCAACCGCTTTTGCTTCATCGACGATTGCGGCCTGCCACGCGGGCAGAGTCGCAGTCAGGGTCTTACCAGCTGTGAGAGCCGGCAACACCACGCTCGACCACGCGGTTGCGTCGCTGAACTTGGTGTTCGACCAGCCGGTCCAGACCTCGTTGGCCGCGGTGGTGAACGCGCCACTGACGTCCGAAGCGAAGTACTTGCTGTTGGCCGGGTTCGCGAGCCACACCTTTGCAGCCGGGATGTACGCCGGGTAGGTCGGGGCACCGCCCTGGTTCGCGTCTGAGGTGGTGAGCCACTTCACGACGGCCGTTGCCGCGGCAAGGTTCTTGCTGTGCGAGGAGATCATCCAGACGCCACCGCCGACGTTGCCGGTAGCGGCGGTCGTGTCGCCGTCCCACGTCATCGGGTTCGCTGCGGCAATCTGGCCGGCCGGAGTCTTGAATCCGCCATTGAAGATGTACTGCCCGTACCACGACGGCCCAACAGCCATGAGTACCTTCGGCGCGGTGTCCTTGATGAACGTCGCGTTGTTCGAAGCCTGGGTACTGATCGACTTGTTCGCGATCATCGAGTCGAGAAGTGACGACATGCGCGTGCAGTCCGGGGAGCTAAGGGCAACCCGAAGCGTGTTCGGCTTCACGAGATCGAAGGCGGGGCACTGGCTCGACCAGAAGTACGACTCCTGCGAGTTCGAGTCGCCGACCCAGCCGAGCACGTAGCCCGGGTGCTGCTTCGCGACCTGCGCACCGAGAGCCTCGTACTGTTCCCACGTCGTGGGAACGGTGTAGCCGAACTTGTCCATGAGCGTCTTGTTGTACCAGGTCACGACCTGCGCGATGTCGTTGCGCAGGCAGTAGGTGTGCCCGTTGTCCTGACACGGGGTCAGCGAACCCTTGGCAAAGTTGTCAATGGTCGAGCTGCTCACGAGTTCGTCCACGGGGGCCGCGAAGGCCTGTGCGGACGGGCTGGTCGCCTTGGACGCCCAGGTGACGTCGGTCGGCGAGGCGAAGACGACATCCGGCCACCCCTTGCCCGTGCGATCGAAGAGCTGGACCTTCGTCTGCAGGTAGGTTGAGCCGTCGGCACTGCCGTCGTACGTGACGATGTTCATCTTCACGTTCGGGTTGGCCTTTTGGTAGGCCTGAACCGCCGGCAGACGAGTGGAGTCTGCCCAGACGGTGATGGTCGCCTTGGAGTCCTGCTTAGCCTTCGTGAAGCCGGCTGCGCCCGTGGTAGTCGACTGGCTGGCGCTTGCGCATCCCGCCAGCGCTATTGCGACGGAAAACGATACAACTGCGAGTGCGACGCGGAGCGCGCGCCGTTTTGAGGTACCGAGCATGGGTACCGTGGATGACTTCATTGTCGTGCCTTTCTTTACTGTGTTTGCGATCGGGAGTAGTGCTGATCGTGCTGCTGTCAGGCGGAGGAGGTCACTCAACCTCGATGAACGCCTGCAGTTCTGGGCCGTACTCGAGAGTCATCGGAAGACCGATGCCCGGACCGCGGGGCGCGTGCACCAGGCCGGCGGCATCGACATACCGCTCCCTGGTGACCGTGCTCGAGGTGATGAGCGACTCGTAGTAGGTGGTATTGGAAATCGCCATGCAGAGATGGTGGTTCGGGATGTCCGACCCGTGCACTTCTGCCCTGAGGCGATAGGCGTCGGCGAGGTGCGCGGTGCGCATGGCGCCCGTGATGCCGCCACGAAGGGTCGTGCTCGCGCGGACCCCGAAAGTGGCGGCTCCCGCAGCGATGAAATCGGCGGAATTCATGTGCGCGCCGTCGGAAGTCTCCGCGACCAGCAACGGAATATCCACGGCCTCAGCGAGACGGGCATATGCCGTGATGCTGAACTCACGCATCGGTTCCTCGTACCAGAGGTAACCCTCGTCGGCGAGGGCTCGACCGACGTAGATCGCATCCGGAAGGTCGAAACCGGCTGATCCGTCGTACATGAGCGGAACGGCGTCGCCCACGTGAGCGCGAAGTGCGCGCCCGAGTTCCGCGTCGCGCCGGGCGTCGCCCCAGGCGTGAAGCTTGATGGCCGAATATCCGAGCTCCAGGCACTGGTCTGCGACGTCGAGAAACTCTTCGACGGTCTCAAAAGTGGATGTCGACGCGTAGGCGGGAATTTCGGTGCGGAATCCACCGAGTAGCTGCCAGACCGGCTGATTCGAAGCGCGCCCGGCGAGGTCCCAGAGCGCGGTGTCGATGAGCCCGAGTACCGGCAACGGGAGTTCCTCGATGCGATCGAGCTCCCAGATCCTGTGCCACAGCCACTCCCGCTGGAACGGATCCTGCCCGATGAGCTCTTTGCGGAACACGCGATCGACGAGATCTTCGAGGAAGACCGCTGCACCCGGGCGCGAGAACAGGGCGACACCTTCAACTCCCTCATCCGTACCGATTCGCAGCACCGCACCATCACCGGCGGGCGCGCTGCCGCCCAGCCCATTCCTCCATTTGAACGGAGGATTGGCCGCCGGGACCTTAACTCGGTGCGTTTCAACGTGCGTGATCTTCATTACGACTTTCTGGGATCGACGAGGAGATCGATCGCCGGGCAGCGTCGATCATCAGCGCGGGGTTCGCGCTGTACGGGAGGTTGGAGAACTTAGCTTGAGGGGTCGGTGGGGCGGCTGAAGTTGAACATGCGGTCCTTGAGCTTGCGCTCGAATTGATGCCTGGTGGTGTCGACGTGCGCTTCCATCAGCGAGGCAGCGAGTTCTGGCTCGCCATTCGCGATCGCTGCGGCGATGGCGAGATGCTGATTGGCCGCGACCTCGAACGACCCTGGCAGGTCGCCGTGGAAGACGAGAAGGTCGGACTGTGCCGCATATCGACGAAGGCTCGTGACGCTGGCTTCGAGGAAGACGTTGTGCGCGGCCACGGCAATCGCTTTGTGGAACTGCGCATCCGCTTCCGCGAATTCGTTGACGTTGTCGACCTTCGATTCTGCGATCGAGCGCGACGCGGCCTCACGGATCGCGCGGACCTCGGCCGGTGTGGCCAGGCTGGCGGATCGGCGCGCCGTCTCGGCCTCGATCAGTCGGCGGTGGTCAAGCAGCATGACCACGTGATCGATGTCCGTTGGCTGGAAGTGCGTGAGGAGCTCTTCCGCGAGCGTGCTCCTCGACTCCGCCATGAATATGCCGGCACCCTTGCGAACATTCAGTCTGCCGAGGGCGGCCAGGACCTTGACGGCCTCACGAGTCACGTTCCGTGTGGCTCCGAGGATTTCGGCGAGCCCCTGCTCGGTGGGCAACCTGTCGCCGGACTGAAGTCCCTGCTCGGCGAGATAGTGGAGCAACTGCTCGGCAACCAGCTCATAGCCGGGCCGGTAGCGATCACCGGCCGCCGCAACCTGGTCCCCATGGGGATCGGTCGGGTTTGACGTCATGATTGCTCCACTCATCGCTGAGATATATCAGGTCTATTGCCGAAACTCTAGGGGATTAATCCCAACCTGTCAAAATTACCAAGATCTATTTTTCAACTGTGATCCGCTTGCTGTCTCAATTCGCCATTTCGCGGTGAATTCTTCGCTGAAATCGTCGGGTTATAAGAAATAGATCTGGTTCATTTTCGGCTGTTATCGAATTCCAAGGTGAGCCAAAGTCGGACGCCAGCGATGTCGCCTAATTTTTGAAGGGAAAATGACCAGAAGGGGAACAATGACATTCCTGACCACGCGCCGACCCAAGCCCACGGGCACGGATGAGCCGCACGAGCGCAATTCAGCGGCACGCTTGACGCTGCGGGGCAGCGTTGCAATTCTCGGCGCGGTGTCGCTCCTCGCCGCGCTCGCCGCATGTTCGAGCACTACCTCCCCCGCCTCGAGCGGAGGTGGTGCCTCAACTCCGACGCCGACCCCCACGGCAGCGTGCGCCGGCTTCGGCGGACATGGCGGCGGGGCAGGCGGAACGCGGCCCACCGGAGCCCCCGGATTCGGCGGCGGCGGAGCAGGCGGAACGCGGCCAAGTGGAGCGCCGAGGACGAGGCCTTCCGGTGCCCCAGCCGGTGGCTGCTTCGGCGGAGGAGCTGGCGGAGGAGCTGGCGGAGGCGGTGGTGCCGCCGCGGGCGGTTCCACCAGCAGCAACTAGTTACTTTGCAGAAAAGAGGGACGCCCCGACCGAATATCGGTCGGGGCGTCCCTCTTTTTTCGTAGGCAATCAACCGTTCGCGCTGCCGCTCCCACTGCCACTGCCACTTCCGCCGCCGAACCCGTGCGGCGCTGCCGTCCCCTCGGAGATGGTCGTCGCCGCAATGTCACCGCTGCTGCCGGCCTGCCCGATCGCTGTGACAGTCTCCCCTGCCGTGAGCGCGCTCACCGAGGACTTGGCCGACTTCGTCACCGCCGTTGACGAGGTCGTCGTCACGGTGACATCGCTGCCCGTCGACGTCTTCAAGACCACCGAGTT
>JAODMY010000121.1 GCA_025465535.1 Glaciihabitans sp.
CGAGCCCGACGATGCCGAGGGTCGAGCCGTGCAGTCCTGGGCCGATCGTGTGCTGCCAGCCGCCGGCATGGACGGCGTTGTCCTCGGCGACGAAGCCACGGCCGAGCGCGATCATCATCCCGAACACAAGCTCCGGCATCGCGCCCTCCGCACCGCCCGTGCCGCTCACCGCGATCCCGAGCTCGCGCGCGGCGTCGACATCGATCGCGACGTTGTGCATTCCCGTGCTGACGAGAAGCTTCAGTTCTGGCAGCCGCTCGAGGACCTCGCGCGGGAAAGCCGTGCGCTCACGCATCGCGACTACGACCCGACTCGAGGCGAGTCGCGCGACGAGCTCCTCGACATCCGCGATGTGCTCGGGGAGCGTCTCGATCTCGTAGCGGCCGGTGAGACTCGACCAGTCCGCGATCCGGAGTGCGGTGTTCTGGTAGTCGTCGAGGATCGTGATTCGCATGCACTCACTCAATCACGCGGACCTTGGGGTAGCTGCAATTAACATCGCGGTATGGAAACTCCCTTCAGCGGACAGATCGCCGTCGTCACCGGAGCCGCCAGCGGCATCGGATTTACCGTCGCCAGGCACTTCGCCAGCCGTGGTGCTCGAGTGATCGGCATCGACCGGAGCACGGAGGTCGCGGCGGTTATCGCCGAGCTGCCGGGCGAAGGACACCTCGCGATCGCCAAAGACCTGACGGCACCGAATGCCGCCGCCGAGGTGATCGACGAGGCCGTCGGCTTCGCGGGCGCGCCGCACATTCTGGTGAACTCGGCGGGCGTGGCCATCCTCGCTCCCGCCGCGGAGTTGAGCGCCGCCGCCTGGAACACGACCATCGACGTCAACCTGAGCGCATCCTTCTTCATGGCGCAGGCGGTCGGCCGGGTCATGGTCGAGGCGGGCTACGGACGCATCATCAACCTCGCCTCGCAGGCCAGCGTCATCGGCCTCGAGGAGCACGTCGCCTACTGCGCGAGCAAGGCAGGACTGCTCGGGATGACCAGGGTGCTGTCGATGGAGTGGGCACGGCACGGCGTGACCGTGAACTCGGTGTCGCCGACCGTCGTCGAGACGCCACTCGGCAAGCAGGCCTGGGCAGGAGAAAAGGGCGAGAAAATGAAGGAACTGATCCCGGTCGGCCGCTTCGCCCAGCCCGAGGAGATTGCGGCGCTCATCGCGTATCTCGCCGGACGCGACGCCGCCATGATCACGGGCGAGAACATCCTGATCGACGGCGGTTACTCGAGCATCTAAGCGGTACCCCGCCATGAGGTGGCGTCAGCCGCGCTGTGAGGTCCCATCGAATGCCCTATAACTGCGGATGCGAGCGACGCAACATCCGCAGTTAGAGGGCATTCGATCTAGGCGGGTGGGACAAGACCGAGTTCGTCGACGATCTCGACGCCCGGGAGGCTCGCGAACAGCTCGCCCGGGATGATCAGCTTCGACCTGCGGATCCCCGAACCGACGACCAGCAGCGGGGTCTGGATGATCGCCGCATCCACGTAGATCGGCCAGCCCGCCGGAAGCCCGACGGGCGTGATCGCTCCGAACTCCATGCCGGTCAGTTCGACGGCGGACTCGCGTGGCATGAACGACGCCTTCCGCACATCCAGCCGCCGTTTGACGAGGTTGTTGATGTCGGCGCGGGTGTGCGAGGGAACGAGGCAGGCCGCGATCCGCTCCTCGCCGTCCCGTTTGCCCGTGACGATGACGCAGTTCGCAAGGGTGTCGGCCGCGAGCCCGTATGCCGCCTCGGTCGCCGCGGTGTCGGAGAGTTCGGGATCGATCTCGACGACGCCGATGGCATCCTCGAGGCCCGCGGTGACAATGGCAGCCAGGACGACCGGAGCAACGAGTTCGCTCGCCTTCGAGACGGGGGCGGCGATGAGTGTTCCGAGTGTCAGGGCAGCCATTCCCCCATGTTACGAGAGGCGCGCTGCTCTAAATCTGCGCGAGCCGTGGCAGCACCTTCTCGGTGAGCTCTGAGACGTATCCGGCCGGGTCTGGCGCGGGCGGCGCGATCCAAATCTGGCTGATCCCGAGCGCTGCGTACTGCTCCATGCTCTTCAGGAACCCGTCGATGTCGGCGAGATCAGGCGGTCCCGCGATCATGGTGCGCTGGATGCTCGCCGGGTCGCGATCCAGCTTCGCGCAGTGCTCATCCAGCACCTTCAGCTTGTGCGCGACCGTCTCGAGATCCGTGCCGAACAGGTTGCACGCATCCGCGTACTGCGCGACGAGGCGCAGCGTCTTCTGCTCGCCGCTGCCCCCGATCAGGATGGGCGGACGCGGGGTCTGGATCGGGCGCGGCCGACAGATGGTCTCGGCGAGCTGGTAGTGCTTGCCCTCGAACGGGCCCTCGTCGTCGCTCCACATCTGCTCGCAGATCTGGATGGCCTCCTCGAGCATCCCGAAGCGCTGGCCGATCGGCGGATACGGGACACCGAGCGCGAGGTGCTCCTTCTCGTACCAGGCCGCGCCGATACCGAGGAACGCACGGCCCTCGGAAAGCACATCGAGCGTCGCGACGATCTTGGCCAGCAGCGCCGGGTAGCGATAGGTCACTCCGGTCACGAGGAGACCGAGTTTGAGGTTCTTCGTCTGGCCGGCGATGAACCCGAGCGAGGTGTACCCCTCGAGCATCGGGTCGGTCGCGGGGGCGCGCTGCTCCATCTGGAACCAGTGGTCCATGAGCGTCATGGTCTCGCATCCGCCCTCGTCGGCGGCCTTCGCTGTGGCGGCGAGAATCCTGGCGAGGGATGCCGGTTCTCCTGGCAGGGTGAAGTTGGGGAAATGGATAGCGAGCTTCATGCCATCAGGCTATTCGGTGGCGATCGCGGTGAACGATTTGCACAGGGGATTCGTTGTTCCGTGTGGGTCCTTTCACGGATCCGACGAAGGAGTCCAGAATGACCACTGCTGCCATTTCCCCGTCCTCGCAGATTGCGATTTCGCTTCGAACGCTGTACTTCGCGCGAACGGTTTTTTCGCTCGTCTGGGTCGCCCTGGTGTTCGTTCTCGCGGCGGGTGTGACCACGGCCACAAAGCCGAGCGTTGCGGCGATCGTGCTGCTGACCATCTACCCGCTGTGGGACCTGGTCGCGACGATTTTCGACATCCGTGCGACGCCAACCGCGACGACGCACCTCCCCCAGTACCTGAACATCGCGATCGGTGCGGTCGCGACCGTCGGCGTAGCGATCTCCCTCCTTAGCTCGCTGACGCCAGCCCTGATCGTGTTCGGAGCGTGGGCGTTCCTCAGCGGAGCCGTGCAACTGTTGCTCGGCGTTCGCCGTCGCAAACCGATCGGCGGACAGTGGCCCATGATCATCAGCGGCGGCCTCTCTGTACTCGCCGGAATCTCGTTCATCGCAACATCCGGAGCACCGAAGACCGGCCTCACGACGCTGGCCGGCTACTCGGCGTTCGGGGCGTTTTGGTACCTCGTCGCCGCGATCCTGCTCATCAGGGCGGCGAAACGGAGTGGCAAGGCTGACGTGACCACACGGGTGGCCTGACTAGGCTGACGGCGTGAAATTGACGGACCCACTGCTCGAACTGTTGCGAGCGCCCAGCACCTGCTACCTCGCGACGACGATGCCGGATGGGTCACCGCAAGTCACCCAGACCTGGGTCGACACCGACGGCGAGCACGTCATCATCAACACCGTTCAGGGATACCAGAAGGTGCGCAACATCGAACGTGACCCTCGTGTCGCGCTCACGGTGTCGGACGCCGAACACCCAACGCGATACCTCCAGGTTCGCGGAAGTGTCATCGGCATGACCACGGAGGGCGGCGCGCAACACATCGACAAGCTCTCGCAGAAATACACGGGTAAGCCGTACCCCTGGTACGGCGGGCGCGAGCAGGTGCGGGTCATCCTGACGATCGAAGCCCGGAAAATCACCGGAACGCGCTAGCCGCCGTCGCCTGCCGTCGCGCGTTCGAGTCGGATGCACGTAGCCTGTGACGCGTGAACTCCACTCTGATCCGGCACTTCGTCGAGGCGGCCGAGCAGCTGAACTTCGCGCACGCGGCACGCGACGTCGGAGTCTCGCGCGCGACCCTCGTCGCATCCGTCAAGGAACTCGAGGCCGAGGTCGGATATCCGCTGTTCGACTACACGGCGGCAACCACGACGCTGACGCCTGAGGGTGCCGCGCTGCTGAAGAAAACGCGGATCGAGTGGGCGAAGTCGGCTGCCGCGGCGAAGGCATCCGCTCCGGCTCCCGGGGGCAAGGCGAAGGCATCCAAGGGCAA
>JAODMY010000132.1 GCA_025465535.1 Glaciihabitans sp.
ACCCCGGTCGACACGTTCGCGCTGTACTCGCCCTTCGCGAGGTGCGGGATGCCGCAGGCGAACTCGACGACCTCGAGCCCCCTGGCGATCTCGCCGAGCGCGTCCGAGGTGACCTTGCCGTGCTCGCTCGTGAGGATGGCGGCGAGCTCCTCCTTGCGCGCGTTCAGGATCTCGCGGAACGCGAAGATCACCTGCTGTCGCCTGGCCCAGGATGCGCCCGACCACTCCGGGAACGCGGCCTTCGCGGCCCGCACCGCGACATCCACATCCGCGGCGCTGGCAAGCCGCACATCGCGCGCGACTTCGCCGAGCGCGGGGTCATAAACCGGGGACGTGCGAACGGATGTGCCGCTCGCGATTTCGCCGTTGATCCAGTGCTCGACAATACTCATGGCGTCACTCTAATCGCAGACATTTCCGGAACATTTAACTGGTGGAAAGTCACAGCAGAAGGCAGCAATAGGGCGGGCGCAGCGGCGTTCCGAGTGACCGAGTACGGGAAACTGGGGATGTTGCGCCGACGATGTCATTCGCCGGTGCGACACTGGGCGCATGGATCCTGTAGTCGCCCTGATCATCGGCCTGGTCGTCGGAGCCGTTCTCGGCGCCGTGATCGGCGTTCTGCTCTGTCGATCCCGTCGTGCGGAGGTCGTCACGGGCGAAAATCCCGCTGTCCTCGAGGCCCGTCACGCGGTTGCGCTGTCCGAGGTCCGTGCGGACGAGGCGGCACAGCGGGCGGAGCTTTCGGCCGAGGTCGCCGCGCTGCAAGCCACGGCGGCCGCTCTCCGCGAGCAGGCCGCCACCAACCAGGACCAGTTCCGGGAGTTCACCGAGCGCACCCGCCTCGAACAACTCGAGCGCACCGAGCGCGAGCGGGCGGAGAGCAAGGTGCTGCAGGCGCTGACCCCCGTGCAGGAGACGCTGCGCACCATGCAACAGAAGGTGACGGATCTCGAAACCCAGCGCAGCCTCCAGCACGGTGAGCTGAGCCAGCAACTGCGCACCTCCGTCGAGTCAGAGGAGCGGCTGCGTGCGACCGCCGACTCGCTCGCATCCGCTCTTCGCAACAACGCGAGCCGCGGAGTCTGGGGTGAGGCACAGCTGCGCAACGTGGTCGAATCCGCGGGCCTCATCAACCGCGTCGACTTCAACCTGCAGTCGTCGATCTCCTCGGATGCCGGGGCCGGCCGCCCGGACATGATCGTGCGCCTGCCCGGCGGCAAGTCCATCGCGGTCGATGCCAAGGTCCCGTACAACTCCTACCTCGAGGCGAGCCAGATCGCCGCGACCGCCACCGGTGAGGAGGAGACGCGCCGCAAGCAGCTCCTCGGGCAGCACGCCAAGCAGGTCAAGAACCACATCGATGCGCTCTCCGCCAAGACCTACTGGGCGGGGCTCGAGGCGAGTCCGGAGTTCACGATCGCGTTCATCCCGAGCGAGCCGCTGCTGGCCGCCGCGCTCGAGCACGATCCGACGCTCCTCGACTACGCGTTCAGCAAGAAGATCGCGCTGGCCTCCCCCGTCAACCTCTGGGCGGTGCTGAAGACGGTCGCGTTCACCTGGCAGCAGGATGTCCTGACCGAGGACGCCAAACGCCTGTTCGACCTGAGCAAGGAACTGTACGGCCGCCTCGGGACGCTCGCCGACCACGCCGACCGACTCCGCCGATCCATCGACAGCACGGTCTCCAGCTACAACCAGTTCGCGAGTTCGCTCGAGAACCGGGTGCTGGTCACCGCGCGGAAGCTCGATGCCCTCGACGAGTCCAAGGTGATCGGAACCCCCGTCATCGTGGACGCCCAACCGCGCCAGCTCACCGCGATCGAGCTGACCGCCTTCGAAGAGGATGACTTCGAGCTGGACGCAGACGAGACCGGCGCCTTCGAGCTGGATGTCGCCCCCGACGACGCCCACCGCCCGTAGCCCCCGCCCGTAGCCCCCGCCCATAGCCCCCGCCCATAGCCCGCCGCGCAGGCCTCGGCATCCGGGTTCGGGGCACAGGTTCAGCAATCGGGGTCAATGCGGCGAAGCGGGGCGTCCGCGGATGCCCCGATTCGCCGCATTCACCCCGATTGTGAGCGAAGTGTCGATTCGAGGGTGGTTCACTCGTCGTAGTAGCGAGGATCATCGGAAGTGGCCAACAAAGAAGTCGGCCAACAAGATCCCAGCCAACAAAGGAGTGCGCCATGGTTGCAATCACGGGTCTACTGAGCGGCATCGCCGTCAAAGACATCGACGAAGCGAAGAAGTTCTACGGCGAGACGCTGGGGCTGGCGCTCGGCGATAGCGCGATGGGCAACGCGACGATCGCACTCCCGCAGGGCGGTGTCATCCTGCTCTATCCCAAGGAAGACCATGAGCCCGCCACCTACACGTGCCTGAACCTCGAGGTTGCCAGCATCGACACGGCGGTCAGCGAGCTCGAGGCCGCTGGAGTCAGCCTGATCGCCTACGGGATGCCGCACCAGGACGAGAAGCAGATCGCGCGCGGTAAGCCCAAGGGCTGGGGACCAGACATCGGCTGGTTCACCGACCCGAGCGGCAACATCCTGTCGGTGCTGGAAAACTAGCGTCGACCGGCTTCGGTGCGCCGGCTCGGTCCTCGCTCCCTAGTCGACCGCCGTATTATCCAGCCACTTCGAGGCCTGGTGGTCGGCGACCACGCGACGAATGGTGCCGGAGTGGGAGCGCAGCACGATGCTCTCCGTGCGGATGATCGGGCCGAGGCGACGGACGCCGGCGACGAGTGCGCCATCCGTCACGCCTGTCGCGACGAAGTAGGTGTTTTCGCTCGCCACGAGTCCATCGGCGTCGTAGACGTGATCGAACTTGAGACCGGCATCGAGTCCGCGCTGTCTCTGGTCGTCGTCGAGCGGATGCAGGATGGTCTGGATCATCCCGCCGAGCGCCTTCATCGCGCACGCCGTGACGACGCCCTCCGGACTGCCACCGATGCCCGCGCACATGTCGACGCGCGTTCCGTACATCGCCGCGTTGATGCTGCCCGCAACATCGCCGTCGAGCAGCATTCGGGTTCCGGCACCCGCCGCGCGGATCTCCTCGACGAGCTCGACGTGGCGCGGTCGATCCAGCACCGCGACCGTGATCTCCGAGACCGGCTTGCCCTTGGCCTTCGCCAGGGCGCGGATGTTCTCACCGATCGGCTTGCGGATGTCGACCACGCCGATGCCCTCGGCTCCGGTCGCAATCTTGCGCATGTAGAACACCGTGGAGGCGTCGAGCATGCTCCCGCGATCGGCCACCGCGATCATCGAAAGCGCGTTCTGTCGACCAGCCGCGGTCAGCGAGGTGCCGTCGATCGGGTCAACCGCGATGTCTGCCGCCGGACCGTTTCCGTTGCCGACGTGCTCGCCGTTGAACAGCATGGGCGCGTGGTCTTTCTCGCCCTCGCCGATGACGACGACTCCATCGAAGTTGACCGTTCCGAGGAACGTGCGCATGGCGTCGACGGCGGCTCCATCGGCGGCAAGCTTGTCGCCGCGGCCGATGAATGGAACAGCGCGGATGGCGGCGGCTTCGGTCGCGCGCACGAGCTCCATGCCGAGGTTGCGGTCCGGGTTAAGGAAGAGCGTTGCGATATCGGGGTTCACCAAAGGGTCCTCAAGTGGAATCAGCGATGGTGGTGGCGATCCCGTTCGGAATCAACGCTGGGTCCAGCCTACCCAAACTGCGCTCGGTAGACTTTAGGTCGATCATCCCCGCCACACTCAAGGAGTCTTCATGCCTGTTGCAACCCCCGAGCAGTATGCCGAAATGCTCGACAAGGCGAAGAAGAACGGGTTTGCGTATCCCGCCGTCAACGTGTCGTCCTCCTCGACGATCAACTCGGTTCTGCAGGGACTGAGCGAGGCAGAGTCGGATGGCATCATCCAGGTGACAACCGGCGGTGCCGACTACTTCGCCGGGCAGAGCGTGAAGAACCGCGCATCCGGGGCCCTCGCCTTCGCGGCGTTCGTCACCGAGGTCGCCAAGAATTACCCCGTCACCGTCGCGCTTCACACCGACCACTGCCCGAAGGATGCGCTGGACGGCTTCGTCATGCCCCTCATCGCAGCCTCCGAGGCCGAGGTCAAGGCCGGTCGCAACCCGATCTTCCAGTCGCACATGTGGGACGGCTCGGCTGTTCCTCTCGCCGAAAACATTGAGATCGCAAAGACGCTGCTCCCCCGCATGAAGGCGATCAACGCGATCCTCGAGGTCGAGATCGGCGTCGTCGGCGGCGAAGAGGACGGCGTGAGCCACGACATCAACGAGAACCTCTACACGACCCTCGAGGACGCCATCGCGGTGGTCGACGCCCTCGGCCTCGGCGAGAACGGTCGCTACATGGCCGCGCTGACGTTCGGCAACGTCCACGGTGTGTACAAGCCGGGCAACGTCAAGCTGCGACCCGACCTGCTCGGCGAGATCCAGGCCGGGCTCGAGAAGAAGTACGGCACAAAGGCGCACCCACTCGACCTGGTCTTCCACGGTGGATCGGGATCGAGCGACGCCGAGATCGCCGAGGCGGTCGCGAACGGTGTCGTGAAGATGAACATCGACACCGACACCCAGTACGCGTACAGCCGCTCCATCGCCGACACGGTCCTGAAAAACTACGACGGCTTCCTCAAGGTGGATGGCGAGGTCGGCAACAAGAAGATCTACGACCCGCGCGCCTGGGGCAAGCTTGCCGAGACAGCCATGGCCGCCCGAGTGGTCGAGGCGACCAAGCAGCTCGGTTCGGCGGGGCACAGCGGCAAATAGCGTCGCGGGTCGGCCCTACCGGGTCGGCGGGATCTTGAAGTTGAGCTGGGTGATCCGGCCGTCATCCCATGACAGGTCGTCCACCGTCGTCATGAGCGTCAGGTAATACGGCGCGAGCCTTCGCAGCCGCCTGCCCTCTGGCAGGTCGAGGTCGATGCTGAGCGCGACAGCGGTTGACCCGTCCGGTTGGGCACGCAGCTCGATCAGGACGGTCTGCTGGTCGACGACCGTGCTGTCGTGCGCGGCGACGAGGAGCCCGCGAAGGGCGGCGCGCTGGGACTCGTTCATGCCACCCGCGAGTCGCCCCGGATCGCTCACGACCATGCCGGTCTGTTGGGCGAGGGTGTCGAGCCAGCTTCTGTCGTTGACGGTCACCAGCTCGGAGCGCAGCGTGCGGGCGATCTGCGCGGCGAGGGCACGATCGGCCGGGGTGATCACGCCCGAGTGGGCGACGCCCTCGATGAACGGTGCGACTCGGGCACTGACTCGCGCGATTCTGTCCAGCGCCTCGTCGTCATCCATCGGCTCGGCGGCCGAGTAGACCTCCTCGTCCCCTGCGGAGGTCTCGAGGTAGGCGAGCGTCCGTTCGACGACCACGTAGCAGAACACGATGGAAGCGGCCGCGGCGACCACGACCGGACCGGTCGAGATCACGATGATGCCAAGCGGCGGCCAGTAGTTCCTGATCGTCGAGAAGACCAGCCCACCATCGATCCCGACAATGACGAGGGTTGGGATCGAATAGCGGATCATCTGGCGCGCGGACGAGTAGGGGGCGAGGCTCGCGAGTGTCGCACCGAGCGCGAGCCCTGGCCACCACTGCTGGAGCGGCACCGTGCTGTTCACCGTACCGATCGACGAAGTGACCAGGCCGACCGTTCCGATCGCGAGCGCCACCGCGGCCTCCCGCGCGCCGAGCCTGCGTCGGTTCGGCTGCGCGTGCACCGTGGTCCGCCAACCGGCGAGCAGAAAGAACGCCATCGCCACGAACTGCAGGCCGACACTCGACCAGTTGTCCCAGAAGAGGATCGTGATCACGATGCCCTGGATGACGGCCGCGATCGCGAACATCGTCGGGAGACGTGGGCCGGCGAACCAGCTGAGCGGGTCGACCTCCTGCGGCGACCTGGTCCAGGCGCTATGCATCGGGGCCCCCTGTGGGTTGGATCGAGCTGGCGATCGTGGGTGCGCCGAGAAGCGGCAGCGTAATCAGCACCGACGTGCCAGCGCCGGGGGCGGAGAAGATCCTGACCGCCCCGCCCGCTGCCTCGACCCGCTGGCGAACGGATGATCGAAGTCCGAGTCGATCGCGAGGGACGGCCGCGACGTCGAAGCCGACCCCGTCGTCGCTGACCGTCCAGGTGATGGAGGTGTCGGTTGCGCTCACGATGATCTCCGCGAAGTCGCGACCGGAGTGCCGAACGACGTTCTCGAGGCACGCACGGAGCGCGCCAATAGTCGCCTCGATTGTTTCGGGTGTCGCGCGGAATATTGCCGCGCCGCTGTCGCCGGTTACGTCAACAGTGAGACCACGCCACTGGTAGTCGGTGATGAGCATGACGACCTGGTTACGGAGCGACGCATCGCTCGGATCGATGACCCTGCCCGGCTCGATCCCCCCGAGCACGTCGGTGCGGGCGAGGGTGGCGACGTCCTGCAGCATCCGGTCACGCATCGGGGCGTCCACGACCTCGGGGCCATTGATTACGAGCGCAAGATCGTTCAGAACCGTGTCGTGCAGGAGCGCGACCGAGCGCTGCTCGAACGTCCGCACCGCCTCGAGCCGTCTCGACTCGTGCCTCAGGCGAAGGAAGTCGGGAACACGGCCGCGTTGTGCCCGCTGGATGAACGAAAGTCCGGCAAACGCCGCGCTGTAGAACGCCAGCGTGACCAACGGGCCATAGCCGTAGTGCACGGGCTGGCCGAGCTGGATGCTCACCAGCAGCGTCGCCCCTTCGCCCGCCAGGAATCCGCAAACGCCCCACAGCACGGCAAATAGCGGCCTGGATCCGATCGTCCCGACGAGCACGAGAACCGTGGCCGGGCGATTGATCAGGATGAGCGCGTTCGGGACGAGTGAGGGGTGTTCGCTGAGTACGCCATACAGACCGATGTAAACGCAGAAGGCGCCGATGAGGACGTATGCGGCGAGCGTCCCTCGCGACGGCCTGACCAGCATGGCCACGATGAGGAGAAGCATGATGACAATCGGAGCGATCGGCAGCGCGAGATCCGGTGGATAGCCGTGACGCGCGTAGAGGTCGACCATGCCGGGGATCGAAATCAACAGCGTTACGCCGGCAATCGCCCAGCCGCCGCGAGTCATCGCAAAGACGGTAATTCCTGCCGCCACCTTGCGCGGCAGGACGGGGATTCGTGCGATGCCGTTGGTCACGTGAACAGACAATCACATGCCCGGTCTCGCGACGCCAACGGCTCGCTCTACTGCGTGCTGGTCAGATAGCCGGACATGAGGTGGGTGAAGCTCGGGACGATCGTCATAACGATGGTCACCATCACGATCTCGAACAGCACGTACCCGATCAACGGGACATAGAACGCGATGCGTGAACGGCGCACGAAGCGGATCGCCACGACCGCCGTCAACACCAGGAGCACAATATTGCTGGCGAGAATCCAGTAGCCCGCCTGTGTCGCGGCTGCCGGTGCGGCGTAGTTGAGCCCGAACTCGGTGGCCAGCTGATTCAGGGCGACCCTGAAGTCGAGGTAGCCCTGGATGCTGTCCAGGAGCTGGAACAGGCCGAGACCGAGCAGCACGATTGTGAAGACCCGATCGACGGGATGGCCGGTCGCTCGCGGTGCGCTACCGATCCCCTCGGCCGGATCGAGCACCCTGTTCGCCGGGTCGGGCGATGGCGGCATCTCCGGCAGCTGGCGGAGCGGCGGGATCGGGCGCTTGCCCATGGCATGCGCCTGCTGCTCCGGCGTCGCGTATTCGCCGTACTGCGGTCGGGGTCGTTCGTCAGACATAGTTCACTGCCAATCCAGGCGGCGGGTGCGGCCGCCGAGTCCGCGCTCATCGGGGTTGCCTTCTGCATCCGTGCGAAGTTCGCGCGGAAGCGAGAACATGAGGTCTTCCTCCGCGGTGACGACCCGCTCCACGGACCCGTAGCCGGCGTCCGCGAGATCATCGAGAACCTCCTGCACGAGCACCTCGGGAACGGATGCTCCGGAGGTCACGCCCACCGTCGCGATCCCATCCAGCCACTCCTGTCGGATCTCGCTCGCGTAGTCGACGCGGTACGCGGCCGCGGCACCGTTCTCGAGCGCGACATCCACGAGTCGGACGGTGTTGGAGCTGTTGGCCGAGCCGACCACGATCACCAGTTCCGCCTGCTCTGCGACCTTCTTGATGGCGACCTGGCGGTTCTGGGTTGCGTAACAGATGTCGTCGCTCGGTGGATCCTGCAGGTTCGGGAACCGCTCGCGGAGGAGCTTGACCGTTTCCATCGTCTCGTCGACGCTGAGCGTGGTCTGCGAGAGCCAGACGACGTGGTCGGGGTTCTTCACCGTGACGTTCGCGACGTCGGCCGGACTGTTCACGAGAGTGGTGCGCTCCGGCGCGTGGCCCATTGTGCCCTCGACCTCTTCGTGGCCGCGGTGGCCGATGAGCAGGATCTCGTAGTCGTCCCGCGCGAACCGGGTGGCCTCGCGATGCACCTTGGTGACGAGCGGGCAGGTCGCGTCGATGGCGTCGAGCCCGCGGTCGGCCGCACCCTGCACGACGGCCGGTGAGACGCCGTGCGCGCTGAAGACGATGTGGGCACCCTCCGGAAACTCGACGACGTCATCGACAAAGATGGCGCCCCGTTCCTCGAGGGTCGATACGACGTGGATGTTGTGCACGATCTGCTTGCGGACGTAGACGGGAGCGCCGAATTTCTCGAGGGCTTTCTCGACCGCGATCACGGCGCGGTCCACTCCCGCACAGTATCCGCGCGGGGCCGCGAGCAGTACTCGCTTCGACCCCGTGACGGGGTTGTCCCGTAGCCTGTTACGTACCGCGGGAACCCGCGGAAATTCGAGGCTGACGGCGGCGCCGTTAGATATGGTGCTCACGGTTTCGATTCTACCGGGAGGGCATCCGGGCAAGCAGGAGATGACCATGGCGAGCGCACTTGCCGCAGAGGCATACGAAAACCTGACAATCGAATTTGCCGAAGAAGAGGGCGTCACGATTGCGGATGGCGCGATCCTCGTCCACGGCAAGCCGTTCGCCTACCTTGACGGCAACGATCTGGTCGTCGATCTGCCGGCCGCCCGCGCAGCCGACCTCGCATCCCGCGGCATCGCAAAGCGCTTCAGGACCGATGGGGTTGTGTCCCGCGAACTCGTTCGAGTGGCCGATCGCACGTTCTGGTCCGAACTGACACGCGAGGCGCACGAGTACGTCGGCGAGCCAGCGGTCGGAGGCGATTCGTGAGCAACACCGCGCAGACCACCGCCGGACGTACAAATACCGGGGCAACAAACACCGGGGCTCCGACGATCGATGCGCCCTGGCCCATCGCGCTCTTCTCGGCCAAGGTCAAAGGCTGGATCGACAAGCTCGGCACCGCGTGGGTCGAGGGCGAAATCACGCAGTGGGGCGTCTCCGGCGGCAACGTGTACGGCAAGCTTAAAGACCTGGAAGCCGACGCAACGATCTCGTTCAACATCTGGTCGTCCGTTCGAGCGAAGGTTCCGGATGACCTGAAGCAGGGTGACCGCGTTGTCGCCCTTGTGAAGCCGAACTACTGGGTCAAGGGCGGCACGCTCACGATGCAGGTGTTCGAGATGCGGCACGTCGGGCTCGGTGACCTGCTCGAGCGGCTCGAGCGGTTGCGCCAGACTCTGCGCGCCGAGGGGCTGTTCGATGCCGACCGTAGGAAGCCGCTGCCCTTTCTCCCCCAGGTCATCGGACTCATCACGGGGCGCGACAGCGATGCGGAAAAGGATGTCCTCCGAAACGCCCAGCTGCGTTGGCCCGCCGTCGAGTTTCGGATCGCCTACGCGGCCGTGCAGGGCGATCGTGCCGTGAGCGAGGTGACGACGGCGTTGAAGAAACTCGACGCCGATCCTGACGTCGAGGTCATCATCGTCGCTCGAGGCGGCGGGGACTTCCAGAACCTGCTGGTCTTCAGCGACGAATCCCTGGTGCGAACCGCGGCGGCCTGCGTCACGCCGATCGTGAGCGCGATCGGGCACGAGGCCGATCGACCACTGCTCGACGACGTCGCAGACCTCCGGGCATCCACTCCGACGGACGCGGCCAAGCGGGTCGTGCCGGATGTTGCCGAGGAGATCGCGCGCGTCCAGCAGGCCCGCTCCCGCATCGGTTCTCGAGTCACCAATCTCATCAATGCCGAGATCGACCGTCTCGAGCAACTGCGGACAAGGCCCGTTCTGGCGAACTCGAACTGGCTCGTGGATTCCCGGGCAGAAGAACTCTCTCGCTACGTCGCCCGCGGCAGCGAGCTGCTCAGCCTCACGCTCGATCGGGCGGCTGCCCGCGTCGGCGAGTTGTCCGGGCACCTTCGTGCCCTCTCGCCGCAGCGCACTCTCGATCGCGGTTATGCCATCGCCCAGCTGCCGAGCGGTCTCGCGCTTCGGGCCGCGAAGGATGCGCCGAAGGGCACTCTGCTCCTTCTCACCGTCGCGGACGGGAAGTTGTCCGCGGTCGCGGGAGACGCCGAAACGACTCCCGGCGACGATAGTTAGGATTGCACCGTGGCAGTTAAACCCCCCTCAGCCGCTGCCGACCGTGGGTCCGCAGAAGGCATTGCCGACCTCAGTTACGAACAGGCGCGCGACGAACTCGTTCGAGTCGTGAACGAACTCGAGCAGGGGTCATCCACCCTCGAAGAATCACTGGCCCTCTGGGAGCGCGGCGAAGCACTCGCCAAGCGCTGCGAGGAGTGGCTGGTCGGCGCGAAGGCACGACTGGATGCGGCGCGCGCGGCGGTGACCGAGTAGGTATGTCGATTTCGAATGGCGGCGGCAAACCGCCGCGAATTGTCGCGGAACTCGGCAGGCCGGAGACCCCTGAGGAGACCGCGGCACGCAAGGCCGAGAATTCCCGGGCTCACCGCGCCAACCAGACCACGCGCAACCTCATTCTCGCCCTGCTCGCCTCGCTTGTCGTCGTGCTCTTCACGGTCCTGGTCGTCGTGCGTCCGGACAACACCCTCACGCACTACGTCGACTACCGGGCCGTGGCGAAGAGCGCACAGCCGGGGATCACGGCGACGCTCGCCGCGCCCGTCCTGCCGAGTGGCTGGAAGTCGAACGACGCAGAGCTGAAGTCGGACAGTGCAAATGACGTCAACTGGTACGTCGGCCTCATCACGCCCAAGCAGCAGTTCATTGCGATCGAAGAGGGCGTGAAAACCTCGGACACCTGGTTCGGCAGCATCCTTGGCACGCAACAGCCAACCGGGCACACCACTATCGACGGCATCCGCTGGACCGTCTACGATCGCACGGCATCCGTGACGACCGGCAACTTCCAGTACTCCCTCGCGGCGACCGTCGGTACGACGCGCTACGTGCTGCACGGAAGCGCCCAGCACGAAGAAGTGCACGAACTCGCGGCCGCGATCGGAGCCCAACTAGCGGCTGGAAACGGAGGCTGAGATGACACGGGTCGAACGCACGCCCGCCATCGCCTGGCACGAGATGGCGCGCGGCAACGAGCGGTTCGTCGCCGGCGCTCCGCTGCACCCGAGGCAGGATGTCGAGCGACGCGAGGAGGTGTCGCACGCGCAGGAGCCCCTCGCGGCTCTCTTCGGTTGCAGCGACTCGCGCCTCGCGGCCGAGATCATCTTCGACAAGGGCATCGGCGATCTGTTTGTGATCCGCAACGCGGGCCAGGTCATCTCAGAGAGCGTGCTCGGTTCCCTTGAGTATGCGGTGGCCACGCTGCACGTCCCGCTCATCGTCGTACTCGGGCACGACCAGTGCGGCGCGGTGGCGGCAGCGATCGAATCGCAGGCGCCTGATGCCACTCCCCTGCCGCCGCACATCTCGAATCTGATTTCCCGGATCGTGCCCGCGGTGCGTCGCGTCGCCCTCCAGCACGGCGGGCCCGCCACCGGCGCGATCGACCCAGCGTCCATCGACAGTTCGGATGTCGGCCGCGAGCACCTTCGTGACACGATCGCCGAACTCCTCGAAGAATCAGAGCTCATCAGCGACGCAATAGCCGCGGGTACGCTGGCTATCGTGGGCGCCAATTACCGCCTGTTCGAGGGCAGGGCCGAGCCCGACATCGTCGTCGGTGACCTGAAGCTCGCCTAGATCCACCATCGCCAACACGCACGCTGAACACTCACTCACGAAAGAGGAATACCGCCAGTGGCAAGCACGCCGGATTACCGAATCGAACACGACACCATGGGCGAGGTACGGGTTCCCGTCGACGCCCTTTACGGAGCGCAGACCCAGCGCGCGGTCGAGAACTTCCCCATCTCCGGATCCGGCCTCGAACAAGCGCAGATCGTCGCCCTCGCGCGCATCAAGAAGTCGGCCGCGGTGGCCAACGCCTCCCTCGGCGTGCTCGATGCCAAGATCGCCGATGCCATCGCCCAGGCAGCGGACACCATCATCGCCGGGCACCACCACGACCAGTTTCCGATCGACGTCTACCAGACCGGTAGCGGCACCTCCAGCAACATGAACATCAACGAGGTGCTCGCGACCCTCGCAACCGAATACCTCGGTGCGCCGGTGCACCCCAACGACCACGTCAACGCGTCGCAGTCCTCGAACGACGTGTTCCCGACCTCCGTTCACGTCGCGGTCACGGGCGCACTCCTTGAGCAGCTCATCCCGTCGCTCGATCATCTTGCCGCGTCGCTCGAGGTCAAGGCAGAGCTCTGGAAGACCGCCGTCAAGTCGGGTCGCACCCACCTGATGGATGCCACTCCCGTGACCCTCGGACAGGAATTCGCGGGCTACGCGCGCCAGATTCGTCTCGGGGTCCAGCGCATCCAGTCGACGATCGTCCGTGTTGCCGAGGTTCCACTCGGCGGCACAGCAACCGGAACCGGCATCAATACCCCGCTCGGATTCCCGCAGAAGGTCATCGAGTTGTTGGCGACGGAGACCGGCCTTCCGATCACAGAGGCCCTCGACCACTTCGAGGCACAGGGCGCGCGGGACGGGCTGGTCGAGGCATCCGGAGCGCTCCGGGTCATCGCGGTTTCGCTCACGAAGATCTGCAACGACCTGCGCTGGATGGGCTCTGGGCCGAACACGGGCCTCGGAGAACTGCACATCCCAGACCTGCAGCCCGGGTCATCCATCATGCCTGGCAAGGTCAACCCGGTGATTCCGGAGGCCGTCATCCAGGTCTGCGCGAAGGTCATCGGCAATGATGCGACCATCGCCTGGGCTGGAGCAACGGGAGCGTTCGAGCTCAACGTCGCGATCCCGGTGATGGCGACCTCGCTGCTCGAGTCGATTCGTCTTCTGGCGAACTCGACGCGCCTCCTCGCCGACACGACAGTGGATGGCCTGACCGCGAACCTCGAGCGCGCCCGCGCCATGGCCGAGTCGTCGCCCTCGATCGTTACCCCGCTCAACCGAGTCATCGGCTACGAGGCGGCGGCAAAGGTCGCGAAGCACGCCGTTGCGGAAGGCATCACGGTGCGCCAGTCGGTCATCGACCTCGGTTTCGTCGAACGCGGCGAGATCACCCTCGAGGATCTCGACACCAGGCTCGACGTCCTGTCGATGACCCACCCCGGCTAGACACGCCCGCTAGGCAAGCCCGCTAGAGCACCCGCACCCAGGCGACCAGCGCGACGGCGATCCAGAATCCGGCCAGCAGGTAGGGCCCGAACGCCATCCGTTTGCCGAGCCTGTTGTCGCTGGCACTGTTGTTGGCGCTGTCGTGCTTATTGGCGCGCCCTCGACGGACGATCAGCACGACGCTTGCGACACCGCCGACGAGAAATCCGATGACGGGCGACAGCACACCGACGAACGGCACCCATGACGCGAGCCCGAGTGCCGCGGCGAGCTTGACGTCGCCCATCCCGATTCCGCCGAACACGCAGAGCGCCAGCAGAAACAGGGCGGATGCCGACCCAGCGACGATCGGCGTCAGCACCGGGCGTCCGGTCGCCAGCGACTCGATCGCCCACGTCAGCAGCCCGATCCCGATGCCCGGCACCACGAGTTGATTCGGCAACCGGTGCTCGCGCAGGTCGATCCGCATCAACTCCGGAGTCACCACCGCGAGGTAGAAGACCGGAATGGCCGCCAGCGTCGGCCCCGTCGCGGTCACCGCAATCACACCGAGGGCCGCAACGACCGCCCACCGCGCGACCCGTGCAGGCACGTTTCGGCGGCCACCGGGTTCCTGTCGTAGCGCGAGCGCAACGCGGCTGCGGGCATGCAGCCGTGCGCTCGTCGTGGTCATGCGGAGAGGTTACCCAGAGCCGAGTAGCTCGCGGGCAAGCTGTCCACAGGGGGCGGGTTTCGATACGCGTGCGCCCCAGAGGGCGCGCGCTACTCAACCAACAAATGTTGGTGACACGACAGCTACGTTTTCAAGGGCGCGAGGAACCCAGTGACACCGCTGTTCGGGCCAATGGCGCAAGCCAATCAAGGTTCTCCTGACCGCGAAGATGGAAAGTAGGAACTTTTCATGGATGTGCGCCCAAGTAGGAACTATTCGTGATTAGAGGCCGGAAACGCCTACATTGCGCAGGCGCGATCGGGCGCTGAGGTGGGGCAATCGCTGGCCCGACTGCCACAGCTCCACCGCGCTCAACCAGCACCAGCGAGAGAGGGTTTTCGATACGCGTGGGCCCGAGAGGGCGCGCGCTACTCAACCAACAAACAATTGTCGACAGGGGAGCACGCGTGTCGAAACCGGGGCCGACGTAGACCCTCCTTCGCAGGCTCAGTCGGCGCTGGGGTCGCGCAATCGCTGGCGCGATTGCCATAGCTCCACCGCGCGCGGGAGCGCCCCCGTGTTAAGCCAGCTCGTTCGACTCCAGCATCTCGGTCACCAGTGCCGCAATCGCCGACCGCTCCGACCGGGTCAGCGTGATGTGCGCGAACAACGGGTGATCCTTGAGCGTCTCGATGACCGAGGCGACCCCGTCGTGCCGTCCGACCCGGAGGTTGTCGCGCTGGGCAACGTCGTGGGTCAGTACGACCCGCGAGTTCTGTCCGATCCGGGACAGCACCGTCAGCAGGACGTTCCGCTCGAGCGACTGTGCCTCATCCACGATCACGAACGCGTCGTGCAGCGAGCGGCCGCGAATGTGTGTCAGCGGCAGAACCTCGAGGATGCCGCGCTCGACGACCTCATCCATGACATTCTGCGAGACGACAGAACCGAGTGTGTCGAACACGGCTTGCGCCCACGGGTTCATCTTTTCGCTGGCGTCGCCCGGCAGGTAACCGAGCTCCTGGCCGCCGACCGCGTAGAGCGGGCGAAAGACCATTATCTTGCGGTGCTGCTGCTTTTCGAGGACCGCTTCAAGCCCGGCGCACAGTGCGAGGGCCGACTTTCCGGTTCCGGCGCGTCCCCCGAGCGAGACGATGCCGATTTCGGGATCGAGCAGCAGGTCGATGGCCAGTCGCTGCTCCGCGCTGCGTCCGTGGAGTCCGAACAGGTCGCGGTCGCCGCGCACCAGTCGCATCTGGCCGCGAGCGGTGACCCGACCGAGAGCGGAACCGCGATCGGAGTGCAGCACGAGCCCGGTATTGACCGGCAGGTCCTGTACGGCTCGGGTGGAGAGCTTCTCGTTGTCGTAGAGCTGGTTCATCTGTTCGCTCGAGAGCGTGAGATCGGCCTGGCCGGTCCAGCCGGAATCGACGGCGAGTTCCGCGCGATATTCTTCGGCCGCGAGCCCGATGGATGCCGCCTTCACCCGCAGCGGCAGGTCTTTGGAGACGACCGTGACATCCAGTCCGTCGCCGGCGAGATTGAGCGCGACGGCGAGGATCCGGGAGTCGTTGTCGCCGAGCTGAAGGCCGGACGGCAGCACGCCCATGTTGGAGTGATTGAGTTCGACGCGAAGTGTTCCGCCGTTGTCGCCGATCGCGATCGGGAAGTCGAGGCGCTCGTGTTGAACGCGGAGCTCGTCGAGATTGCGGAGGGCCTGGCGGGCGAAGTAGCCGATCTCCGGATCGTTGCGCTTGCCTTCGAGTTCGGCAATGACGACGACCGGGAGGACTACCGCGTGCTCGGCGAAGCGGAAGATCGCCTTCGGATCTGAGAGGAGAACGGAGGTGTCGAGAACGTACGTTCGCTCTGCCTGCCTTCCCTTCGCTTCTGCCGAATCTTTCTGGCTTTTCTTCTGCTGAGGGTTAGCGAGTTGTGGCACGAGCACTCCATCCCCGAGCAAAAATCACCCGGAACTGTTCAACTCGAGGACGGCCGCATACGTTTCGAAACGAACTTGTGTGGCCGTCTCGATCAGGCAACTTACCTGATGATCCGACGCTAAGCGTCCGCCCTCAAACGGCGGTAACGACACGCCCGGCCATTCGAGAACCTCGAATGAAATTCGCGGGAGGTTGTCATTTTGCGGAGGGCGCGGCAGCGCTCACACCCGCACGGCCGATGCGTACCCGAGGAAACTGGCGCGCAACATCTCGAACGTCTCTTCGTCGGTCGTGGCATGCGGACTCAACCGCACCTGGCCGCCACGGGTGGTCGTCGTGACGCCGTGATTGTAGAGGGATGCCGTGAGCACGGTGAGCTGGTCGGCCGGGGGCTCGACGACCACGATGCCGGCCCGCTCGGACTCGTCGCGCGGGGATATGACGGGCAGCGCGTACTCGTCCGCGAGCTCGATGACGCGCGTGACGCGGTCAGCGATCGCGGCGTTGATGACCGGCACGCTGACCGCGGCGATCTCCTCGAGGGCTGCGGCGAACCGCGCCTGCGCGATCGGATCGGGATTACTGATGCTGAACGCGCCGGCCCCCTTGGTCGGCGGAAACACCTCATCGACGGGGGTACCCTCCTCGTCGGTTGCGGCGAACCCCGAGAAGACGGGGGTGAGCGCATCGAGCGCGCGGTCGCTCAGCGCGAGGAAGCCGGTTCCCCAGCCCGCGCGGGTCCACTTCTGGCCGCCGGACACGACGATGTCGGCGACCTCGTATGGCGCATCCACGACTCCGAAGCCCTGGATGGCGTCGACGATGAGCAGGCGGTCGCCGATGACCTGGCGGATGCCCTCGAGATCCACGAGATATCCGGTGCGGAAGTCGACGAGACTGACCGCGACGGCAGCGACGGATGCCGTGAGCTGCTCCCGCAGGTTGCCAGGCGTGACCCGCCCGTGGTCTGTTTCGATCCACATCGGCGTCACCACTCCGAGCGCCTGCGCGGCCCGGACCGCGGCGAACGTGATGCTCGGGAACTCCCCCGCCGACATCGCGACCCCGCCGGTCACACCGAACATGGCGTGCATCAGGCCGGTGGACGTGTTCGGCTGGAAAACGATCTGGTCCGTGCGAAACCGGGTGAGCACGGAGATTGCATCCCGCACACGTTCATCCTGCTCGTACAGGCTGTCGATCGTCCCGAACCGCGCCTTCTGCAGCAGTCCGGTCTGCGCGTACTCCTCGTCCTTGACCGCGCGCCCCGGAGGACCGGCACGACCAAAGTCGACGTAGCCCGGCTCCTCGCCGAACGTGGCGATGTAGTCCTCGAGACTCAGGGCATTGGTCACGATCCAAACCTCCGTTGCCTGCGGGAGAAGTCGCGAAGCGCGCGAAGGAAGTCGACCTCGCGCAGGTCGGGGCCGAGGGCTTCGACGAAGTAGAACTCGCTGTGCGCGCTCTGCCAGAGCATGAAGTCGCTCAGTCGCTGCTCACCGGAGGTTCGGATAACGAGATCCGGATCCGGTTGGCCCCCGGTGTAGAGGTGCTCACCGATCAGTTCCGGAGTGAGGATCTCGGCCAGGGCATCCAGCTCGCCGCCCTCGCTCTGGTGCTTCTTGACGATGCTGCGCATGGCATCCGCGATCTCCCGTCGGCCGCCGTAGCTGACCGCAAGGTTGATGTGCAGGCCCGTGTTCTCTTTCGTGCGGTTCTCGGCGTCTTTGAGGGCAGTGACGAGCTCGTCGGGAAGTCCGTCGGTCGAACCGACGTGCTGCACCCGCCAGTCGCGGAAATGCGAGAGGTCTTCCGCGAGTCCCGCGATGATCTTGAACAGCGCGGTCAGCTCTTCCTCGGTGCGACTGCTCAGATTATCGGTCGAAAGCAGGTAGAGCGTCGCGACCGAGATCCCGAGGTCGTCGCACCACTCGAGGAACTCGTGATACTTCGCGGCCCCGGCGCGATGGCCGTGCGCAGCGGTCTCGAGTTCGCGAATCCTGGCCCATCGACGGTTGCCGTCAATGATCATCGCGACGTGTCGCGGAAGGGTCTGTTTGGTGAGATGACGACGGATCCGCCGCTGGTAGAGGCGGTAGAGAAAACCGCGTCCGATCGGCACCTCTCCATCACTCACAGGTGTAACGCTAGCCCAAACTGGCTGTCAGACTCACGGATATGCGCCGGTGTAGGGTTCACGAATGACAGGCAGCGCACCGAATCAGGACGGTGCTGGTGACGGCGGACCCGAGCTTCCGCACGTGCCGCTCCTCGAGGATGCGCTTGGAACTCCGGCCGCCGAGACCAAGCCGACCTGGCGGGGCTGGATCCACGCCGGCACGTTCCCGCTCGCGATCGTCCTCGGAATCATCCTCATCGTGCTGGCGGATGGCGTGCCCGCGAAGGTCAGTTCGGCCATTTTCGTGCTGTCGTCGCTGCTGCTTTTCGGAAACTCGGCCCTGTACCACCGGTTCAACTGGCGGCCGCGGACCAAGCTGCTGCTCAAGCGCATCGACCACGCCAACATCTTTCTGCTGATCGCCGGGTCGTACACGCCGATCACGGTGCTGGCGCTTCCGCATCCGAAGGCGACCGTCCTCCTGTCGATCATCTGGAGCGGGGCAGTGCTCGGCATCCTGTTCCGGGTCTTCTTTATTCGGGCGCCACGCTGGCTCTACGTGCCGCTGTATGTGGCACTCGGCTTCGGGTCGTTCGCCTACATCGTGGATTTCTACAACGCCAATGCGACGATGATGACGCTGATTCTCGTCGGCGGACTTTTCTATGTCATTGGCGCCGTCGTCTACGGGCTGAAGCGACCGAATCCCTTCCCGGGGAAGTTCGGCTTCCACGAGATCTTCCACACGCTGACGCTGCTCGCGTTTCTGAGCCACTGGGTCGGGATCCTGGTCGTGGCGACCAACCCGCCGGCGCTCTAACCCTTTCCTGGTTGTAGGCAGCAACGGCCAGAGAATTACTGCCTGCGGTTGCCCTTGCGCGCGGCGGCCTCAGCCGCGGCATCCGCTTCGGCCTGCTCGGCGTCGAGCTTGACCCGCACCTCTTCGCGATAGCGCGAGCGACGGACGCGACGGGTCATGTCGACCAGCAGGAACACGGTGGCAACCGCCACAAGGAAGATGGCGATGAAACCCGCGACACCCGGCGTGATGAGGTTGGGGTCGCCCGAGTAACCCGGATACGGGGTCGAGGTTGGATCGGCGGTTCCGATGCCGACCCCCAGAAATGCAAAACTCACGCGGACTCCTCGTCCCTGATTCCCGCGAACAGATCGCTCTCGGGTAGTTCGGTCTCGACGAGCGAGTCGACGAGCTGGAAGTCCTCGTAGGGCCACGCCTGGCGCTGCAGGTCGTTCGGCCAGAAGAAGAAGCTGCTCTCGGGCGAGACCTGGCTCGCGTGCGAGAGAAGGGCGGCATCCCGGGACTCGAAGAATTCGCCCACCGGGACGTGCGTGGTCGCCAGATCCGGACGGTCGGCCCAGTTGCGCATCTCTGTGAATCGCTCGAGCAGTGGATCCTCCGGATCGCGGGCGACGAGCGCCGAGTGCAGCGCCGCAATCCGTGGACCGTTGAAAATGCGGTCGTAGTAGGTCTTCGAAATCTGCCAGGCCGGGCCCGCGTCCGGGTATCGGGAGGGATCGGCGGCCGCATCCCGCGCGTAGATCGCGATCTCGTGCGCGCGGATGTGGTCTGGGTGGGGGTAGCCGCCGTTCTCGTCGTAGGCGACCAGCACCTGCGGCTTGAACTCGCGGATGATGCGCACGAGCGGTTCGGCCGAGGTCTCGAGTGGAATCAGCGCGAAGGAGTTGCTCGGCATCGGATTACCGTCTTCCGGCCAACCCGAGTCGATGTAGCCGAGCCAGCGGTGCTCGATGTCGAGAGCGGCCTGCGCGTTCGCCATCTCGAGACGACGCATCCCCGGAAGGTCGCGCTCCGCCATGGGATGACTCAACAGCGCGTCATTGAGGACGCGGCCAGACTCACCACCGGTCGCGCTGACCACCATCGCGCGCGCACCGCGACTTCGGTAGTACGCGAGCGTGGCGGATCCCTTGCTCGATTCATCGTCCGGATGAGCGTGGACGGCAAGCAGACGCAGTGTCACCAAACTCCTAGGAAAAAGCCAATAGCCTGTGTACAGACTAACCGCAGGAGCCGTACGTGTCTGAGATCAAGATCGACGCCCGCTACGGGCGCACCAAGCAGCGTTCGCGGCGAACCCGGGTCATCGCGATCGCCTTCGCTGGTGCCATAGTCGTCGTGTTCGCGGCCTGGGCAATCTGGGGAGGACTCGACGTGCCAGGCGCATCCGTTGAGTCAACGGATGTCGGCAACGTCCGGGTGAACAACCAGGCGATCGAAGTGCGCTGGGAGCTCTCCGAAAACCCGGGGCAAAAGGCCAAGTGCGCGGTGCAGGCCCTGGACATCAATTTCGGGATCGTGGGCTGGAAAGTCATCACGATTCCGCCATCCACCACACGCTCGCGCACCTTCAGCACTGTTGTCAGGACGGCGCAACCCGCGGTCTCCGGCTTGATCTACCTCTGCTGGCCGACCTAAGCTGGGATATTCGCTTCCGAGACCGGTCTTCTGGCCGGTCTCCTCGTTTGAGGAGTTCCATGTCTGACACCAGCGTGACCTGGCTGACCCAGGATGCTTTCGATCGTCTGACGGCTGAGCTCGACGATCTGAGCGTCGCCGGCCGGACCGAGATCGCCAAAAAGATCGAAGCCGCCCGCGAGGAAGGCGACCTCAAGGAGAACGGTGGATACCACGCCGCGAAAGAGGAGCAGGGCAAGATCGAGGCGCGGATCCGTGTCCTCACGCAGCTGCTGCGCACGGCCACCGTCGGCCACGCGCCGGAAAGCCACGGCGTCGTCGAGCCCGGAACCGTGGTGACCGCCAACATCCAGGGCGACAAGTCGACGTTCCTGGTCGGCAACCGCGAAATGGCTGCGGGCAGCGACCTTGATGTCTACAGCGAGGCGAGCCCGCTCGGCACCGCGATCATCGGACTCAAGATCGGCGACACGAAGAGCTACACGGCACCCAACGGCAAAGCGATCGCGGTCGAGATTCTCGCGGTAGAGACCTTCCGGCCGTAGTTCCTGCGCAAACTGGCTATGAGAACCGGCGGCTGTTAGTAACGGCGGCTAGTGACGGCGGCGACTAAAAATCGACGCGGGGCTGGTAGCCGGCCTCGCGCAGGTTGTGCATGACCAGCTCGGCGTGCTCCGGCCCTCGGGTCTCGATGTGCAGTTCGAGTTCGACGTCGCTGATCCGCATCCCGGAGCCGTGGCGCGTGTGCAGCACCTCGACGACGTTCGCGTTTGAGGCGGCGATGATCTCGGCCGTTCGCGCGAGCTGGCCGGGGCGATCCGGCAGCGGGATGCGCAACTTGAGGTAACGCTCCGACGCCGCGAGTCCGTGACTGATGATGCGCTCCATCACGAGCGGGTCGATGTTTCCCCCGCTCAGGATGGCGACTGTCGTGCCGCTCGCCTGCACCTTGCCAGCGAGGATGGCGGCGACCGAGACGGCGCCGGCCGGCTCGACCACGAGCTTCGCACGCTCGAGGAGGACGAGCAGCGCGCGCGCGATGTCGTCCTCCTCGACCGTGATGACCTCGTCCACGACATCCCGAATGATCTCGAAGTTCAGCACGCCTGGCTTGCTCACGGCGATCCCGTCGGCGATGGTCGAGCCGATCTTGAGTTCGGTCGGCTCGCCATTGATCAGGGACTGCGGATACGCGGCGGCGTTGGCAGCCTGCACCCCGACGATACGGATGGTCCGTCCGAGTGCAGCGGCCTTCTGCTTGACCGCGCTCGCGACGCCCGAGATGAGCCCCCCGCCGCCGATCGGAACGATGATGGTGTCGACCTGTGGCAACTGGTCCAGGATCTCCAGCCCGAGCGTGCCCTGGCCGGCCACGACATCCGGGTGGTCGAACGGATGGATGAAAACAGCGCCGGTGTCCCGGGCGAACTGGGCCGCGGCACGCAGCGTTTCGTCGACGACGTGACCGCTCAGCTCGACGTCGGCACCATACTCACGGGTCGCCGAGAGTTTGGGAAGCGCCACACCGATTGGCATGAAGATGGTGGACCGAATGCCAAGCTCGCGAGCCGCAAACGCGACGCCCTGCGCGTGATTGCCCGCCGATGCCGCCACGACTCCGCGCGCCTTCTCATCATCGCTCAGGTGCACAAGGCGGTTGTACGCCCCGCGGATCTTGTACGAGCCGGTGCGCTGCAGGTTCTCGCACTTCAGCCAGACATCGGAGCCGAGCACCTCGGAGAGGTAGCGCGAGCTCTCCATCGGCGTCTGGTCGACGACGTCGTCGACAGTTACCCGTGCGGCCTCGAAATCGGCCAGCGTCGGCCCCGGGAATGAGGCCTCGCCAACCTGAACCGCAACAACCTCACTCATGGACGTTGATCACATCCTTTACCTCGAGATTCGGACTCGCCCGCCACTCGCCTTCAGCGATGTATTTGACGATGACATTGATGACGGCCACGAGCGGTACCGCGAACAGCGCTCCGGCGATCCCGGCGACGAAGGATCCGGCCGCGACGGCGAGCACGACGGCCAGCGGATGCACCTTGACTGCCGTGCCCATCACGAACGGCTGCAGGCCGTGGCTCTCACTGAGGTGGACCACCACGACAACGGCCAGCATGATGATCGCCTGAAGCGGCCCCTCGTAAACGAGCGCGACGAACACGGCGATCGCCCCGGTGAGGACCACACCGACGACGGGAATGAATGAGCCGAGGAAGACGAGGATGGCGATCGGGATGGCCAGCGGAAGTTGCAGCGCGAAGGCGCCGATCCCGATGCCGACGGCATCCACGGCGGCGACGATGACCTGCACCCGCACGAAGGCTGTGAGGGTCAGCCAACCCGCCTGACCGGCACCGTCCACGGTGACGCGTGCGCGACGCGGGAACAGCCGGACGATCCAGGCCCAGATCCGTACGCCATCGAGAACGATGAACAGCGTCGAGAAGACGATCAACAGAATCCCGGCGAGGACGTGGCCCGTGGTCGAAGCCACGATCCCCGCCCCGGAGAGCAGCGCCCCGCTACCCGCTTTGACGGAGGTGAAGATTGCGTCGATCGAGGCCTGGTACTGCGAATTGGAGATATTGAACGGCGGCGACGCGAGGAAACTCTTGAAGTCGGCGTAGGCCTTGACCGACTGCTTTTCGAGGTTGGGCAGCCCGCTCTTGACCTGGGCGACCACGATGAAGATCAGGCCGCCGAGAACGATGACCGCGAGCAGCATCGCGACCAGGACCGCGAGCCATTTTGGCCAGCGGTGACGCATCAAAAACGACTTGAACGGCGCGAGCAACCCCGAGATGAGCAGCGCGATCATGAACGGGATGACGATCTCTTTGAGCGAGATAATCAGGAGCCCGAAGACGATGAGAACCCCGATGATCGCGAGAAGTCGCCAAGCCCACTGGCCCGCGATTTCGACCGCGATCGGGATCGACTCCTCGACTGCACGCTTGCGATCCGGGCCGGTGAGCGTTCTGCGTGCGACCGTGTTTGGCGCAGCGGGGCGCGCTCTCCAGAGCTTCATCGGATCAGTCTAGGACGTGTCTGTGCACTCGCCCCGACCACTCGGCGGGCTACGGGCGAGGTGCCACGGACACCGCGTGACCCTTGAGTCGCAGCCGTACGCTTTCGCCCGGCTCGTAGCGCTCGCTCACGTCGTGTTGCACCGAGAGGATCGCGTCGTCCGCGAGCCGCAGCTGGGTGCGACGGAAGCTCCCGAGGAAGCTGGATGCGACGACGGTCGCTGACAAGCCAGTTGCTGATGGGCCAGTTGCCGATCCAGCCGGCTCGAACACGATGTCCTCCGGTCGGATCATCGCGAGCACGGATCCATCCGGCTGCGCCGCCCCCAGGAGCGCAAGCTTCTGCCCGTAGACGACAACCTCGTTGTTCTTCAGCTCGGCGGGAACCCGGTTGCTCAGCCCGACGAAGTTCGCGACGAAGGCTGATGCCGGCGCGGTGTATAGTTCCTCCGGCGTTCCGATCTGTTCGATGTTGCCCGAGTTCATGACGGCGACCCGGTCGGCCACGGCGAGCGCCTCCTCCTGGTCGTGAGTGACGAAGAGGGTCGTGATTCCGAGCTCGGTCTGGATGCGACGGATCTCATCCCGAAGCTGCACGCGCACCTTGGCGTCGAGGGCCGAGAGCGGCTCATCGAGCAGGAGAACGCGCGGACGGGTGACCAGTGCGCGCGCGAGCGCGACACGCTGCTGCTGGCCGCCGGAGAGCTGGTGGGCGTACCGCTCACCAAGGTGTCCGAGGCCAACCATCTCGAGGGCTTCGGCCGAACGGTGCTTGCGGCTGGCGGCATCCACCTTTCGCATCCGAAGGCCGAATTCGACGTTCTCGAGCACGGTCATGTGCGGGAACAGCGAGTACGACTGGAACACCATTCCGATGTCCCGTTTGTTGACGGGCGTGTCTGCCACATCCTCACCGTCGATCAGGATGCGACCCTCGGTGACCTGCTCGAGACCGGCCAGCGTGCGCAGCACGGTGGTCTTGCCACAGCCCGATGGGCCGAGCAGGGCAACGAACTCGCCGGGCTTCAAGGTCAGGTCGACGCCGGTGAGCGCGAGTTGACCGGAGAACGCCTTCGTCACGCCGACAAGCTGCACCGTTGCACCCTCGCGCGCGATGTACTGCGCCTGGGTGTCCGTGGTGACCGATTCCGTGGTCGTCATGATTTACGAGCCTTTCGACGAGAGGTGCCGCGCCCGAAGGAACTGGCGCGCCCGATGATGAGAAGAATTGCGAACGCCAGGAGCAGGGCGAACACCGCGAAGATCGCAGAGACGTAGGGATCCGTCTGCTGGATGAGCGCGAGCGCCGTCTGGAATGTGTTCTGGCTGAGGAACGACGCGATCGTGTACTCGCCGAGTACGACCGCGACCGTGATGAAGACGGATGACAGGATGCCGCGGCGGAGGTTCGGGATGATGACCGACCAGAGCACGTTGCCCCAGTGCGCCCCGAGCGAACGGCTGGCTTCGCTGAGCGTGACCACGTCGACGCCGGCCAGGTTGGCGGCGATGGGCCGGTAGGCGTAGGGAAGGACGATGACCCCGATGGCGAAGGCCAGTGTCCACGGCGAACTCCCGAAGACCTGCGCCACGATGGAGTAGACCGGGATGAATCCGACCACCAGCACGATCGACGGGATCGTGATCGGGATGATGCAGACGAACTCGAGGATGCGCCGCAGGTGCGGAAACTTCAGCTCGACCAGGATCATGGTCGGCAGTAGGAGCACAAGCACGATCAGGATCGTGATGGCGCAGATCACGAGCGAGTTGGTGATGCCCTGGAACAGTGGCTCGTAGGTCAGCGCGTTGGCCGGGTTGAAGATGTCCCCGAAGTGCTGGAAGCCGTAGGCCTGCACGCCCTTGGCGTTGGGCTGGCCGACACGGAGTGCGAACTGCGCGAGCACGGCGAGCGGCGTCACGAAGACGATCGCAACCACGACAAGGATGATCGTGCGCGTGACCTTCGACGGCTCGGCGCCGTAGCGCGGCGCGCTCATCGACGCCACCTCGAGGCGCGGCGCTCGAGCGCGGAATAGGCGACCATGACGATGATCATGATCACGACCATTCCGAAGGCGAGCACGCCGGCGACGTTTTGCACGCCGAGCACGGTTTCGCTCGTGAGCTGCTGTCGAATGTCAAGAGGGGTGATTCCGCCCTGGTCGATGAGGTTGGCCGCCGTTGCGTAGGACGAGAACGAGTTCGCGAACAGCAGGATGACGCTGCCGAAGAAGGCGGGCGCAAGGATCGGCATCGCGATGCGCGTCCAGTAGGTGAACCGCGTTCCGCCGAGCGTGGCGTTCGCCTCGCCCCAGGTCGCCTTGAGTCCCTCCATGGCCGGCATGAAGGTCAGGACCATGAGCGGCACCTGGAAGTACAGGTAGACGACCGCGAGACCGGGCACCTGGTAGATCAGGGTGCCGTTGTTGTTGAAGTCATTGAAGATGTTCGCGGTGAGCCCCGCCTGCACGAGCCACTGGGTGATGAGTCCCTGGCTGCCGATCGTGGCGATGAACGCGAAGGCGAGCATGACGCCGCCGAACTGCGCGAGAACGCTGGACGCGGAATCCACGATCGTGCGAAGCAGGCCATCCGGCTTCGTCCCGAGGAGCGCGAAGCAGATGACTGCGCCGATGATAGCGCCGACGACAGCTGTCACCGCCGAGACCGCGATGGTCGCCCCGAAATCGCCGAGGATGTTCGGATCGGCGAAGGCCTTCAGGTTGTTGAAGGTGAAGGCACCCTTGTCATCGAAGAACCCGCTGCCCACCGCGAGAACCGCGGGGATCGCAAGAAACAGGATTACGTAGGCGGCGAACGGCGTGAGTCCAAGCCATACCGCGCTGCGGCGCCGGGAGAGTTTCCCGACGCCGCGCGTGGTTGTGGCTGGCGCTGCGGTAACGGCGGCAGTCATCAGTTATCTCGTTGGTTGTGTGTGCGATCTACTACTTGATCGCGTTCTTCCAATTGGCGGTCAGGACCGTCGCTGCGGCGGTCGCCTGCGCTGCGGTCAGCTGAACGAAGTTCGACGGCGGGGCGCCGACGGTCGAAAGGACGCTCTTGTCGACTGTCCCGTTCTTCTCCATTGCCGCGAGCGTTGCCGGGTACGCACCCGACGCCAGGTACAGGTTCTGCACCTCGGGGCTGTAGATGTACTCTTCCCACAGGCGGGCCGCGGCCGGGTCAGGAGCGTCGACGTTGATCGCCTGGTTGTAGTAGCTACCAAGCGCCGTGCCGGGCAGAACCACCGTCTTCCAGTTGGCGTTGCCAGCGGATCCGCCGGCCGGTCCCCACGCGAGGTTGTTGTAGCTCCACTGCAGCACGACCGGCGTCTCGCCGGAGTTGACCGTGGCCTGCGACGGGAGGACGCCGACGAAGTTGCCCGCGGCCTTCAGCTTCTTGAAGAAGTCGACGCCGGGCTGGATGTTGTCAGCCGATCCGCCGTTCTCGAGCGCGGCAAGGTAGACGGCGCTGGCAGCCTCGTTGGCCTGCGTCGGGTCGCCCTTGATGGCGACCTTGTTCTTGTAGGCCGGGCCGAGAAGATCGGTGATCGAGGTCGGCGCCGTCGTGATCTTGGTCGAGTCGTAGCCGATCGACATGAGTCCGGTGTAGTCGTAGTACCACTTGCCCGACGCATCCTTGAAGTCGGCCGGGATGTCCGCCCAGTTCGCGACCTTGTAGGGCGCCATCAGGTTCAGGTTCTGGTCGAGGACGGCGGTTCCGATGTCGAACACATCCGGAGCCGTGCTCTGGCCCTTCAGCGAGGTCGCGGCCGAAACCTCATCGGCGCTGGATCCGTTCGGGTTCGCAGAGTTGATCTTGATCTTCGGGTACTTCTTCTCGAAGCCCGCGATGATCTTGCCGTAGTTCGCCCACGACGGCGGAAGAGTGATGACGTTGAGCTGGCCCTCGGCGTTGGCGGCGGCGACGAGGCCTGCCATTCCGCCAAACGCTGCCGCGCTGGTTGCCGTCTCGGCCTTGGCCTTGCTGATGGTCGTGCTGCTCGCGTTGCTGGTGCCCGAGGAGCAGGCGGCCAGTGAAACGGCGACGGCTGCGACGAGCGCGATGCCCGCGACGTGACGCTTGGTAATCAAGTGAACCTCCATGAGACGACCGCCGGGCGTCCACGCTGTGGGGAGGACTATCGGATACCGGGGCTGGCTCTCCCGAAGCCTCCCGCCGCAGAGTTACGCACTGAGGCAACTCTGGTGAACGGATGGCAAAGGATCGGTTCACATTCGGCAGAGAGCGTGGAAGCAGCGCACGCGGGCGGATAGTTTCAATCGAAGATGCCGCGAAAGGAACGAAAATGACAATTGCTCCCCCCGAGAGCGAGAGCGATACCAACTCGGGAAAACTGCGAGTTATCTGGTCGGACCAGCGGGATGCCGGGGATGCGGCCCTCCTCGCGCGCGACTGTGCCCACTTTTTGAAGCAGTCGGTGTCGACCCCGTGCCTCACCTCGCTCGAGGGCGCGGACGGTGCATACCTGTTCGGCACCGACGGAACCCCGTACCTCGATTTCCACGGCAACTCCGCGCACCAGATCGGGTACGGGCATCCGCGGCTCGTCAGCGCGCTCACGCAACAGCTTTCCGACCTCCCGTTCGTTCCTCGCCGATTCACCAGCAGCGTGACCGTCGAATTCGCCGAAAAGCTTGTCGAGGTCACGCCGCCTGGACTCGATCGGGTGCTCATCACGACGGGTGGATCGGACGCCGTCGAGGTCGCCCTGAAGATCGCTCGCGCCGCGACCGGACGCTTCAAGACCCTCTCGTTTTGGGAGTCGTTCCATGGCGCGGGCTTCGGCGCGGCTAGCGTCGGCGGCGAACAGCTGTTCCGTACCGGACCCATCGGCCCTCTCCTGACCGGCACGGAACACGTCCCACCGATCGGCTGTTTCCACGACCGGTTCGCGCCCGGCCACCGTTTCGACGAACCGCACAGCGCGGAGTGCGGCAAGCCGCTGGCCGACCTGATCGACTACGTGCTGCGGACCCAGGGGGACGTCGCGGCCCTCGTCGCCGAGCCGATGCGCGCCGTACCGGAAATGGCGGCGCCGGGGTTCTGGCAGGCCGTTCGACGCAGTTGTGACGCGACCGGGACGCTCCTGATCTTCGACGAGATCCCGACCGGACTCGGGCGAACCGGCCGCATGTTCGCGCACGAACACGAGGGGGTCGTGCCAGACATCCTCGTCCTCGGGAAGGGACTCGGCGGCGGCGTGATCCCCGTCGCGGCGGTCATCGCGAGGGCCGATCTCGATGTCGGCGCGGAATGGGCCTTCGGCCACTACACGCACGAGAAGAATCCCGTGATGAGCCGAGCCGGGCTCACCACCTTGCAGATCATCGAGGACGAGGGACTGGTCGCGCGCTCGGCGGAACTCGGGCTCATCGCCCTCGAGCGGGGCCGCGCGATGGCCGAACGATTCGAGGCCATCGGCGATGTCCGCGGTCGCGGTCTCATGCTCGGGATCGAACTCGTCCGGCCCGACGGCAGCGCGAATCCGGAGCTCGCGGAGCGCGTTCTCTACGCGGCACTGCGCCGCGGACTGAGCTTCAAGACCACCATGGGCACGGTCCTGACGCTGGCCCCGGCGCTCACGATTCGCGAGACCGACCTGCGTCGGGCGTTCGACATCCTCGAGGCGTCATTCGTGGAGGTGCTCGCCGGCTGAACCCGTCGTCGCATTCCATCGAATGCCCTATAACTGCGGATGCCGGCGACCAAACATCCGCACTTAGAGGGCATTCGATGAAGTCGACTAGTTCGATGAAGGTGTCGGCTAGAAGGAGGCGAAGGTCTTCTCCGCGAGCCCGAAAGAGATCGTCATGCCGACACCGGAGGTGACGATCGCTGTCGTCACTCCGGGAACCGGCTCCGCGATCAGGTACGGGTGCTGCGGGCTCGAGGCATAGATGCCCTGCCAGCGCTCGATAATCCGCAGCTCGGCGACCCCGAGGATCCGCTCGATCTCGGCCAGCAGGATCTCGGATGTCGCCTCGGACTGGAACGGATCCATGGTCGCGCCGTAGCGGTGGCTGTCGCCCACGATGAGCGAGCCGTCCGGTCGCTGCGTGAACATGACGTTCGCCCCGATGTCGAGGAGATCTGGACGCTTCTGCCTCGTCTCGGCACGCAGCGCATCCGCCGCCGAGGTCTCGGTGAAGGCCGGATACCGCAGCATCGACGTGCCGGTGAGAACGGCCGGACGCACCTGGAACCCCGCGGGCGCCTCGACGCGCAGCATCTGCAGGCCACAGCGTTCGACCTCGTGCTCTGCCGCGAGCTCGGGGAAGAGGTAGTCGAGATCGTGACCGACACAGACAATCGTTCGCTCGGCGCGAATGTCGCCCCGCGTGGTCCGCGCAATGCCGCCGTCCCCACCCTGGTAGCTCGTTCGCCACAGGAATTTCACGCCGGGCTGCGACGCGAGCCAGGCCGCGATCGATCCGACCGCCTCGCGTGGATCGACTCTGAGGTCGTCGCGAAGGAGGGCTCCCCCGAGGATCGAGGCATCGGCGGCGGCATCCGCATCCACATCCGCACCGGTGTCGGTCCCTAGTTCTGCGCGTGCCTCCCGAGCGCCGAGAAGGCGTACCTGGCCGGGCTCGCGGGATGCGGCAAGTTCCTCGATGACGGCGAGCTCGGCCGCGGATCGAGCCAGCGTCAGCGCTCCCGACTGGACGGAGAAGAATCCCGCCGCGGCGCTGTGCTCGATCCACTTCTCCCGGGCGACGAGCGCGAGTTCGAGTAGCTCGCCGGATTGCGCGGTGACGCAGCAGTGCCCGAAGTTGCGTACGGACGCACCGACGGCACGGGAATCGCGGTCGATGATCGTGACGCTGAGGCCACGCGCAACCGCGGCGGAGGCGTGTGCAAGCCCGGCGATTCCCGCGCCAACGACGAGGACGTCCGACTCTGCGATGTAGTGATTCACGACTGCAACTGTGGCGAAACGGGCGGGATCGCCGCAAGCTGACCGGCTGGTTGTGGCCGGATGTTCACCTGCGGTTTGCTTGGCTTTGGCACCCTGAAGCCAATCCCCGAATGGAGTAGCACGTGATCGGACTTGTGGCGCTCGACATGGCAGGAACGACGATCGACGACCACGGATCGGTCTATGTCGCTCTCGCGGAATCCGTCGAGGAGACCGGCGCGAGTGTCGCCGATTCCGACCTCCAGGAGTGGATGGGCACCGACAAGGTGACCGCGATAACCGCCCTCATGAAGCTCGGCGGATCGGATCCCTCGCCGCTGCGCACGGCCGCGGCGTTCGATCGGTTCCGCGCGATCCTCGCCGCCTCCTACAAGGAGAAGCCCCCGGTCGCGCTGCCCGGTGTTGTGGATGCCATGGTCGAGCTGCGGGACCGCGGCATCAGGATCGCGCTCACGACCGGATTCTCCGATGACGTCGCCATCCCGATTCTCGACTCGCTCGGCTGGACGACCGGCGAGGGCGACAGGCATCTGCTCGACGCGGTCGTCACGACCTCCGATGTCCGCGCCGGACGCCCCGCCCCGTATCTCATTCACCACGCGATGGAACGGACCGGAGTGACGGATGTCCGCGCGGTTCTCGCCGCCGGCGACACCATCGTCGACCTCCAGGCCGCACACAACGCCGGCGTTCTGCGGGTGGGAGTGGTCACCGGCCAGCTCACGCGGGAGCAGTTGTCCACGGTTCCGCACGACTACATCCTTGGTAGCGTCGCCGAGTTGCCCGGGTTGAAGGAAACGCAGCAGTAGCCTGCTCGCCGTCATTCATCGGCGAAGGTCGGCGGCTCCCGATACAGTCGGAGGCGTGTCGCCTTCCGAAGTCCGGGTCCTGTCGAACGCGCAGGCCAGGCGCACCGCACTCGCGGCGCAGGGGTTCGGCAGGCCACGGTCGACGCCGGTTGCAAGCCAGCCCGGGACAGCGAACCCG
>JAODMY010000117.1 GCA_025465535.1 Glaciihabitans sp.
GGTGTCTTCGGGGTCTAGGAGCAACAGCAGAAGTTCGTAGTCAGCCTCGGGGACTCCTGCACTGGGTGCTAGGGCCCTGCCTCGCCGAGCTCTCTGCGAACAATCGGAATCTTGCTCCATGCACTCAATGGTGTCATCTCGGAGAACGCGGCCTCGGGCTCAGAGCGGAGACTGCACGGATCCAACCTCGCGGCGTCATCTGACCGACTCAGCATCGCTGCTCCGTCGATGGGCGTAACGGGAGGGTTCCGAGAAGACTCGGACGTTCGCGCTGATACGGCTGGGCAGTATCACAGGCGAAGCGTCGCTCGGACCACTCTTTCGGCTTCATGGATCTGATCGCGACCCCAGATCATGATTTCCGGTAGGTCGATCCGTTGCAGATCCGCACCTCGCGTGACCTCAAGACGTAGGTGAGGCCAGTCCGGGTTGTAGGTCCACCTGGTGAGGATCGCGCGATAGTCCATAACGCCGACGAACGTGGCAGACCGGATGTCCGCGTGCGGGTAGGAGGCGACCTCGATGCCATGGCGGAGAACAGCAACTGAGTCTGCGGTGATCCGGTAGGACACTGGCAGCACGCGCCGCTTCCAGCTCAGACACACTCCGCCGAGTACGAGACCGAATATGGCGGGAGTACCGAGAACAGTCGCAGGGACGTCGTACCAACGTCCGCCACCGCGGTCAAACACGACGACACCGACCGCCAAGATGAAGGCGAGCACGATCCCGTACCAGGCATAGGCCCACAGGTGCGTCGGATCACCGAAAATCTCCACGCCGTCGATTGATTCCGGCGATGCGCCTTTTGGCACATCGATGCCGTCGTCGCTCTTGGTCACAATGCGTCGTATTGATCGGTGCCTCGGTGCGGCCATGGCGGCACCATAGTTGGGTTGGCACTGGCTCGAACTGCGCCGCCATGTGGATCGCTCGGAAACCTGCCGACCGCGGCCGCTCGTCTTCGTGGGCGAGGCTCTCGTCTCACAACCGGCCGTTTGTGTTCGATGCCCGTGAGTTTGTGCTCAACGGCGCCGCGCGTCTCACAACCCGTGTCCGAAATAGATGTCGCAGAACTCCGGCCTTCGACGGATTCTGACGCGATCACGCGCCGCGTCGGGCCTCGGCACGTCACGCGGTCGTGGGCATGGGCGGACGCAGAGTGGTGTCAGTCAGCTCGGCGGCCAGCAGCCTCAACGTCTCCTCGCGCGCAGGCGAGGCATCGACCGGCGTACCAGCGAAAGCGCCCGCCACCGGGTGCACCATCACCTCGTCCACGCCGAACTCCTCGGCGAGTGCGCGGATCCGATCGGCAGCCGACTCGGGGGTTCCGATCACCCAACGTCGGCGCATCGCCATCACCAGGGGCAGGTGCGCGTCCGGGATCGGATCGGATTCGGCCTCTTCGATCAGGCGCTGCGGCCGCAGTGTTCCACCGGTGCGCAGCGCCACCATCGCCTGCAGCTGCGGTTCCGCCAGCCGCGCGGCCTCCTCCTCGGTGGCCGCGACGACCACGTTCACGGTGAGGAACGTCCGGGGTGAGTCCAGGTGCTCCGAGGGCTGGAAGCCCTGGCGGTACAGCGCGAGGGCCTCGGCCGTGCCGTTGCCGGAGAAGTGGTGTGCGAAGACGTACGGCAGTCCACGGGCCGCGGCCAGCTGGGCCGAGTAGTCCGAGGACCCAAGGAGCCAGACGACGGGCTGCGACATCGCCGCAGGGGTCGCGTTCAGGGCGTGCAGGCGGCCGTTCACCTGGAGCCCGACACCACCCGGACTCATCATCGAGATCACGTTGTCGACGTACGACGGGAACTGGTTCACGGCGTCGTCGGTGACCCCGCCCGCTCCGTGCCGCAGTGCATAGCTGGTGACCGGGTCGGTGCCCGGGGCGCGGCCGATGCCGAGATCGATCCGGCCGGGGAAGGCGGCTTCCAGCAGCGCGAACTGCTCGGCGACCACCAGGGGTGCGTGGTTGGGCAGCATCACCCCACCCGAGCCGACCCGGATGCGCTCGGTGGCGCCGGCGACCATGGAGATCAGCACCGGCGGATTCGTGGCCGCGACGGCCGGCATGTTGTGGTGCTCGGCCAGCCAGTAGCGCTCGTACCCGAGCTCGTCGGCCACCCGCGCCAGCCTCAGCGTCGCCGCCAGGGCGTCGCCGGTGGACTGGTCGCTGCGGACGGGGACGAGGTCGAGGACCGAGAGGAGCATGCCGGGGCAACGCCACCGACCGCCCGCTTCTTCCCCCAGAGGGCTGTGGCAGGCTACGGCGCATGGACTCTGCGGATGTCGAACCGGACCTCGTGAACATCCTTTTCACCGAGGAGCAGATCCAGACGAAGCTCCGCGAGCTGGCCGCCAAGATCGAGGCCGACTACGCCGGCAGGGAGATCCTGATCGTCGGCATCCTGCGCGGCGCGGTCATGGTGATGGCCGACCTGGCCCGGGCCCTGAACCGCCACCTCGAGATGGACTGGATGGCGGTGTCGTCCTACGGGTCGGGGACGAAGTCCTCGGGCGTCGTGCGGATCCTCAAGGACCTCGACACCGACATCACCAACCGGCACGTGATCGTGGTCGACGAGATCATCGACACCGGCCTCACGCTCTCGTGGCTGATCTCGAACCTGGCCTCGCGCAACCCGGCCTCGCTGGAGATCTGCACGCTGCTGCGCAAACCCGAGGCGCTCCAGATGGACATCGCCGTGAAGTACGTCGGATGGGACATCCCCAACGAGTTCGTTGTCGGCTACGGCCTCGACTACCAGGAGAAGTACCGCAACCTGCGCGACATCGGGACTCTGGCCCCGCACGTCTACTCCTGAGCGTCGCCGAGGGTTTCCTGAGCACTGCCGGGGCGCTTCCTAGGACTACCTGAGAGTATGTGGGGCGTGAAGCGAATTCTGCGCGGTCCCTGGTTGTGGATCGGTCTGGCCGTTCTGGGCGTCATCCTCGCCCTGCAATTCCTCGTACCCAACGGCGGATACACCCAGATCCAGACGTCAGAGATGACGGCGCACATCACGAACGGCGACGTCAAGTCGATCACCTTCGTGGGTGGTGGCGACCAGCAGATGCGTGCTGAGCTCAAGGACGGCAAGAAGGTCATCGCGAACTGGGTCGATGGCCAGCAGACCGGCCTGGTCGACTTGGTCCAGAAGCAGGTCACGGCGCACAAGATCACCAAGTACGACTCGAAGGTCCCGCACCCGAGCCTGCTCGGTTCGCTGGCTGCCACCATCCTTCCGTTCGTGGTGATCGTGCTGATCTTCCTGTTCCTGATGAACCAGGTGCAAGGCGGCGGCGGCCGGGTGATGCAGTTCGCCAAGTCCAAGGCCAAGCTGATCAGCAAGGACATGCCGAAGACGACGTTCGCCGACGTCGCCGGCTGTGAAGAGGCGATCGAGGAGCTCGGCGAGATCAAGGAGTTCCTCCAGGAGCCGGCGAAGTTCCAGGCGGTCGGCGCCAAGATCCCCAAGGGCGTCCTGCTCTACGGCCAGCCCGGTACCGGAAAGACCCTGCTCGCGCGCGCCGTCGCCGGCGAGGCGGGGGTTCCGTTCTACTCGATCTCCGGATCCGACTTCGTCGAGATGTTCGTCGGCGTCGGCGCGAGCCGCGTGCGTGACCTGTTCACGCAGGCCAAGGAGAACTCGCCGTCCATCATCTTCGTCGACGAGATCGACGCCGTCGGTCGTCACCGCGGTGCCGGCATCGGTGGCGGTAACGATGAGCGGGAGCAGACGCTCAACCAGCTGCTGGTCGAGATGGACGGATTCGACGTCAAGACGAACGTCATCCTGATCGCCGCGACCAACCGTCCGGACGTCCTCGACCCCGCGCTCCTTCGTCCCGGCCGTTTCGATCGCCAGATCGGCGTCGACTCCCCCGACCTCATCGGGCGCAAGCAGATCCTCGAGGTACACGGACGCGGCAAGCCGCTCGCGGCCGGTGTCGACCTCGAAGTTCTCGCTCGCAAGACGCCTGGCTTCACCGGCGCAGACCTGGCCAACGTGCTCAACGAGGCAGCGCTGCTGACCGCTCGCTCGCACGCGCAGCTGATCGACAACCGTGCTCTCGATGAGGCCGTCGATCGCGTGATGGCGGGGCCTCAGCGCCGCTCGCGCATCATGGCCGACAAGGAAAAGCTCATCACCGCGTACCACGAGGGCGGACACGCGCTCGCGGCGGCAGCGATGCGTCACACCGACCCGGTCACGAAGGTCACCATCCTTCCGCGTGGACGCGCCCTCGGATACACGATGGTGCTTCCGCTGCAGGACAAGTACTCCATCACTCGCAACGAGCTGCTCGACCAGCTCGCCTATGCGATGGGTGGACGAGTCGCTGAGGAGATCGTGTTCCACGACCCGACCAGCGGCGCATCCAACGACATTGAGAAGGCGACATCCACCGCTCGTCGGATGGTCACCGAATACGGCATGAGCGCGGCGATCGGATCGGTCAAGCTCACGGGCGGAAGCAACGAACCGTTCATGGGCCGCGACATGGGTGGCACGCGCGACTACTCGGAGAACATGGCCGAGACGGTCGACGCCGAGGTGCGACTGCTGATCGAGCAGGCGCACACCGAGGCGTGGCAGGTCATCAACGAGAACCGCGAGGTGCTCGACAAGCTCGCGGCCGAGCTCCTCGAAAAAGAGACGCTCGACCACGAACAGCTCGCCGAGATTTTCAAGGATGTCAAGAAGCTTCCCGAGCGCCCGCAGTGGCTCTCGAGCAAGGAGCGCCCGCTCTCCGACCTCCCGGCCGTGAAGGTGCCCTCCAAGGCTCCGATCGACGCCGGTGTGGTGGACGGCGGAGTGCAGTCCGACAACTCGTCCAAGCCGAAGCGCACCACTCGTCCGCGCAAGTCGCCCGGCATCGCCACCGCCTAGGTCAACGGTGGCCGCTATCGACACCGGTCGCGTTGACCATGTGCGGATCGAAGCCGCCGTCGCCGAACTCCTCGCTGCAATTGGCGAGGATGCGGCGCGCCCCGGCCTGGTCGACACGCCAAAGCGCGTCGCGGCGGCGTACCAGGACTTCTTCGGCGGATTGAGTGTCGACCCGTTGAGTCATCTCGCCGACACGATCGAGCTGGCCGACGGCGAACTCGGGGAGCTTGTGCTCGTCCGCGACATCGACTTTCGTTCGATGTGTGAGCACCACCTGCTTCCCTTCGTCGGCGTCGCGCACCTCGCGTACATCCCGGGCAAGAAGATCGTGGGCCTTGGTAAGCTGCCGCGCGTGGTTGACACGCTGGCATCCCGTCCGCAGGTGCAGGAACGACTGACCGAGGAGATCGCGGACGCCCTCGATGCCGGCCTCGAGCCGAGGGGAGTTCTCGTAGTGCTCGACGCGTCGCACACCTGTGTGACCGCTCGCGGCGTTCGTCAGGGCAAGAGCACGACGGTGACGCTCGCGACCCGCGGCATCCTCCGCGAGCCGGTCCAGCGGGCCGAAGTCATGGCCCTGATCGGCAGTGCGGGCACCGTTGCCTGAAGACCGGAAGGCCAGCGCTCTGGTGCGCAGCGGTCCTGGCGTGGCGCCCGGCGGACGTCCGGTCATAATGGGCGTACTCAACGTCACCCCTGACTCCTTCAGTGATGGCGGATCCTTCATCGCCCCGGATGCCGCGATCGCTCGCGCGGTCGAGCTCCGTTCCCAGGGGGCAGACCTGATCGACGTCGGCGGGGAGTCGACGCGTCCGGGCGCGGCACGAGTGGACCCGGCTCTCGAGCAGTCCCGCATCATGCCCGTCATCGAGGCGATGGTCGAGCGCGGCATCCCGGTCAGCGTCGACACCATGAACTCCGTGACCGCACGGGTCGCGGCCAAAGCGGGAGTCCGCGTCATCAACGACGTCTCCGGCGGCCTCGCGGATCCGCAGATGTATCGCACGATCGCGCAACTCGGCGTGCGCTATATCGCTTCGCACTGGCGTGGCCACAGCGACACCATGGACGACCTCACGAGTTACGACAACGTGGTGACCGACGTTCGCAACGCCCTCAAGGGCCGCATCGCGGAGATGCTGGTGTGGGGTGTTGCGCCAGAGCAGATCGTGATCGACCCGGGGCTCGGATTCGCGAAAACCGCCAGGCACAACTGGGCTCTGCTCGGCGCACTCGGCGAACTCGAGTCGCTCGGATATCCGGTGTTGATCGGCGCGTCCCGCAAGCGATTTCTCGCACCCTTCGCACCGGATGACGCGCCCGCGAGCGAGCGCGACTTCGCGACGGCGGTGGTGACGGCACTCGTCGCAGAGCGCGGGGTCTGGGGTGTGCGGGTGCACGACGTCGCCTCGACCGTCACGGCGCTCGATGTCTGGTCGTCGATGCGGGCCGGGGGAGCTCGTGGGTGACGACTTTCTCACGCTGACCGGGCTACGGGCATCCGCGTTCCACGGCGTGTTCCCCGAGGAGCGCGAGAACGGCCAGGAGTTCATCATCGATGTGACGGTCTGGCTCGATATCGCAGCCGCCGCCTCGGGCGATGACCTCGCGCGGACGATCAACTACGGGGTGCTCGCGGAAGAGGTTGTCGCCTCGGTCGAGCGGGACCCGGTCGACCTGATCGAGACCGTGGCCGAGCGGATTGCGGAGGTCGTGCTCGCGCACGAGGCAGCGGAAAGGGTTCGGGTGACGCTGCACAAGCCGTCCGCTCCGATCATGGTGCCGTTCGAGGACGTGTCGATCACCATCACGCGGAAAAGACCCGACCGGAACGAACCGTGAGGGCCGTCCTCTCGCTCGGCAGCAACCTCGGTGATCGCGAGCAGACGATTCGGGATGCCGTCGCCGACATCAGGAGGCTGCCCGACGTCGCCGTCGTAGCCGCTTCATCCCTCGTCGAAACTCCCGCGGTCAAACCGCACGGCGTCGATCACGAGGCGCCGGCCTACCTCAACGCGGCCGTCATCGTCACGACCGACCTTGCGCCCGAGACGCTCCTGGCAGAGTTGAACCGCATCGAACTCCAACATCACAGGGTGCGCGAGGAGCGCTGGGGCGACCGAACTCTCGACATCGACATCATCACGATCGATGACCTGCGGCAGGAGACGGCGACGCTCACGCTTCCGCATCCGCGAGCCGCAGAGCGCAACTTTGTCCTCGTGCCGTGGCTCGAGATCGAGCCAGACGCTGTACTTCCGGGGATCGGTCGAGTCGACACACTTTTGCCTGGGGCCCCGGATGTGCGACGCTACCCTGCGGAGGATCTTTCGTGACACGCACCCGCCCCACCGTGCTCTTGCTGAGTTTTGTCATCGGCGGATTGCTCGGGTGGTTCCTGGAGAGCATGCTGGTTTCCTCTGGTGCGCCCGTCACCGAACCGCCGTACACCCTCGCGCTCGTCCTCGCTCTGGATGCCGTGATCGTCGTCGCGGCCGCCGCACGAATCCGCAGAGCCATCCGCAATCACGAACGCCACCGAATCGATCCCTTCTACGCGCGGCGCATCGTCGTGCTGGCCAAGACCTCGAGTATCGTCGGGGCGTTCCTCTTTGGCGGCGGCGTCGGCATCCTCCTGTTCCTGCTGACTCGAACGGTCATCGCCGCATCGGGATCAATTTTGATGGCGGTGGCCACCGTGGTCGCCGCGCTTGCGATGATGGTGTGTGGACTCATTGCCGAGCAGATGTGCAGCATCCCGCCGGATGACCGTGAGCCCGGCGAGCAGGATCCGGTCAACGCCCGACCACACTGAGCACATACCGCGGAAGCAACCGCGGTGACTACCGAGAGAGAATCACCGTGACCGATCGTCTGCAGCTCCCGGGAATCACCTGGCTCCGCGTTTCCCCCAAGTACGTCGTTGTCGACGTGAGCGGGTATGTGGTTTTCGCGGTGATCGCGATCGTGGTCACGAGCATCCCCGCCCTTGTCTCGCAACTGACCCCGCTCTGGTTGATTCCCGCGGCCGTGTTGGTCATCATGATCATCGTCATCGCGTTCGTGCCCCGTCGAGTTCGCTCGATCGGCTATCAGCTTCGGGATGACGACCTCCTGTTCCGCCGTGGCATTCTGTTCCAGAGGTTCGTCTCTGTGCCCTACGGCCGGATGCAGCTCGTCGACATCAGCCGCGGTCCGGTCTCGCGTGCGCTCGGACTCAGCGATCTGCGATTCGTGACCGCGGCAGCCTCGAGCGGTGTCGCCATCCCCGGCCTGCCGATCAATGACGCCGAAGCGCTCCGCGACCGGCTCGTCGCGTTGGCAGAGACCCGAAGGGTCGGACTATGACAGCGCAGACCCGAAGGGTCGGACTATGACCAATCAGGCGCCTCCACCCCCTCCGCCCCCACCGTCGGCCACCGTCGGCCTCGGAACGCGCCTCGCCGACGGTGAGTGGCACCGACTTCACCCGGCGACGCCCCTTCTGCGCGGCGGCCTGGTGCTCATTTTCATCATCGGCTGGATCCTGTCGCAGGCGCGCGAATCGCTGTTCAATCTCCTCCTCGGCCAGCGCGGACGCGATGACGGCGATCCCATCGGCTACCTGACAACGGGTGGCCGGCTGCCGCTCGCACTTCTCGCGATCGCGGGCGTCCTGATCATCCTGGTCGGGATCTTCTACCTGTCCTGGCGCGTGCACGAGTTCCGGATCACCGATGAGGTCGTCGAGGTGCGCAGCGGCCTGATCATCCGCAGCAATCGCAAGGGGCGTCTCGACCGGATCCAGGGCGTCAATATCGTTCGCCCGTTCTTCGCGCGCCTGGTTGGTGCCGCACGACTCGAGATCGATGTGGCCGGACACGACGCGAATGTGCGGCTCGACTACCTGTCGTCGTCCAATGCTGACGGGCTGCGACGCGACATCCTGAACCTCGCCTCCGGTACCCGCCAGCGTGAGGCGGCCGAGGTCCAGGCGGCCGGGGGACCAAAGAGTTTCGTCGAGCAGCGGGTCTCCGAGTTGCTCGCACCCGAACTGCACCCTGACACCGCACCGGCCGAGTCGGTCGTCAAAGTGCACGCGGGCAGGCTGATCGGTTCGATCGTGTTGCACGACACCACGCTGACCTTCCTGGTGTTCCTGATCGCGGGCGGCGCCGTGTCCGTTGTCACCGGGCACGCCTTCGCGGTGTTCTTCGTTCTGCCGTTCCTGTTCGGTCTCGGCAGCTTCATCGTGCGTAGGTTTACCAAGTCGCTGCAGTATTCGATCGCGGCGACGCCCGACGGTGTGCGGGTGGGGTTCGGCCTGTTGACGCTGAGCAACGAGACGCTTCCGCCCGGACGCATCCACTCGGTGCAGGTACGGCAACCGCTGCTCTGGCGCTTCCCCGGATGGTGGGAGATCAGGGTCAACCGGGCCTCCAAGTCGAACGCGAAGGGCGCGGATGGCCAGCACAACACGACCATCCTTCCGGTCGGAAACCTCGATGAGGTGCTGCGGGTGCTCGGCCTGCTGTTGCCGAGCCTGTCTGCGGTCGAGGCTCTCGATGTCGTGCGGCTCGGGATCTCGTCGACCGGAACGGCCGGCGGATTCGTGACATCGCCTAAGCGGGCCCGGATCGTCCGCTGGTTCTCCTGGCGCCGAAACGGCTACGCCCGACTGCCTGGGGCGATCCTGCTTCGCACCGGCGCCATCTGGCGTCAACTGACAATCGTGCCCGAGCCGCGGGTGCAAAGCATCGGCCTCCACCAGGGCCCCGTGTACCGCAGGCTCGGCCTCGCGCACCTCGACGTGCACACGGTCACAGGGCCCATTCGAGCCGAGCTCGGAGCCATGGATCGGGATGTCGCCCTCGACTTCTTCGACCGGGTCTCGCGCTCTGTAGTCGCGGCGGTCGGTGCGGATGCGACCCACCGCTGGCGCTCGGGTGAGGTGTAATCGTGGTTGAACGAAGCGGTCGACTCGGGATCGGGATCATCGGCGCCGGGCGCGTAGGACCGGTGTTCGGCGCCGCGCTCGCCGGTGCGGGGCACGCGCTCGTCGGGATTTCTGCGGTGTCGCAGGCCAGCCGGGATCGCGCGGAGGCAATGCTGCCCGGCGTGCCGATACTCGACATCCCGACCATCGTCGAGCGAAGTGAACTGGTGATTCTTGCCGTGCCGGAGAGCGAGCTCCCGTCCCTCGTCACCGGGATCGCCGCAACCGGTGGCTGGCAGCCCGGCCAACTCGTGCTGCACACGGCGCCAACGCTCGGGACCACGGTGCTTGCGCCGGCCCAGGCGCAGGGCGCAATTCCGCTTGCCGTGCATCCGGCGATGGCGTTCACGGGAACGAGCATCGACCTTGTGCGCCTTCGCGAGAGTTACTGTGCCGTGACCGCGGCCTCGATCGTCCAGCCGATCGGGATGGCACTCGTGGTCGAGATGGGCGCGGAGCCCGTGCTCGTCGAGGAGAAGGATCGCCCGGCATACGCGGAAGCCATCACGATTGCGACGACCTTTTCGACAGCCATCGTGGGTCAGGCGACCGGCCTGCTCGCCGAGGCCGGCATCCCGAATCCTGGCAGGGTGCTCGGGGGGCTCGTGCGATCCGCGGTCGAGAATGCACTCGGGGATGCCGGCGCGGGTACGATCGATTTGGCCCAGCTGCCGGAGAACTTCCTGGAGGACGATTAGTGAGCACCACCGCACCACATGTTCGACCGAGGGTTGTGACAACCGTCGCCGAGGTGCGGGAAATCGTCGCTGCCGAGCGCGCTGTCGGCCATACGATTTCGCTCACGCCGACCCTCGGGGCCCTGCACGACGGACACCTGTCGCACCTTGCCCACGCGGGGAAGATCGCCGACACCCGGTTCGTCTCGATCTTCGTGAACCCGCTCCAGTTCGGGCCGTCCGAAGACCTCGACAAATACCCTCGAACGCTCGATGACGACCTCGACAAGCTCGCGGCCATTGGCGTTCCGTACGTCTTCGCGCCCAGCGTCGACGAGATGTACCCGGGCGGCGAGCCCGACGTCCACGTGACCGCGGGCCGGGTCGGATCCCTCTACGAGGGCCATTCGCGGCCCGGCCACTTCGACGGAGTGCTCACGGTGGTGGCGAAGCTCCTGCTCATCGTGACGCCCGACTTCGTGACTTTCGGGAACAAGGATGCCCAGCAGCAGTTCCTCGTGCGGCAGATGGTGCGCGACCTCAACATCGCGGTGAGCGTCGAGGCGATCGAGACTGTGCGCGAGCACGACGGACTCGCGCTCTCGAGCCGCAACCGATTCCTCGATGAGAAGGAGCGGCGCGCGGCACGGTCACTGTCGCTCGCCCTCGAGGCTGCCGCATCCTCCGCCGACCGGGGCATCGACTCGGTCATCGCTGCGGCGCAGGGCACGCTCATGGGCGAGGCGCTCGTCGAGCTCGACTACCTGAAGATCGTGCGCCCGGAAACCTTCCTGCCGGTGGATGACGACTACCGCGGACCGGCCCTCGTTCTCGTTGCGGCTCGTGTCGGCACGACCCGCCTGATCGACAACGAGCGAATCACCCTGGCAGGTTAGATATCTGACCGGCCGGATTTCTGGCAGTCTGAACCGATGGATTTCATCGTTCGGCGCGCGGTCCAGGACGACTGGGAGCAGTTCCGTGCGCTGCGCCTCGAGATGCTCGCGGATACCCCGATCGGATTCACCGAGCGACTCGAAACCGCGGAGCTGCGCGGGGAGGCCGACTGGCGGTTGAGGACCGAGCGCATCGGCGAGGAAAATGTGCGGTTCGCCGCCATTGCCGGTGAGGGCGAATGGATCGGCACCATGGGCGGATACGTCGAGCCCGAGGTGGCCGGCCCGGTTCTCTACGGTGTCTATGTCACGCCGCGGTTCCGTGGCGACAGGTTCGGTGTCACCGACGCGCTACTGACCGCGGTGGAGGAGTGGGCGACCGCACTCTCGCCGACCCTGCGACTGGATGTTCACGCCGACAATCTCCGCGCGAGGGCCGCCTACGTCAAGCGCGGATTCGTGCTCACCGGCAAGACGCTGCCCTATGAACTGGACACCAGGCAGTTCGAGGTCGAGATGATCAAGCGGCTGCGCTGAGGGTTCGGCTGCCCCGGCTACCATTAGATCCCGTGAGTGACGCAGCGCCAGACATCGAGCCAGAGCTGACCGATGAAGAGATTCATCAGCAGAAGGCCGTGCGCCTCGCAAAGCGCGACCGGCTGAACGAACTCGGTCTCGGCGCGTACGTGGTCGGCGTTCCGATCACCGACACCATCGGCGGCGTTCGCACGCGCTTCGAGAACCTGGACATCGACGAAAAGTCGGGCGAGACCGTCGCGCTCGCCGGCCGGATCGTGTTCCTCCGCAACACCGGCAAGCTCTGCTTCGCGACCCTTCAGGCCGGCGACGGTGCCCGCATCCAGGCCATGGTGAGTCTCGCGGAGGTGGGTGAAGAGTCGCTCGCGCTGTGGAAGGAACTCACCGACCTCGGCGACCACCTTTTCGTGACCGGCGAGGTGATTTCCAGCCGCCGCGGCGAGCTGTCGGTGCTGGTGAAGGAGTGGCGGATCGCATCCAAGGCCCTGCTTCCGCTGCCGAACATGTACACCGAGCTCAACGAGGAGTCGCGGATGCGCAGCCGCTACCTCGACCTGATCGTGCGCGAGCAGGCGCGGTTCGTCGTGCGTGCACGAGCAACGACCAACGCCTCGCTGCGAGAGACATTCGCGAGCCACGGCTACGTCGAGGTCGAGACGCCCATGCTGCAGACGATCCATGGCGGGGCATCCGCGCGTCCCTTCTCCACCCGCAGCAACGCGTTCGACGCCGAGCTGTTCCTGCGGATCGCGCCCGAGTTGTTCCTCAAGCGTGCCGTCGTCGGTGGCATCGATCGCATTTTCGAGATCAACCGCAACTTCCGCAACGAGGGGGCTGACTCCACTCACTCCCCCGAGTTCGCGATGCTCGAGGCATACCAGGCCTACGGCGACTACGACCAGATGGCCGATCTCACGCGCGAGATGATCGAGAACGCGGCGGTCGCGATCGCGGGATCGACGGTCGTAACCTGGGCGGACGGTTCCGAGTACGACTTCGGCGGCGAGTGGGACCGCATCGACATGTACGAGTCGTTGAACGCGGCGGCTGGCACGAGCTTCACGCCAGAGTCTCCGATCGAGGAGCTCGCGGCGCTCGCGGCATCCGAGGGCGTCGAGGTCAAGCTGCCGACGCACGGCAAGTACGTCGAGGAGCTCTGGGAGCACTTCGTGAAGGGCTCGCTGGTTCGCCCAACCTTCGTCATGAACTTCCCGACCGATACGTCGCCGCTCGTTCGCGATCACCGTTCGCGCGCGGGTGTCGTGGAGAAGTGGGATCTCTACGTCCGCGGGTTCGAGCTGGCGACCGGATACTCCGAGCTGGTGGATCCGGTCATCCAGCGCCAGCGCTTCGTCGACCAGGCACTGCTCGCGAGCCAGGGCGACCCGGAGGCCATGCGTCTCGACGAGGAATTCCTGCGCGCTCTCGAGCACGGGATGCCGCCGACCGGGGGAATGGGCATGGGAATCGACCGCCTGATGATGGCTCTCACCGGCCTCGGTATCCGCGAGACCATCCTGTTCCCGTTGGTGAAATAGATGACTGACCAGGACCCGGGCAACAAGCCGAAGCTCGGACTCATCGCCGCGCTTGTTGCGATGTGGCGTGAGGGTGGCGCTTCCAGGAACCGCATCGTCGTCTGGATTGTTGCGGGCGCCTTCGGCTTTTACCTGATCATTACGGGCGTGGTGGGCATCATCACGAAAGCACGATGAACCGGCGCGCGTCGCGATTCGCGATGTACGCGGGACTCATCGTCATCGTTCTGCTCGTGGCGATCCTGTACTTCTCAGGCCACCACTAGTCGGAAGCGGATAGCCTAGAGCCATGCCTACAACCGTCTGGGGAAACGTGATCTTTTCGGTCACGCCCACGATTCTCGTTGGCTTGATCTTCTGGTTCGCGATGCGCGCGATCATCCGGGCCGACCGCAACGAGCGCAGGGTTTACGCGAAAATCGAGGCGGAAGAGCGTGCGAAGCTCGAACGTGAACCGCAGCACTCGACCGAGAGCAACGCGCAGCCGCTCTAACGGCGGCTCCTAACGCCGGGGCTTGAGCCGGACGTTGGGCAGTTCCGGGGCGGGAAGCGCCCCGCCCGCATATCCGCGCACGCGGCCGAACCGGCCGTCCTCGTTCGCATCGGCGATGACCTCCGACTCCCAGAGGCGCCGGAACTCCACGATCTCGTCGTGGGTTCTTCCAATGAAGTTCCACCACATGACGATCTGCTCGCCGAGCGGTTCGCCACCGATGAGCAGGGCCCGAAGCGGCTCGGTGCCGCTGGAGATCGCGATCGTGTCGCGCCCGGTGCAGAAGAACGCGATCTCGTTGCGGGCGACGAGATGGCCATCGACAGTCGGGGCGCCGGCGTCAATGAGGATGCCGTGCTCGAATGCGGCATCCACCGGTAGTTCGATGGAGGCGCCGGCCGGCAGGTCCAGCTGCGCACCGACCACGCGGGTGAAAGTGCGTGCCGTCGATTCGTGCCCGAGCAGGCTGCCGAGGAAGACACGGAGTGTGGCGTCGCCGTGGTCGAACGGCTCGGGGACGAAGCTCTCGAAGAACGGCGCGTGATTTCTCGAGCCATCCGGCAGCGCGATCCAAAGCTGGGCGCCGTGCAGGGAACTCGCGATCGGCAGGCTGACCTCCGAGTGCTGGATGCCGCTGCCGGCAGTCATGAGATTGAGCTCGCCCGGACGGATGATGGCGTGCGATCCGACGCTGTCGCGGTGTTCGATCTCCCCAGAGAACAGCCAGCTGACGGTCTGGAGCCCGGTGTGCGGATGCGGCGGAACGGTCATGGAGTTGGTCGCGACCGGACCGTAGTGGTCGACGAAACACCACGCCCCGATGAGGGATCTGCCGCGTTGCGGGAGGGTGCGTCGCACGGGAAGCGCGCGCGGACCGCCGAGCGGAACATCCCGCGGTTCGAGAATCTCGAAGCTGCTCCGCCCGGGCTCGGCGAGCAGCACCTCGGCGGGATCCTTCTCGAGGTTGCTCATGATTTCAGCGTAGTCACGAGGGCGCTACTGCTGTGTGCGAACCAGCAGATCGCCGACCTCGTAGTCGAGCACCGTCGAGGTCCCGGGCTCCCATCGCTGAGCGGTCTCACAGCCTTAACGCCCACGGCGAACAGGGGCACTAACTGAGGGTGTCGCTGGTTAGTCTCTTTGTAACGGCACCGCCTTCCTGCCCGGTGCCCGAGGAGACAACATGTTTGAGAGATTTACCGACCGAGCTCGTCGCGTCGTCGTTTTGGCCCAAGAAGAGGCCAAGATGCTCAACCACAACTACATCGGCACCGAGCACATCCTGCTCGGCCTGATCCACGAGGGTGAGGGCGTCGCCGCGAAGGCTCTCGAGTCGCTCGGGATCTCCCTGGACTCCGTTCGCGAACAGGTCCAGGACATCATCGGCCAGGGTCAGCAGCAGCCGACCGGGCACATCCCGTTCACGCCGCGCGCCAAGAAGGTCCTCGAGCTGTCCCTGCGCGAAGCGCTGCAGCTCGGCCACAACTACATCGGCACCGAGCACATCCTGCTCGGCCTGATTCGCGAGGGCGAGGGTGTCGCGGCCCAGGTTCTCGTGAAGCTCGGCGCCGACCTCAACAAGGTTCGCCAGCAGGTCATCCAGCTGCTGTCCGGTTACCAGGGCAAGGAAGCTGTCGCCGTCGGCGGCAACGACGCCACCCCGGACAAGGGATCGCAGATCCTCGACCAGTTCGGACGCAACCTGACCCAGGCGGCTCGCGACGGCAAGCTCGACCCGGTCATCGGGCGCGAGAAAGAGATGGAGCGGGTCATGCAGATCCTCTCCCGGCGCTCGAAGAACAACCCTGTCCTGATCGGTGAGCCCGGCGTCGGCAAGACCGCCGTCGTCGAGGGACTCGCGCAGGCCATCGTCAAGGGCGATGTCCCGGAGACCCTGAAAGACAAGCAGCTCTATTCTTTGGATCTCGGGTCGCTCATCGCCGGAAGCCGTTACCGCGGTGACTTCGAGGAGCGCCTCAAGAAGGTGACCAAGGAAATCCGCACACGCGGCGACATCATCGTCTTCATCGACGAGATCCACACGCTCGTCGGTGCCGGCGCGGCAGAGGGCGCGATCGATGCGGCCAGCATCCTGAAGCCGCTGCTTGCTCGTGGCGAGCTCCAGACCATCGGTGCAACGACCCTCGACGAGTACCGCAAGCACTTCGAGAAGGATGCCGCCCTCGAGCGCCGCTTCCAGAGTGTCCAGGTGCACGAGCCGTCGCTTCCGCACACCATCAACATCCTCAAGGGGCTGCGCGACAAGTACGAGGCGTTCCACAAGGTCTCGATCACGGACGGCGCCATCGTCGCCGCCGCGAACCTTGCCGACCGCTACGTCGCCGACCGTTTTCTTCCGGACAAGGCCATCGACCTGATCGACGAGGCCGGTGCACGCCTTCGCCTGTCGATCCTGTCCGCGCCTCCGGAGCTTCGCGAGTTCGACGAGAAGATCGCCGTGGTTCGCGGGCTCAAGGAAGCCGCGATCGAAGACCAGGACTTCGAGAAGGCCGCATCCCAGCGCGACGAAGAGAAGAAGCTGCTCGGTGAGCGTCTTCGCCTCGAGAAGCAGTGGAAGTCCGGGGATGCCGGCGGGTCCGGAACCGTCGATGAGGGAATCATCGCCGAGGTCTTGGCCGCCGCAACCGGTATCCCGGTGTTCAAGCTGACCGAGGAGGAGTCGAGCCGGCTCATCTTCATGGAGAAGGCGCTGCACGAGCGCGTCGTCGGCCAGGAAGAGGCCATCTCGGTTCTCGCGAAGACGATCCGTCGTACTCGCGCAGGCCTCAAGGATCCGAAGCGTCCATCCGGTTCGTTCATCTTCGCCGGTCCAACCGGTGTCGGAAAGACGGAGCTGGCCAAGGCACTCGCGGAGTTCCTCTTCGATGACGAGAACGCCCTGATCGCACTCGACATGTCGGAGTACGGCGAGAAGCACACGGTCTCACGACTGTTCGGTGCTCCTCCCGGATTCGTCGGCTTCGAAGAGGGCGGCCAGCTCACCGAGAAGGTGCGTCGCAAGCCGTTCTCCGTCGTCCTGTTCGATGAGATCGAGAAGGCTCACCCCGACATCTTCAACTCTCTCCTCCAGATCCTGGAAGAGGGACGCCTGACGGATGGCCAGGGTCGCGTCGTCGACTTCAAGAACACGGTCATCATCATGACGACCAACCTCGGTACGCGTGACATCACGGGTGGTCCGGTCGGCTTCCAGCTGGACGGCGACACCGCCACCAACTACGACCGGATGCGCGGCAAGGTCGTCGACGAGCTGAAGAAGCACTTCAAGCCGGAGTTCCTGAACCGAGTCGATGAGACGATCGTGTTCCCGCAGCTCAACCAGGAGGAGCTGCTGCAGATCGTGGACCTGTTCATCACGCGTCTCAAGCAGCGTTTGATGGATCGCGACCTCACGATCGAGCTCACGCTTGCTGCCAAGGAGCGCCTCATCAAGATCGGGTTCGACCCGACACTTGGTGCTCGCCCGCTCCGTCGCGCGGTACAGCACGAGGTCGAGGACCGTCTCAGCGAGAAGATCCTGCACGGCGAACTGAACGCCGGCGATCACGTGCACGTCGACTTCCTGGAGGACGAGTTCGTCCTGACGACTACTCGTCAGACCGGTCTCACCGAGGCGGAGCCGATCGCCGTAGAGGCCTAGTGCGTGCAATTAGCGCGCTGTAACAAGCGCGCGGCAGGGGCGTCGGGTAACCGGCGCCCCTTTTGCGCGTCTGCCCCCTGCCGACTCCCTCCCGACTCCCTCCCGACTCAAAACGAAGGAGATCGTTCTCACATAAGCTGTTTCGGGCGCGTTCGAGTTGGTTTTGGCGCGCTTCTCCTTCGTTTTCGGAAAGGAATGGGCGGCAAGCATGGATCCGCGATACACCGTTCGCCCAGCCCGCACCACCGACGTCGGAGCGATTCAGGCCCTCGTCGAACCGCTCGTCCAGCGCCGGATCCTGCTCGGCAAGGAGCGCGTGGTTTTCTACGAATCGGTCCAGGAGTTCCGCGTCGTTGAGGATGAAGCCGGCCGGCTGATCGGCTGCGGCGCCTTACACGTCATCTGGGAAGACCTCGGCGAGGTGCGGACGCTCGCGGTCGCCGACGACTGGCTGCATCGCGGGGTCGGCCATGCCATCCTCGACACCATCGAGCACGCCGCACGCGACCTCGGGCTGAGCCGGCTGTTCTGCCTGACCTTCGAAACCGATTTCTTCAGTCGTCACGGATTCGAGGCAATCGGTGAAGACATCGTGACCCAGGAGGTCTACGCCGAGCTCGTTCGCTCGCAGGATGAGGGCGTCGCCGAGTTTCTCGACTTGAGTCGGGTTAAGCCAAACACCCTAGGCAATACCCGGATGCTCAAGCACTTGTAACTACCCTTAGCGTATGTCGACGTTAAGATCGCCCGTCGGCCCGCAGCCAAACAAAGTGTATTGGCGCCGCCGCCTGCTGTTGCTCCTCGGCGCTCTGGTGGTCATCCTGATCATCATCCTGATAGTCGTTCGGCCTTCCGGGTCTCCGAAACCCGCGAGCACGAACACCCCGGGACCCCACACGTCGAGCACGCCGCACACCGCGACGGCTACCGGCACCTGCGCACCGTCCGCACTGGACGTCGAGGCCGTGACGGATGCGCTGAGTTACGCCCCAGGGGTCGACCCGAAGGTCTCTCTGACGATCACCAACACCGGATCGACGGCCTGCACCTTCAAGGTCGGCAGCGACGTTCAGGTCTACACGATCAGTAGCGGCACGGAGAAGATCTGGTCGTCGAAGGACTGCCAGCAGGGTGCCGTTCCCCTAACCAAGACGCTCGAACCGGGTACTCCCGTCTCCAGCACACCCTTCGCGTGGGACCGTACACGGTCGTCGACCACAACCTGCGATTCGAAGACTCTTGCCCAGGTCGTTGCCAACGGCTCGAGCTATCACCTGAGCGTGAGCGTGAACGGCGTCGAGTCCCAAAAGTCGCGCCAGTTCATTCTGAAGTAGTGGCAGGAAAGTAGTGGCCAGCAAGAAGGCGCGCGCTGAAAATGGCGCGCTTGCCGCCGCGCTCGAGGCGGAGGATGTCGTCGCCGTGGCGCTCGCCCTCCGAAGTGCCGGCGCCATCGTGCCACTCTTGCCCGATGATGCTGGCGGCGCTGATTTTGGCGGCGCTGATTTTGGCGACGCTGATGCTGGCGACGCTGCCCAGGTGCGGGTGTTCCGGCGTGGCGACGCAGACAAGTACATGCTGCTGCTGTTCTCGTCGAGCGCGACCTACGAGGCGATGCTGCCCGAGGAGACGTCGCCGCCAATCGCGGTCTATGGCGCGGACGAGCTGCTCGACTTCCTCCGGCAGAATGAGGGTGTGCTCGAGGCGGTGTGGTTCGACGTCGCGGGGCCGCACGCGATGCAGGCCGATCCGGCCGATGTCATCGCGGCTCTGACGCTGCCGCGCGGGTAACCGCACGGCGTGCGCCTGCCCGCCCG
>JAODMY010000012.1 GCA_025465535.1 Glaciihabitans sp.
AACAACTGGGATCTCGTCGACTGTTCGGCCGAGTTCATCCTCGGCGAGTACCTGTTCGATCGTCCGCGCGGCGTCCTGTTCGACCTCGCGGCATCCGATTCGGTCTGGGATCGCCGGGTCGCCATCCTCTCGACGTTCGCCTTCATCAAGCGCGGCGACGCATCCACGACCCTCGAAATTTCGGAACTGTTGCTGGCGGACACGCACGACCTCATCCGCAAGGCGGTCGGCTGGATGCTGCGTGAGGTCGGCAAGCGTGTCGACCGAGCGCTACTCATTCGGTTTCTCGACGAGCACGCGGGGGCCATGTCGCGGGTAACGCTGTCGTACGCGTCCGAGCACCTCACGCCGGAGCAGCGGACCCACTACCGCGCGCTGCGCTGACGGCGCTCGCCGCGGATTACCCGTGCAGCTTCCTCGCCAGACCGCATCGTCAGGCGGTTCAGCTGACAGTTGTTGTCACTCCCGTCGTCGCGCGGCGACAACAAGGGTCATCTCACCCTGAGGATTCTCACCCTGAGGATTCTCACCCTGAGGATTCTCACCCCGGGGATTGGGCCAACTGTGTCAGAGCGAATACCGGTTCAGCCACGCGGTGAGCACCTGGGGATCCCACATCCGCAGGCTTGCGATTCCGGCGTGGATCGGTAGCAGTGCGGGATCGCCGGTCGACCTGTCGGTCTCGTAGTACAGCGACGCGCCTGGCACGTCGAGGCATGGTCCAACCGTAGCGACCGGCTGCGCCAGACTAAAGGCGTGCTTGGGGTGCTCGAGGGGTTCGCGATCATCGGCGTCGTGATCCTGATCGGATACCTCGTCGGGCGTTTCCACCTGCTCGGACCGAATCCCGCGATCATCCAGCACGTCCTCAGTCGCCTTGTCTTTTTTGTGCTCTCGCCGTGCCTGCTGTTCACGGTCCTCGCGGAGGCGGATGTCCGCGACCTCTTCTCTCGGGTCCTCGCTGTCTCGGCGATCTCGGCCATCGCCTCGATGGCCCTGTTCCTCGTGATTGCCATCGTCGTGTGGAAGCGCACGGTTCCGGACGCAGTGGTGGGCGCGGCATCGTCGAGCTATGTCAACGCCAACAACATCGGCATCCCGGTCGCGGTCTACGTGCTCGGCAACCCCGCACTGTCCGCGCCCGTTCTCCTGCTGCAGCTGGTGGTGCTCGCGCCGATCATCCTGACCGTGCTCGATATTTCGACCAGCGGCAGGGCGTCGATCGGCCGCATCCTGCTCGGACCGGTCCGAAATCCGCTGATCATCGCGTCGCTGCTCGGTGTGATCGTGAGTCTGACCCGCCTCACGATTCCGCCGCCGGTGATCGCGCCGTTCGCACTGATCGGCGCCGCCTCCGTGCCTGTCGTGCTGATGGCGTTCGGGATGTCGCTGCACGGCAGCAAACTCCTCGAGGCCGGAACGGACCGGAAGGATGTCATCCTCGCGTCCGCAATCAAGCTCCTGCTGATGCCCGCGGTCGCCTGGTTCGTCGGCGGATTCGTATTTGGACTCACGGGAACCACACTCTTCGGCTGCGTGGTGTTGGCCGCACTGCCGACCGCCCAGAACGTGCTCAACTACGCGCAGCGCTACGAGCGCGGCGTGACGCTCGCGCGGGACACCGTTCTCATAACGACGGTCGGTGCCGTCCCGGTTCTCGTCGCGGCCGCGGCGTTGCTGCGCTGAGCATTCCCGGGCCCCGACAGCACATGCGCCCCAGACCGAATGCGCTTCTCGAACGAAAACGCTTCCCCTTCGAAAACGCTCCCGCTACGAAAACGCTCCCGCTACGAAAACGAAGGAGATCCACGCGCCTGAGCGGGTGAGTGGCCTGTTCGATCGCGGTTGGGCCGACGACCGGATCGTCCGGGTCGAATCGCGAGTGTTCAGCTGAACGCTTTGATGATGTTGAGTACCGCGGGCGTGAGCAGCACGATGAACAACACCGGCAGAATACAGAAGACGAGTGGGAAGAGTACCTTGATCGGGATCTTCATCGCCTTCTCTTCGGCCCTTTGACGCCGGCGGAGACGCATTTCCGCCGCCTGGACCCGTAGTACCGCAGCGATCGCGATTCCGTAGGTATCCGCCTGGACCACCGAACGGGTGAACCGGTGCAGATCGGCTGACGAGGTCCGCTCGGCGAAGGCCAGGTAGGCGTCTTTGCGAGAGCGCCCGATGCTCATGTCCTGAAGCGTGCGAATAAACTCCTCCGCGAGCGGACCCTTGCCGTTTGTCGCCGCCTTCGCCATCGCGGCCTCAAATCCGAGACCCGCCTCGACGGCGATGGTCATCTGGTCGAGCGTGTCGGCCAGCGCATCCTGCATGGCCGATTGCCGTTCCTGCCCCCTGCTGTAGAGGAGCAGATCGGGAACGAAGAAGCAGAGCACGACCAGCGCAATTCCGAGCGCGATTCGGAGGAAGCCGGGATCGCCGCTTGCCCACCAGAGAGCGACGACCGCACCGGACGCTGCGACGAGAGGTTTTGCGACGAGGATTCTGCTGACCGTCCAGGCCTGTGGCCGGCCGGCGAGCGCGATGCGGTGCTCGAGTATGCGGAGATAGCCTTTGGGAACGCGGGCGCTGATGCCGCGGCTGGGTGCGCTGCGGGGGGCCTCAACAGTGAGGGGAACACCGGCCCCTTCATTGACCGGACGTCGGATTCGACCCGTCACCATGATTCCGATGAGTGTTCCGAATCCGCCAGCTACGGCTATCGATGCGAGGACGGCGATAAGCGATGGCATTTGATTTCTCCTAGAACTTGACCTTGACGACGGCCATCATCCAGAGGGAGCCCAAGATGAGCAGCACCCCCGCGACGACGAGGGCCAGGATTCCGAAGATGCTCTGAAAAAAGCCGGCGAAATACGCAGGCTGCGTCAGGACAAGGAAGGTGAAAACGCCGATCGGCAGGAGGACGAGCACCCAGGCGGACATCTTGCCTTCCGCGGCCAGTGCTTTCACCTGGCGACGGATCTCGTTCCGCTCCCGGATGGTGTGCCCGACCTGGTCGAGTACCTCGGAGAGATTGCCGCCGACCTCGCGATTGATCGAGATCGCCTGCGCAACCCACTGGAAGTCGTCGCTGCGCATCCGGTGAGCGGTGTTGTCGAGCGCGTCGCTCAGGTCGCGTCCGATACGGGTCTCGTTGACAACGCGCGCGAACTCTTCGGCGGTTGGGGATTCCGTCTCCTGCGCCGAGGCGTCGATCGCCCTGAGCAGGCTGTGCCCGGCGCGGAGCCCCCCGGCCAGCAGGCCGAGCGTTTCGTCAAGTTGGTCGGCGAACTTCGCGCGGCGGCGACCGATCCTCACGTGGAGCAGAATCTTCGCGCCGAGCGGGGCGAGCGCGATGAACAGCACCATCACCGGGATGACGAATATCGTGCCCCTGGTGAGCAGCAGTCCGAGAAGGGCGAGCACGGAGGCCGCCGAAAACACCATGAGGAGAAAGGCCGGCGGCTGCATCCGAATGTTTGCCTGCTCGAGTTCGTCCGCATCGAAGGGGGCCTTGCCGCGGCGGTGGAGCGCTCCTCCGATCGCGGCGACGGTATGGTCGGTCAAGGCGCTGACGGCGGACGTCGCGACGGCATCGGGCGCATTTCGCCGCTCGAAGGCGACCCGCGGATGAGGCGGCGAGACGACCAGGAACACGATCACCAGCAGCGCGAGCAGTCCGACCGTGACGCCGGCGTAGAACACGATGTCATTCATCACGACGCCCTCGCGATCAACTCGGACTGGAAGACTTCGGGGGGGAGCGTGATGCCGAGATCCTTGAACCGATCCGCAAACCGGGGGCGGACTCCCGTCGCCACCGCGTGTCCGAGGTGCCGGCCATAGTGATCGACCCCGGCACCGTAGTCGAAGACGAAGGCGTCCTGGAGGGTGACGATGTCGCCCTCCATCCCCTGTACCTCGGTCAGGTGCGTGACACGACGCGTTCCGTCCTTTAGTCTTCCGATCTGCACGATCACGTCGACGGCGGAGGAGATCTGTTCGCGGATGGCTCTCAACGGCAGGTTCATCCCCGCCATGAGAACCAGCGTCTCCATCCGTGCGATGGCGTCTCGTGGTGAGTTCGAGTGCACGGTGGAAATCGATCCCTCGTGACCAGTGTTCATCGCCTGGAGCATGTCGAGGGTCTCGCCGCCGCGGCATTCCCCGATCACGATGCGATCCGGGCGCATGCGCAGCGAGTTGCGCACAAGATCCCTGATGGTGATTTCCCCTTTGGCCTCGATGTTCGGCGGCCGGGACTCGAGCCGGATGACGTGTTCCTGCTGCAACTGCAGCTCGACGGCATCCTCGATCGTGATGATCCTCTCGTCATCGGGGATGTAGCCGGAGAGCACGTTCAACAGGGTCGTCTTGCCGGTGCCGGTGCCGCCGGAGACGATGATGTTCAGTCGTGCCTTGACGCAGGCGTCGAGCACTGTTGCCATATTGGCGTTCAGCGTGCCGAACCGGATGAGGTCGTCGACCGTGTACGGCTTCCTGGCGAATTTACGGATGGTGAGAGAGGATCCGTCGACGGCCAGCGGGGGGATGATCGCGTTAACTCGCGATCCGTCGGCCAGGCGGGCGTCGACGAGGGGTGACGACTCGTCAATCCGGCGTCCCACCTTGGCGACGATCCGCTCGATGACGCGCCGGAGCTGCGCCTCGCTCGTGAATCGAGCGGGATCCCGGCTGAGGCGTCCCGATCTCTCCACGAAAATCTGGTCGGGTCCGTTGACCATGATCTCGGTGACCGCCTCGTCATCGAGCAGGGCGTCGAGGGGACCGTATCCGAGGACATCGGCGCCGATCTCCGCGATGAGTCTCGCGAGTTCGCTTGCGCTCAGCGGCACCTGTTCGGCCGTGACGATGGTGCTGAGCTCCGCCCGGGCGTAGGCGTGAAGCTGTTCCTCGGAGAGACTCGCGTCGTTGAGCCGAGATCCGATGCGTTCGAACAGCTCCTGCGCCGCCCGCTCCTTGATATCGGCGAGCGGATCGACCGGGGGCACGCCGATCTGGGGATGCGGGGAACTCCCGACTACCGGTGTGTCGGCCTCGCGCAGCGGAAGAGTCGTTTCCGGAGTTCGGTCGGGGACAGTCCCCGGGTTGTCTGTTTGAGTCTGGGCTCCGCTGCGGCGCAGCGCGTCTACCCGATCCGTGAGTTTCATGCCACAACCGCCCTTCTGTGAATCCTGCCCCGCTTCTGCGGGGTGGAGAGATCGAACCTTCGCACGAGAGCAGACATTGCCTTCGATACGGAGTCTTTGCTGCGGTCCTGAAGCACCGGAATTCCGCGATTCGTCGACAGCACGACACGCTTGGACCGTGGGATCGCGACGTCAACGGGAATTCCGGTGATGGCCTCAATATCCCGGATTGAAAGTCCGCTGTCTCGGTCGGCGAAATTGAGGACGAGGTGTCGAACCCTTGGCAGGATGCCGAGGCTTGAGAGCACCGTGAGATGTGTTCGCAGGCTACGTGCGCTGGTAACCGACATGCCGCAGACGAGCACGGCATCCGTGCACTGTTCGATCGCAGCCAGAGTGTGCTCGCCGAGCCCGGGTGCCGTGTCGATGATCACGTAACGGAACTTTCCGGAGAGCTGATCGATCAAGGCGCCAAGCTGATCGCCCGTCACCCTGTCGCCGTCGACCGGCGACGCGGCGCCGCAGATGGCATAGAAGGCAGCGGGATGGACGGTCAGATAGGTCTTCAACACGATGGTGTCTCCCGCGGCCGCCTCAGAAACCGCGTCGGGCAGTGTGTTGATCGAGTCGAGAGAGAGCGCAGTTGCGACATCTCCGAATTGCGCGTCCCCGTCGATGAGTACGACGGACATCGGGGCGACTTTCCCCAGTCCGACGGCGATGTTGGTCGCCATGGTCGTCTTGCCCACCCCACCTTTCGGTGACACGACGGCGATGATCTGGGTACGAATCCCATCTGCCGTCTCGCGGGGTTCGTGGCCATCATCCGGTTCCGCTTCGGGGCCTGTTTTCGGGCCTGGCATTTCGCGTTCCGACGCCGGTACTGGCTCGACGGTTGGGAAGACAACTGGCGCGTCGACCGGACTCTGCTCTGGCACACCGACGGTCGTGGTCTTCGGCTTGGGCCAGCGGGCCTTGGGTTTGACCCCGGCCTTGAGGCGCTCGCGAAACCCTGTGACGGCTTCGATGAGGGCGGCGTCATCGAGACTCGGGCTCGCTACGGCTTGAACTTTCATGTCCGACACCCATTTCTCGATTCCTGGCAGGTTCTCCCGCACGAGCATGATTCCCGTGTGGGGGTATCGCATGGAGAGCCTGTCGGAAAGTTCGTAGGCCTGCGCGTAGGAGAGCGCAGGGCCGAGAATCGCGACGTCCGGGTCGTCGATGGTCAGGTGAGCGATCGCCGCCGAGGCACCGTGCGCCAGTGACCGTCCCATGATCGTGTCGAGATCGTCGTCGAGCAGGATCCGCATGCGGGATTCGAACTTGCGGCTGCGACTGATCAGCAGCAGCCGACTCATTTGAACACCTCGTTGCCGTTGGCCTGCCGGGAGCCCGACTCGTCCGACTTTGCGGTCTCGGTGGTGAGCCAGACGGTTCCGAACTGCTGGCCCCAGACGAGCTTTTCGATGTCGGCCGTCGAGCGTGCGAGCGTGACCATCACAATGTCGGCCGGTCCTGAAGCCTTGGACGTTTGCGTGCTTGCCGAGGCCACCGCCGTGACTAGCACCTTCTGAAAGACCTCTTTCGTCGTCGGCGCATCGGTGCCGCCGGCCGACTTGAGCGTCGCCGCGATGACGATTCCGACGGTGTCGCCCACCTTCACGGTGCCTCCAACGATCCGCTCGATGGGGAGCGCGATGGTCACGGTCTGCATGCCAGCGGGAACCTGCAGTTTGCCGTGCGCCGCGTGTTCGGCCGGAGGCAGCCAGCGCGATGCCAGGATTTGCTCGCCGGGTACGAGCGCCACATCGGCGACCTTCCCGTCCAATTGGTTCAGGTCGGTGACGCGACCGGCGACCGCTGCTGACGCAGGGATGCTCTTCTCGGCGATCCTGGTCTCGGCGGCGGTGGCCGTGGTGCCCGCGGGAATACGGGCGGTCACGACGTAGACCGTCACGAACGCCGCACCATCCGAGGCACGCGCATCCGCCCCCCTGACATATGCGGTGAGAACGAGCGCGCCGGCCACTGCCAGCACTAGGGCGACAATCGCGCCGACGAGTCGAGTCTTCATGGTGTGCTCCTAATTGCTCAGTCGAACGATTGATGCGCCGAGGTCGGGTCCTCCGAGCGCAGTTGCGGCGTCATCGATAGACACCCAGTGGGTGAAATAGCCCTGGATGCCACGGCAGTTGCCGGTGCAGCTCGGAGCCGCGGGATCGATGTTGACCTGGGGAAATGAATGTCCGCCAGAGAGCTTCCAGCCCGTGAGCTTGAATGCGGCGAAGGCGTAAATGTGATAGCTGGCGGCCGGGCCGTGTGCGACATCCGCGCCGTCGAAGATCGGAACGAGCACGGTCATTCCCTGCAGGTGCGACATCGTGTCGTCACACACTCCGGGGTACGAGTTGCCTGGCTGACTCTGCACCGTTGCGTGGTTCAGGTCGACATTGGCCCCACATTGACCTGCGAGTTGTTGGAGCCAGCCGAAGCCACCGGGGATCGGGTGGCCGTCGCGGCTCGCGCAGCTCAGGTCCTGGTCGTACCGGATCAGTTGCAGGGTTCCGTCGAGGGCAGGCCTGAATTCGCAATAGGAGATCGCGATGGGAAGCAGGATCGCAGACGACTGGGGTGACCCCCACTCGGCGGTGGCTTTGGCTTGCACGGTGGTCGAATTGGCGTAGCCGGGTGAGATGAGGGCCGCGAAGAAGTTGTTGATCGCCGATGCGTTTGAACCCGCCTCACGGGTGCTCGAAGTGACGGTCACGCTATGGCTGGTGGGGAAAGTCGGCGTGAGAACGTTGGCGGCGCCGTCGTTGGCGTTGGCGTTGGCGAGGGAGGCAGCTTGAGCGGTGGATCCTGTGCAGATCCCCTTCGCGCAATTCTGCGCGATCGACAGAGCACCGGCGTCCGCGCCGTTTTGAAGCTGTGCCCGTTCCACATACAGGGCACCGACATCGATCGCGATCGCGAGGCAGCCGATGATCGGCACCATGAGGAGGCCGACCATCACGGCAGTCGCTCCTTGTTCGTCCCGCAGGCGGGAAGTCATCCACCGCATAGCATTACTCCTTTGCCTTTCAACGGCAGTGTGATGCCGAAGTATCCGGTCAGCAGGGTGGCGTTGTAGCTGATCGTCACGGTGACGGTCGATCCGGCCGTACAGGTGGAAGGGCTGACCGTAATGTTTCCGGTGCTGACCGCCGGCTGTACCGATGCGGCCGCGGATATCGTGGCCGACTTGGCGAGCGCAGGATCGTTGTGAATCGCCATGACCCTTGCGCCCTCGCGGGCGGCGTTGGTCAATGAGATCTGGGTGTTGAACAGAAGGCTGAACTCGATGAGCCCCATGATCAGGAGCACGAGCAGTGGCAGGATGAGTGCGAATTCGACCGCGGCCGCGCCACGGTCATTCGTCGGGTTGGGTTTGATCGTCATTGCTGCGCTCCTTCCATTGGGTGGCAGCGGCCTCCACATTCGCGGAGGCCGCCGCATGGCCTCGAGTCCGCCAGGGTGGCGGCCCGCATCCTGTGCTGGCTTACGGGGCCTTGATGTGTCCGGCGATGCCGTTAAACAGCGACAGGAGGTTTGCGCCAAGCAGTGTGACGCCGGCGATGATGACGACGGCGATCAGCGAAACCATGAGGCCGTACTCCACCGCGGTGGCGCCTTCCTCCTCGTTGCGCATGCTGTTGATCAGGGCCTGAATTCGGGTCAGGAACTTCATTGGTCTTCCAATCTGTGAGCAACTCGTCCCGGGTGGACGAGCCAGTGGACGCAAAGCTACGTCCCTGGTGCACGGGGCACCAGACCTCCGGCGTTCAAACCCCTAAACACCCCCCTCATCAGGCGTTTGAATGCCTAAACGCACACACGACCCAGCCGTCGCCCTGCGCGCGTCCGGCGGCGTCTGGGAGTAGCGTCGTGGCATGAACAGTGGCCGCTAGCTCGTGACGGAACCATGGCTCGCCCTCATCGCGGGACTCGCGGGAGTTGCACTGGGGTTTCCGCTCGTGGGCGTCTCGGAAGGCCTATTGCGAGCGAGGCGGCTCTTTTCGTGGCGGGTGCGTGCCGCGGCATCCATCTCCTGCGGCCTGCTCTTCGCGATCGTGGCCGCGGTCCTCGGGTTGGTCTGGGAACTGCCGGCGTACCTCTACCTCGCCTGCGCTGCTGTTGTGCTCGGAATCGTCGACCTGGCAGAGAAACGCCTGCCCAATGCAATCGTTCACCCGTCACTCGTCGTGCTGCCCGTGCTACTCCTGTCCGCCGCGGCGTTGAGAGGCGCCTGGCCGCAGTTGCTCGGCGCGGTCGAGGGCGCCGGCGCGCTGTTCGCGGTGTATCTCGTGCTCGCGCTCATTTCACCGGCAGGCATCGGCATGGGCGACGTCAAGCTGTCCGCGTTGCTCGGCCTGGCGCTCGGCTACCTTGGCTTTTTTCCGCTACTGATCGGAGGCGCCGCCGGATTCGTCGTCGGAGGGCTAGTGTCCCTGATCGCGCTGCTGGCGAGACGGGTCACGCTGCGGAGCTCGATCCCCTTCGGACCCGCCATGCTCGTCGGGGCCTTTGTCGGACTGCTGCTCTCCTGAGCCCGCTATCTATGCCCTCCTGAGCAGCTCGAAGGCGCTCTCGCGGTCGCCGACGGCGAGCTTGCGCATTACCGCGGACACATGCACCCGCACTGTGGTCGGAGAGACGAAAAGCCTGCGACCGACCTCGTCCGTAGAGATGCCCTGACTCAGCATCTCGATGACCTCCCACTCGCGGGGGCTGAGCCTGCTTGCGGCCGACGATCTTCGCGCGAAACGCTTGCGCGAGGGCGCACGGAACTCATCGACGATTCGTGTGACGAGTGCCGGAGGCATCGCGGTCTCACCGGCCAGTACGCTCCGCAGCGCGGCCGGCAGCGTTTGCGGATCGGAACTCTTGAGCAGGTAGCCCGACGCACCCGCCCGCAGAGAGTCGAACAGATCCTCGTCCAGCTCCGACTGGGTGAGCATCACGATCGCGGTCTCCGGCAACTGTCGGCTGATCTGCTGGGCGGCCTGGATGCCGTTGCCTGGCATATGGATGTCGAGCAGCGCCACCTCTGGCCGCCACTGGAGAGCGAGATCGATAGCCTCGTCGGCGCTCGCGCCCTCCCCGCAGATCACGCAGCCGCCCGCCTCAAGGGCCTGGCGGATTCGCGAGCGGATCGGTGCATGGTCGTCCGCAAGGATCACGCGGATGCCGCTGTCGGTTACCATCGCACCGTCACCTGGCTTCCCAAACCGACGTCAGCCGCGACATCGAATAAACCGGGAAGCGTGCGAGCGCGCTCCCGCATGCTGGTCAGACCGTAACCGCCATCCTCATGGACGGCGGAGACGTCGAAGCCAGTTCCGTTGTCCTCTATTGTCATGTGCCGACTTCCAGCAGCCAACCGGAGGCTCACCCGCATCGACGTGGCCTTCCCATGGTGGACGGCATTTGATACTGCCTCGCGCACGATACGCGTCAATGCGTGTTGCTGGTCGGAGTCAGCTTCGATGGAGTTGTCGAGATCGACGACCAGTGCGAATCCATACCTTTCCGCCATTTCGGCCAAGGCGCGGCTAAGAGTAGAGCTCAGCGGCTCGTCGTTCGTGCGTCCCAGGGTCTGCAACGCTCCCCTGGCCTCATCGAGAGCGCGGTCACATGCTCCGACGATGTGCTTGCGACAGGTGGGATCTCCGGCGATGGACTGGCTCTCCAACCGGATGTATGCGATCTCCTGGATAACCCCGTCATGGAGTTCGCGCGCCGTCCGCAAGCGGTCGTCCACGACGGCGACGCTGGCCTGGGCACTCAGATACCGCCTGATCGCGTGGACCGCCCCCATGAGCAACAGCAGGTAGCAACCGGCTCCAAGCAAGTCGCCGGTGTAGACCCAATCGGAATAGAGCGACGGGAAGATCGTGTAGTCGATCCGCGCAAACGCGCCGAGAGCACAGGCCGGCCCGAACCAGCGGAACAGGTCGTCGTCGTGCCGCGCCGATTGTGACGCGAAGGCGATCGATGCGATGAAGAGGGCCGCAATGCCAACGCCCTGGGCGACGAGGAAGAGTGGATGTCCGGTGAGAAGGGGTTGCAGCGATGGCGCGATGCCTGGCTTGAGGTCGAACGCGATGGGCAGCTGCGATTTCGCTATCCAAAGGATCGAGGACAGTGCCACGATCATCGCCCCAGGCACGATCGTGGACAGATACCTCGAAGCGGAGTGCGACGCAAGCCGTCCCCTGGTCAGTGCTGCCGCCGCGATCAGGAGGGCACCCAGAACGCGCAGGACGACGGGCAGCCAGATTCCGATGGCTCCCGACGACGGTGCGCCGTATGGCCCGATCAGATAGGTCAAACCGAGAGATGCGGCCGCGAGCAGGATGAGCCCCTGGGCGAGCAGCAGGTCCTGCAACCTGCGCCGGTTCACGAATCGGCAGTGGAGGAGGTAGGCCACTCCCAGCGCGACGCAGGCCTCGACACTTCCGAGCACCAGATGAATCGAGCGACTTTGGAGCCCGAATGCGCGGAACGGATCCCAGAGGATGAGCAGTGTCACGACAAGGCCGACGGCCCACGCTGCGACGAGCCTCAACTTCGGGAGCTGCAACACGGGTCTCCGCACTCGTCCCGCGGTGCGGGAGTCACGATGCGGTCTCGGATGCGCTGTGGTGATGAGCGCAGTAGAGAAGTCCAGCGGGAAGAAATTACCTGTACGAGTGATGCCCATCATGGTTGCGCCTGGGGTTTGGCTAGTGGCGGCAGTCGGGTGGCCGCTCGGGTGAGGCGAGTCTATGTAGGCGTTCCGCCACCGCGTAGCCCCGCTTCGAGGGTCACGAGCCCGGTTGGCGCGCACCCCGCGAGTCGTGCGAGCAGTTCCATGGCGGTCGACTCGGGCTGCACAGCATCCATATTCACAACCAAAAACGAAGGAGTTCTCGCCGCTTTCGCGTCTGAACACCCACTTCGTGCCCACTTCTGGCGAAAAACTCCTTCGTTTTCAGCACCAGGGCCGTGACCGTCAGAAGATCATCGGCCGATCGTCGTCGTCACCGGTGGCAACGTCGAGGTCGACCACGAGGGGAACGTGGTCGCTCGGGCCGGCGCCCTTGCGCTCGTTGCGTTCGATTGCGCCAGCGGTGACGAGATCGTTGAACGCGGGAGAACCGAGAACGAAGTCGATTCGCATCCCCTCGTTACGGGGGAAGCGCAGCTGCTGGTAGTCCCAGTAGGTGTAGCCCTCGATGCCGCGGGTGCGGAAGACGTCGACCAGACCGGCCGTTTCGAACGCGGTGAATGCATCCCGCTCGGGCTGCGAGACGTGGGTGCGGCCCTCGAAGGCGGCGATGTCCCAGACGTCGATGTCGAGCGGGGCGATGTTGAAGTCGCCCATGAGCGCGAGCTTGAGGTCGGGATCCGCGGCCAGCCAGCCGCGCGTTTCGGTGGCGAGGTTCGCCAGCCATTCCAACTTGTATGGATAGTGCGGATTATCGAGTTCGCGGCCGTTCGGCACATAGAGGCTCCAGAGGCGGATGTCCTCGACGGTCACGCCGAGCGCGCGGGCCTCCTGGGGCAGGTCGCCTGCCTCATCCACCTTGCCGAATCCGGGTGAACCCGGGAAGCCGCGGGAGATCTCCGTCATGGGGAGTCGGCTAGCGAAGGCCACGCCATTCCACTGGTTGAGTCCGTGGACCTCGACCTCATAGCCAGCCTCGGCGAACGCCTCATACGGGAACTGCTCGGGCTTGCACTTGATCTCCTGCATGCCGAGGACGTCGATATCTTCTCGCCCCAGCCAGTCGACAACGCGGCCGACTCTCGTGCGGATCGAGTTCACATTCCAGGTCGCTACGCGCATGGAATCAAGGCTATTCGACGCGACCGACGCCGGCGACGAGCGGCGCGAGAACGGGCTGGCGGGCACCGCAGAACGTGCGAGGCAGCGCCATAGAACGGGCGTGACACCCTCATATTGGGCGATTGTCGGGAGCCTCGCGGGCGATTAGGTTGTGCACAAATGAAATCCGACCCGCTCGAAGATCTCAGATCTGCGGCGGAGGACCGACGCGACAATCGCCGGGCCCTCATCGTGGCACTCGTCGCAGCTCTGGTTATCGCCATTGCATGCCTGGCACTGCTGGCGTCGCTGGCTCACGCCTCGGCACGCTCCTCGCCGAATCCAATTTCGAATCCGAATCAGAATCCGAATTCGATTACTTCTCCGTCGCCCTCGCGACCGGCGCCCGGACTTTTCGGCCTCGAATAGCTTCGCGCGTGCCCGGCTCAGTATTCTGGACGGTGTGACTTCGCCCAAGCAACAGCTCATCGAGTACATCTCCAACGACGCGGTATTCCACGGCGACTTCACCCTGACCAGCGGCAAGAAGGCGACCTACTACGTCGACCTCCGCAAGGTCAGCCTCGATCACCGCGTCGCCCCGCTCATCGGCCGGGTCATGGTCGACCTGATTTCGGACATCCCCGACGTCTACGCTGTCGGCGGGATGACCATGGGTGCGGATCCGGTCGCCGCGGCGGTCCTGCACCAGAGCGTCGCGCTCGGTAAGGGCTACCACGCCTTCGTCGTGCGCAAGGAGCCGAAGGACCACGGTCGTGGCAAGCAGGTCGAGGGACCGGATCTCGAGGGCAAGCGCGTGATCGTCCTCGAGGACACCTCGACCACGGGCGGTTCACCGCTCGCGGCGATCGAGGCGCTGCGGAAGGTCGGCGCGGAAATCGCGGCGGTTGCCGTGGTCGTCGATCGCAACACCGGCGCGCAGCAGGTCATCGAAGCCGCCGGCTACCCCTACCTCTACGCGATTGGGCTCGCGGATCTGGGCCTCACTGCGTGAGCGACGATAAGGACGACGCCGACGGAAGCGACTGGCTATCGAGCCAGTTCGATCCGACACGGGAAGTGCCGAAGCAGCCAGCCCCGGCCGTTCCGCCCGCATCCGTCACGCCGTCCGCATCTCTCCTTCCGCCCGCGGATGAGCCCGATGCGAAGTCGCCGGACCCGCAGCCCGCTGCTTCGGATGGCGGTGGGTTCAGTTGGGGCCTGCGCCCCGGGGGCGCTGCCCAGCCGCCGCCGGCCGTCCCGGGTGTCCCGACGCCTGTCGTCCCAGCTCCCGTAGTCCCCGCGCCCGTCATTCCAACGCCAGCCCCGCCGGCGCCGACCGTGCCGGTCCGCCAGGGGCCCGCTTCCCCGCCGCCGAGTGCGCCGGCCTCAGGTGCGCCGGCCTTAGGTGCGCCGGCCCCAGGTGCGCCGGCCCCGGTTTTGCCGGCCCCGACGTCGCCCCCGCCGCTCGTTGAGCCAGTCTCCGCGCTGTCTCTGCCGCCGACCGAGGCGATGCAACTGCCGCCCACCGAGGCGATGCCCCTGCCGACCGAGGCGGTATCCCAGCCGCCCACCGAGGCGATGCCCCTGCCCACCCGGGCGATGCCGAAAGTGACGCCGCGGGATGACCTCGAAGGAGTTGACCAGCCGACCGCGGCGTACACGGTGCAGCCCTGGGAGCCAGAGGCGACTCCGATGTTGACGACACCGATGTTCACGACACCGGCGTTCGGCGCATCCTCGCCTCCACCCGCCGATCCGGATGCGCCTGCCGGGGGGGCCACCGGCCCAACCTCGGCGATCGATTCACTGTTCGCTGACAACAAGTTCGAGGAATACCAGGAGCTCGGCGTCCTGCAGACAATCTCGCCGCCACCCACTTCTGTCGCCCCAACCGCCCCGGTGGAACACGCGCCGATCACGACGACGCAGCGGACGCTGGTGTTTGTCGCGACCGGTCTCATCGCGGTGATCGCGCTTGTCGCCCTGTTTTTCCTCGGTCAGCGGCTTGCCGAGACATCCGCCGATCAGGCGATTCCGCCCGCCTCGACCGGTGCGGCCACACCGGCGGCGCCCCAGGCCACGGTCAACGGACTTGCCGCTCCTGGCGTCCACCCGTTCGCCGCACTGCAGGGCGGCGAGTGCCTTCAGCCGTTCACGACGGCGTGGGCGGCAACGTACACGGTCGTCGACTGTGCGGCCGGTCACAGCGGACAGCTCGTCTTCAAGGGAAAGCTCCCGGATGCCGCGACCGCGGCCTATCCGACCGGCGCGCAATTCCAGACCGAGATCACCCCCCTCTGCAGTGCGCCGACGGCCATCAATTACGGCACAGCGAAGGCCGTGACCGACCTTCAGATCAGCTTCAGTTATCCGGCGACCGCACAGGCGTGGAATGGCGGCGACCGCACCTATTACTGCTTCGTGAACAGGTCGGGCGGCGGTGGACTGCCGGGAGACCTGGCAGTAGCCAAGTAATAGCGCTTACTGGTCGGACTCGACTGGCCCGGATTCGATCAGGTCGGCGACGCTGTCCAGCACCTCCGCCGGACGGAACGGGTAGCGCTCGATCTCCGCGCGATCGCTGATGCCAGTGAGCACGAGCACCGTGTGCAAGCCGGCCTCGATGCCGGCGACGATATCGGTGTCCATCCGGTCGCCGATCATTCCGGTGTTCTCGGAATGGGCGCCGATCTTGTTCATGGCCGAGCGGAACATCATCGGGTTCGGCTTGCCGACGACGTAGGGCTCCTTGCCGGATGCCGCGGTGATGAGGGCGGCGACGGCTCCGGTCGCGGGCAGCGGGCCCTCGGCGCTCGGCCCCGTGACATCGGGGTTGGTGACGATGAAGCGCGATCCGTCCACGATCAGGCGGATGGCCTTGGTGATGGCCTCGAACGAGTAGTTGCGCGTCTCGCCGATCACCACGTAGTCGGGCGAGCTCTCGGTCATGACGAATCCGACCTCGTGCAGGGCGGTCGTCATGCCAGCCTCACCGATGACGAACGCCGAGCCGCCCGGGATCTGCTCGGCGAGGAAGTCGGCGGTCGCGAGCGCCGAGGTCCAGATGCGTTCCTCAGGAACGATGAGTCCGGATGCGCGGAGCCGCGCGCTCAGGTCTCGCGGCGTGAAGATTGAGTTGTTGGTCAACACGAGGTACGGCTTGTCCTGGTCGCGCCACTGCTGAAGCAATTCGGCGGCGCCCGGAACCGGATGATTCTCGTGAACGAGCACGCCATCCATGTCGGTCAGCCAGCACTCCACGTCACGGCGATCGGTCATGAGGCAATGGTATCGACGTAGGCGACGTCGGGGCCGAGGCGCTTGCGCATGATCTCGACGGCATCCGGATTCGCGTCGACCGCCACGAAGCGCCGGTCGAGCTGGCGGGCAACGGATGCGGTGGTGCCGCTCCCGGCGAAGAAGTCGAGTACCCAGTCGCCCGGCGCGCTCGAGGCCTGGATGATCCGGCGAAGAATTCCTTCCGGCTTCTGCGTCGCGTAGCCGGTGCGCTCGCGGCCGTTGGTTCCGACGATGGTGTGCCACCAGACGTCCGTCGGAAGTTTGCCGCGCGCGACCTTCTCTGCGGTCACGAGACCTGGCGCCATGTAGGGCTCGCGGTCGACGGTCGCGTTGTCGAAGTAGTAGTTCTTCGGATCCTTCACGTAGACAAGGATCGTGTCGTGCTTGGCTGGCCAGCGGCTCCCCGATTTCGCGCCGTAGTCGTAGGCCCAGATGATTTCGTTGAGAAAGCAGTCCCGACCGAATAGGGCGTCGAGCGCCACCTTGGCGTAGTGCACCTCCCGGTAGTCGAGATGCAGGTAGAGCGTGCCGTTCGGAGCGAGGAGTCGCCACGCCTCCTCGAGTCGCGGCTCCAGAAAGTCCCAGTAGTCGGCGAAGTCGTCGTTGTAGGAGTACAGGGTCCCCTTGACCGTGGCGTAGGTCTGGCCCTTGAACCCGACGCGGCTGCCGCCCACCGCCTGCTTCGTGCTGATGGTCTGCCGGGACTGCGTCCGCCCGGTGTTGAAGGGCGGGTCGAGATAGATGAGCCGGAAGGATGCGTCCGGTAGCTGAGCCGTGACCGCCAGGTTGTCGCCGAGCACGACCAGGTCTGGCCCGCTCGGTGTCCACAGTTGATCCGGCAACTGTGGCTTCGGCACCTGTGGCCCCGGCAAGAGTGGTGCGCTCATGGTCGAACTTTAACAGCGCTAGCCTCGATCAGGTGACCGATGCGAGCGCGAACCCCAGCCACGAGCTGTCCACCCACGGCGTCGGTCCGTGGAAGGGTGACCGGCCGACCGGCGCAAAGTACGACCCGGAACTGCTGGAGCACGGGGACACCCGCAACGTCATCGACCGCTACCGCTACTGGACGATCCAGGCCATCGTCGCGGACCTCGACCTCACGCGGCATCCATTCTCGGTCGCGATCGAGAACTGGCAGCACGACATGAACATCGGATCGATCGTGCGCACGGCCAACGCGTTCGCCGCCGACACGGTGCACATCATCGGCCGCAAGCGCTGGAACAAGCGCGGTGCGATGGTCACCGATCGCTACCAGCACGTCCTTCACCACGCCACGGTCGAGGAGTTTACGCGGTGGGCCGCGGTGAAGGAGCTGCCGATCATCGCGATCGACAACGTCCCCGGCTCGGTCGCGATCGAGACGTTCGACTTCCCGCGCGAGTGCATCCTCCTCTTCGGGCAGGAGGGTCCTGGCCTCAGTGCCGAGGCGATCGAATCGGCGGATGCGGTGGTCGAGATCACCCAGTACGGCTCGACCCGCAGCATTAACGCGTCGGCCGCGGCCGCAGTCGCGATGCACGCCTGGATCACCCAGCACGCGGGTCAGCCGGGCAACTGAGGTATCCCTCGGTTGCCTGCTGGCTGGCAGGAAACTCGCGAGTCGCGGTGGTGAAATAGGTGATCGTGACCGATCTCATTATTGGCGCCTATGCGGCGTCGCCGACCATGCACCGCTGGGACCCAGCGGTTGAAGCCGACTACGTCCGCCGTGTCATGGAAATCGACGGAGTCACCGGGCTCGAGCTGCCGTGGACGGGGAGCCTGCACCCGCACGATCCGGAGTGGCTGCTGAGCACGCTCGAGCCGTCGTGGAAGCTGGTCCTCACGAGCATCCCGGGAACCGTGGCTCGACTGGACGTGGATCCGCACGCCGGCCTGGCGTCGACGGATGCCGAGGGCAGGGCCGCTGCAATCGGCGATGCCAGACTCATGCGCGACGCAGTCGAGACGCTGAACACGAGGGCCGTCTCGAGCCCCGGAAATCCTGCTGTTCTCGCGGTCGAGCTGCACAGTGCGCCGCGGGTGCCATCGGGGTCGGATGCACGCCGGCTTGCAGACTCCCTCGAGGAGGTGTCGTCGTGGGACTGGGGTGGAACCAGCCTGCTGATCGAACACAGCGACGCCTTCGTCGCGGGCCAGGATCCGTCGAAAGGATTCCTGACCCTGCGGGACGAAATCGAGGCCGTGGACGCGGTGCGTTTCAGGGGTCGTGGCCACGGCGGCGGCATTGGTATTGCGCTGAACTGGGGGCGATCAGCCATTGAGTTGCGCGACCCGGATCGCGTTACCGAACACGTCGATGCGGCGGCCGATTCCGGGCTCCTCGCCGCACTGGTCTTCTCGGGAGCCGCCGCCACCGCGAACCGCTATGGGGCGCCATGGGCTGACGTGCACCCGCCGTTCGGCCCCTCGATCGATCGCGTCGCCGGACCCGGTGCAGGCACAGACGCGGTCACCGAATCCACCTCACTCCTGACTGCCGAGCGGGCAGCCGATGCGTTGGCACACGCCGGCCGCCTCGATTGGGTTGGCATCAAGATGGGCTGGAAGCCGCCCGAGCCCGCTGACGAGGGCGACCCGCTGCCGATGCTGACGCACGCGGCCGCCGTCGTTTCGGGGCTGCTGCGCTGACCGGATGGGACGGTCGCGCTAGCGCGGTCAGCCGCCGATCGCGGAGGGCCGCAGCTGCACCAGCGTGCGGAAGCGTCCCTGTCGCGTTGCACCGAGCGCCGCGACGATCAGCGATCCGACGAGCCAGTAGAGCAGGAAGCTGATCGGACCCCAGAGGGTGCTGGATGCGCCGCCGTACATGAGCTCGCGGACGCCGTCCACGGCGTGGCTCATCGGCAGTGCCTGGTGGATGAATGCGAGCGGTCCGGGGAGCGTCTGCCACGGGAAGGTGCCGCCGGCCGTCACGAGTTGGACGATCATCAGGATGAGGGCGAGGAACTGCCCGACGCTCCCGAACAGCACGTTGAGCGCGAGGATCATCGCCGCGAACGTGATCGCGATGAGCGCCATGAATCCCAGCAGTGCGACCGGATCCGCGACCCGGAGGTGCAGCGCCAGCGTCACGACCGCGAACAGTGCGACCGCCTGGACGATGCCGAGCACGGCCGGGGTCAGCCAGCCCGCGAGCGTCGTGCGGATGGGGCGGCGCACGGCGGTCAGCGCGCGACGGGACAGCGGTCGCACGAGCAGGAAGAGCGCGTAGAGCCCGATCCACGACGCGAGGCTGATGAAGAACGGGGCGAGCCCGGCACCGTAGTTCTGCGCCTGGGTTACCGCGTGCTGCGTGACGGTCGCGGGGTCCGCGATCTGCGCGGCCTGGGCCGTGCGCTGCGTCGCGGTCGTCGCCGGAACCTTCGTGACGCCGGTTGCGAGCTTGTCCCGCAGCGTCGTCGCGCCCGTCGCGACCTGCGCGGTGCCCGACTTGAGCGATGATGCGCCGGTCGCCGCGGAGTGGATCCCGCTGGCCAGCGCGGGAGCGCTCCCCGCGAGCGTGCTCGCACCGGAAGCGACCTGCTTCGCGCCGGACGATAGCTGGGTCGCGCCCGCACTCGAGGTACCGGCGCCGGCACGCAGCTGGTCGAATCCGCCGAGGAGTTGCTGTTGTGTCGCAGCCGGAAGCCCGCTCGCGGCGAGGGCCGCGGCCAACGAGGTGCGATAGGTCGACATGCCGCTCGTCAATTGCCCGAGCCCGGTGGCCAGTTGCCCCGCCCCGCTTGCGACCGTGTTCGCGCCCGCGCTTAGTTGCGCCGACTGGGACGGGAGAGCCTTCGTGCCGGCGTCGATCTTGGCGAGACCCGCGTCGAGGGTTGCGGCACCGGATGCTGCCGTCGCCGATCCGGAGGCGAGTTGGGAGGAGCCGTCGCGCGCACTCAGGAGGCCTGTGCGGATGTCGGCCACGGCATCCAGAAGCTGCTGCGAAGCGGACTTGCCGACTTTTTCGGCCACGGCGACGCGCACGGCCTCTGTGGCCTGCTTTGCGATAGTTGTGCTCAGGTAGCTGTTCGTGTCGTCGGTGCGCAGGTCGATGGATGCCTTCACCGGAGTCGCATCCGCTGCCGATGCCAGGTCGTGGGAGAAGTCGGCAGGGAAGCTCACGGCGAAGTCATAGGTGCCGTTGGTCACGCCGGTTTTGGCCTGCGATTCGGTGACTTCCTTCCAGCCGAAGGCGTTGCCCTTCAAAAGCTCAGTTGCGGCGTCCCTGCCGTAGTTGACGGTCTTGCCGTCGACCTTCGCGCCGGTGTCCGACACCACGAGCGCCGCGGGAACGTTGTCGAGATTGCTGTACGGATCCCGGTTTCCCCAGAGGTAGAGCCCGCCGTAGACGATGGGGACCAGGATGATCGCGATGAGCGAGGCGATGCCGAGGCGGCTCGCGGTCAGTCGGGCGAATTCGGCGCGAACGAGGGGGACGACCTTCATGACTTGCGGCTTTCGGTGGCGATGGCGGGAACGGCGGCTGAGGCATCCTCTGCCCCGAGTGTGAGAAGGAAGTTTCTGGTCAGGGCGTCCGTGACGATGGCCACCGCAAAGCCGCGCTCGGCGATCCCGGCGAGCGTCGGATACCACTCGGCCGGGTCGGCGCCGTGCCGCTCGGGTGAGGTTACGACGATGCAGCGAACGCCGTCACGCCGAAGCGCGAGTTCGCTGAAGAGTCGGATGCGCTCCGTCGCGGGCAGGGACCGGACGGGCAGCCTCGCGTAGTCGGTGAGGCCGTGCGTGCGGAGCACCTCAGCGACGGCGCGAGCAGAGGTGGAAAGGTCGGAGTACGACAGCTCCTCGGCGACGATCGTCGCGAGCGACACGGCGGCCGGCGGCTCGGAGACGAAGGGAGTGTCGACGAGCGCGGTGGCGGCGCGCAGGGCCCTCGCATCCTCGCGGCCGTCGATCCTGACCCGGCCGGAGTCTGCGCGCACCCGTCCGCCGATCAGCATCGACACGAGCATGGGGCGCTCGTCGGTCTCGACCGCGATCACGGTCGGCGCGCCATCTGCGATCCCGAGGGTGAGAGGCGGCACGGCGGCTCCGAGTCCGCTGCCGATCGCGGCGGCTTCGAGGGTGATGTTCACGAGAGTTCCTTCCAGGCCAGTTCGGCGTGCGAGTCGATGAGCGCGCCGGCATCGCGCCAGCCGAGCCCGAGCACGCCGAGGACGTTGAGCATGACCAGTCGATGTCCGTCGCGAACCGAGAGCTCGGAGCGGGTCGATTCCTCGAGGACTGCAAGGGCCGCATCCTCGACCAGGCGTGCGAGCCGTTCGACCGGGATGTCGTCGCGCACCGCACCCGATGCGACGGCCTGATTGACGGCCTCGAGCACGCGGGCTCGTGCCGGGGCGAGGCCGGCGGTGGTGCTCGATCGAAGCGAGCCGCGCAGGGCGGTGAGGGCCATCATCCGGAAGGCCTCGACCTCGCGCCAGATCCCCGCACCGATCAGGGCGAGCCGCACGACCGGGTCGGGATGCGTGATCGCCTCGAGTGCGTCGGCGATGCGACGCGAGCCGAGGCCTACGACCTCGCGCTGCAGCTCGTCGCGGTTGGCGAAATGCCCGTAGACGGAACGGCGGGTGAGCCCGGCCTCGGCTGCGACGGCATCCAGCGACGCCTCGGGATCCCGCGAGAACACGACGCGTGCGGCCACGAGCAGGGCGGCGCGATTGTCGACGGCGTCTCGGCGCGGTGGTCGGCTGGCGGAACTGGTCATGGTCTCACCCTAGTAAGTTGCACACGGCTGTGCAAGTTATGCCAGAGGACACCCCTCACCCGTGCCAACCTCCGACATCTGCCAGCCTCGACTGGATAGACTTTGGTGTAATCCCCATCAGTTTGAGGAGAAGACCCATGCCAGCAATTGTGATCATCGGCGCCCAGTGGGGCGACGAGGGCAAGGGCAAGGCGACCGACCTTCTTGGCAGTCGCATCGACTACGTCGTCAAGTTCAACGGCGGCAACAACGCCGGCCACACCGTCGTCATCGGCGACGAGAAGTACGCGCTGCACCTGCTGCCGAGCGGAATCCTGACCGAGGGCGTCATCCCGGTCATCGCGAACGGCGTCGTCATCGACATCGAGGTTCTGTTCGAGGAACTGGATGCGCTGGTCGCCCGCGGCGTGGACGTCTCCGAGCTGCTCGTGAGCGCCAACGCGCACGTCATCACCCAGTACCACCGCACGCTCGACAAGGTGACCGAGCGCTTCCTCGGCAAGCGCCAGATCGGGACGACGGGCCGGGGAATCGGGCCGTCCTACGCCGACAAGATCAACCGGGTCGGCATTCGCATCCAGGACCTCTTCGACGAGAACATCCTGCGGCAGAAGGTCGAGGGTGCGCTGCACCAGAAGAACCAGCTGCTGGTCAAGCTCTACAACCGGCGCGCGATCACGGTCGATGAGATCGTGGATGACCTCCTGCAGTACGCGGAGCGCCTCCGCCCGCTCGTGGCCGACACCGGCCTGCTGCTGAACCAGGCGCTCGACGCCGGCAAGATCGTGCTGTTCGAGGCCGGCCAGGCGACCATGCTGGATGTGGACCACGGGACCTACCCGTTCGTCACCTCATCGAGTTCGACCTCCGGTGGTGCCTCGACCGGATCCGGTGTCGCACCGAACCGCATCGATCGCGTCATCGGCATCGTCAAGGCGTACACGACTCGCGTCGGCGCAGGTCCGTTCCCGACCGAGTTGCTCGACGAGTCTGGCGAATGGCTGCGCACCAAGGGCTTCGAGTTCGGGACGACGACCGGTCGCCCGCGCCGCACCGGCTGGTACGACGCCCCCGTCGCGCGCTACGCCGCGCGGGTCAACGGCGTGACCGACTTCGTGATGACCAAGCTGGATGTCCTGACCGGACTCGCCGAGATCCCGGTCTGCGTCGCGTACGACGTCGACGGTGTTCGCGTCGAGGAGGTTCCGGTCTCGCAGAGCGACTTCCACCACGCCGTCCCGATCTATGAGAACTTCCCCGGCTGGAGCGAAGACATCTCGGGTGCGCGAGCGTTCGAGGATCTCCCGAAGAACGCGCAGGACTACGTCCTCGCGATCGAGGCGATCAGCGGATCACGCATTTCGGCCATCGGCGTCGGCCCGGAGCGCGACGCCATCGTCTCGCGCCACGACCTGCTGGGCGAGTCCGACTAGATGGGTGAATCCAATTAGGGGTTGGCTGCGTGGAGCCTGTTGATCGAAGACGGAGGGTGTTGAACCCCGTGTGATTTGCGCTGATCTCGGCTACCCCGCAGATCTCGCCTGCCCTGCCTAACCTCGCCTGCCCGGCTTACCTCACTGGGACACTCGTGATTAGCAGGAACGATTCCTGATCAGGAATCGTTCCTGCTAATCCCGAACGCCAGACGCAGGCCCCCACCCCAACCACAAGCATTCCGCGGACGAATCCCGGCCGAGTTGGCACTCGTTGTCGCCCCGGCCGCGGCGGGGTGACACCTACTGTCAGCTCGCCTACACAACTGGCTCATCGGCGCCCCCAACAAAAATCCCTCATCGCCAACGACCATTAGGACTCACTCATCTAGTCGGGACCGTGTAGCTGGGACCGGCTAGCTGGAGAGGATGCTGTACCGCAGCGGCAGCGGACGGCGCCCGGTCAGCGCGAACAGGATGTCCTCGCCGTTGCCCTTGCGCACGGCGACGCGGGCGGCGAGGTCGGCAGTATTCGCGACCACGTGTGCCGGGATGCCATGGTCGAGATCGGTCGCCTTCGCGATGTCCATGCTGTGCACGACGAGCTCGAACACGCGCGTGCGCAGGTACTCCGACAGCGGGATTCCAATGGGGCCGAGGGCGACGAGCCGGTCGGGCGCATTGCTCGCAATCAGTTCGAGCGCGCGACCCAGCGCTGCCTCGAAGAGCGCGCCCGAGTTCTCGGTGAGCGCCTTGCCCGCCTCGACGCCGCGGGTGGCAACCGCGTCATTGTCGGTGTACTCCGTGAACACCTCGGCGTAGTAGGTCTCCGCATCCGGGGCGGTCATCGTCGGCGCGGGGTCGGCGAGGAGATAGGTCTCGACGACCGTGATGGCGCGGGAGGTGTGGCCGACCAGGCTACGGACATTCCAGCTGCCGAGGGCCGGCTCCTCCCACAGCGCCGGGCGCACGTCCCCGACAAGGTCGAGGAAGCAGTGCGCGGCAGTCTCAAAATCCGTTGTACTCGTCATACGCCCATGGTGCACCTTGTGCAGTGGCAAACTGTGCGGATGCCAGCAATTCGCCCAGTGCCGCGTCCGATCGATGGACGCTTCATCCGCCTCGAACCCCTCACCGAGGAACACCTGCCAGAGTTGCACGCGGCGATCGGGCATCCGGTCGTCTTCGCGCAGGGGTACGGCGGGGGTCCGCTCGGCTACCGGGCCACTGCCGAGGAATTCATCCCGTGGGCGAAGACCTGGTACCAGTGGGGCGTCGGAAACCCGTATCTCGTCCGCGTGGCCGGCGGCGAGCTCGACGGCGTCGCGGTCGGGACATCCACTCTCGGCGACTTCGACGAGGGCCGCGAGCACGCGCACATCGGCTGGACCGCGTACGACCCGCGAGTCTGGGGCAGCCAGGTCAACGCCGAGGCGAAGCTGCTGCTGCTCGGGCTCGCCTTCGACTCCGGATTCGGCCGGGTCAAGATCCAGACGGACATCCTGAACGAGCGGTCGCGCGCCGCGATTGCGGGCATCGGCGCGAAGTTCGAGGGCTTCGTTCGCCGCGATATGAGGCGCGCGGACGGCAGCTGGCGTGACACCGCGATGTTCTCGATCCTCGTCGACGAGTGGCCGGATGTCCGCGCGGGACTCGAGGAGCGCCTTGCCCGGTTCGGGGCCGACCCCGTGCGGTTTCGCGACCGACCATAGGCCCGCGAGCGACTAGATTCGATCCATGGAACCGACGAACGAGACGTCTGCCGCCGAGGAAACCATGGCCGAGCTAACGGCCATCAGACTCAGCATCGACAACATCGACGCAGCCATTGTGCACATGCTCGCCGAACGATTCAAGTTCACCCAGCAGGTCGGTCGGCTCAAGGCTGCCGGGGGACTTCCGCCGTCGGATCCGGAGCGCGAACGGGTTCAGATCACGCGCCTCCGTGCGCTCGCCGAGGAGTCGCACCTCGATCCGGCCTTCGCGGAGAAGTTCCTGAACTTCCTGGTCGCCGAGGTCATCCATCACCACGAGCAGATCGCGCGCACGGGCAGCATCTCGACCTCGCAGTAGCGCGCCCGCGGCCTCTCGCGACCGCGCGCATCAGGGTGTCGTCGCGGAATATGGGTCAATGCGGAGAAAAAGGGCGTCCGCGGATGCCCCGATTGGCCGCATTGACCCCGTTTGCCACCATCCGGTAGATGTCGCCGCCGCGACCGCGGAATGCCGACCGGCTCGCCTTGACTTGAGGATGTTTCCTTCGGTATATTCCCTGTGGAATAATCCGCACCGAACAATGCGCACCAAGCATCCACTGATCCGTCGCCCGAACCGGGAACTACCGTGTCCGAACTCACCCCGCTCGCAATCGCAGCCCTCGCGCTGCTCAACGAGCGACCCATGCACCCGTACGAGATGTACCAACTTCTCATCACGCGGGCGGAGGATCGGCTGGTCAAGGTTCGACCCGGATCGCTGTACCACACGGTCGACCGGCTCACTCGGGAGGGCCTCGTCGAATCGCTCGGAACCGATCGCGAGGGCAACCGCCCGGAGCGCACCACCTATCGCATCACCGAGCGGGGCCAACTCAGCCTGAGCGAACGGATCGCGGAGATGATCGCGACGCCGATCAACGAATACAACGAGTTTCCACTCGCGATCGCGGAAGCCCACAACCTGCCGAAAGACATCCTGATCGAACTGCTCGGCCGTCGGAGGGTTCGTCTAGCCTCCGAACTGAAGACGCTCGAGGGTGGATACAAGGATGTCGTCGCCAAGTCGATCCCCAGGAAATTCTGGATCGACATCACCTACCAGCAGGCCGTCATCAATGCCGAGATCGCGTGGCTCGACGACCTGGCTTCACAGCTCAACTCCGGCGAACTCGACTGGAGCGACGAAAAACCACAGAAAGAGTCACCTCATGACCCCCGCAACAACTAGCGAAAAGAAGCCGTGGCCGGCGCTCTGGGCGCTCATCATCGGCTTCTTCATGATCCTCGTCGACTCGACAATCGTGTCGGTGGCTAACCCCGCAATCCAGCGCGGACTCAAAGTGGAAAGCGTGAGCGACGTGCTCTGGGTGACCAGCGCCTACCTTCTCGCGTACGCCGTTCCGCTGCTCGTGACCGGCCGTCTGGGGGATCGCTTCGGACCGAAGAATCTCTACCTCGTCGGCCTCGTGATCTTCACGCTCGCGTCGGCCTGGTGCGGACTCTCCGGAACGCTCGGGCTCCTCATCGTCGCCCGCGTCGTCCAGGGCCTCGGCGCCGCGCTCATGACGCCGCAGACCATGGCCGTCATCACCCGCATCTTCCCGCCGCAGCAGCGTGGATCGGCCATGGCGCTGTGGGGCGCGACCGCCGGTGTCGCGACGCTCGTCGGCCCGATCCTCGGTGGCGTGCTGGTCGACGGATTCGGCTGGGAGTGGATCTTCTTCATCAACGTCCCAATCGGCATCGTCGCGTTCATCCTCGCCGTGCGTCTCGTACCGAAGCTGCCGACGCATCCGCACAAGTTCGACATCCTCGGTGTCATCCTGAGCGCGGTAGGACTGTTCCTGGTCGTCTTCGGACTCCAGGAGGGCCAGACCTACAACTGGGGCACCATTACCAACTCACCGTTCTCGGTCTGGGGCATGATCATCGCCGGGGTCGTCGTGCTGGTCGCCTTCGTTGTCTGGCAGCGTTTCAACCGGGGCGAGCCGCTTCTTCCCTTGTCGCTGTTCCGTGACCGCAATTTCTCGCTCGCCAACGCCGCCATCACCACGGTCGGGTTCGCGATCACGAGCATGACGCTTCCGCTGATCTACTTCTTCCAGGTCGTCCGGGGGCTCACGCCGCTCCAGTCCGCGCTGATGCTCGTGCCAATGGCTGTCATTACCGCTGGGCTTTCCGGCCCGGTTGGCAAGCTCGTCACCCGGATCAACCCGAAGTACCTCGCATTCGCCGGCCTGATTTTCCTCGCGATCGGCCTCGTCTGGTATTCCCAACTCATCTCGCCGACCGTCGGCATCGGCTGGTTGCTTCTTCCGAGTGCCGTCCTCGGCCTCGCAAACGCGGGCATCTGGTCGCCGATCTCGAACACGGTGACGCGCAACCTCCCACAGATCCAGGCCGGGGCCGGATCGGGTGTCTACAACACGACGCGGCAGATCGGTGCGGTGCTGGGGAGCGCATCCGTTGCCGCCCTGATCTCTGGCCGTCTCGCCGCCCATGGCATCACCGGTGGAGGTGGCGACTCCGGTGCGATTCTGCCCGCGTTCCTGCAGGGCAAGTTCACGGCTGCCATGTCCGAGACGCTGCTCCTTCCGGCGGCCGTCGCCGTGGTCGGTGCACTCATCGTGATCTTCTTCGCGAAGCCGAAGGTGAACCAGGCCTGGACCTCGCAGATGGCACCCGCGACAGCCTCCGCAGCCCAGTCCTCGGAGCCGGCTCCGGTCGACTAGATAGTCGGGAAGGAGTCGCGCGGCCGCTACGGTTGGGACATGGCTTCAGCTTCGTGGGATCCAGCGCGACTCCCCTCCCAGCAAGGAAAGACCTTCGTCGTGACGGGCGGCAACGGCGGAATCGGGTACTTCGTCTCCGAGCAGCTCGCAGCGGTGGGTGGCCACATCGTCATGGCGTCCCGATCGAAGGACAAGGCGGAGGCTGCCGCCGCATCCATTCGCGAACGCGTGCCCGGGGCGCAGGTCTTCTTCGTTCACCTCGACCTCTCATCCCTCGGGACCATTCGCGAGGCGGCAGAGAAACTTCGCAGGCTCCCGAAGATCGATGCGCTCATCAACAACGCGGGAGCGACCAACGGCGGCAAGCAGAGGTCCACGACCGAGGATGGCCTCGAGGTTGTCTTCGGGTCCAACGCCCTCGGGCCGTACGCGCTGACCGCCCTCGTGTTCCCCGCCCTTCAGCCAGGCTCACGCGTCGTCAGCCTTGGCAGCATGGCCACCCGAATCGTGAGGCTCGACCCGGACAACCTTCAGTCCGACCACGGAAGCTACAACTTCTTCAGGGCGTACGGCTACTCGAAGCACGGCAATCACGCCTTCGCGCTGGAGTTGCAGCGCAGGCTCACGGCCGCGGGCAGCGGGGTCGAATCGCTGCTCGCGCATCCCGGATTCGCGTTGGACGGGCTCTCATCCCGGCGTCCCGGCATCAACGACGGAGCCTCGGGCGCCCAACACTTCGGCGAAGTCGTCGCGGGAATCATGGCACAGGGTAAGGATCGCGGGGCGTGGCCCGTCGTGCGCGCGGCGATCGATCCGAGCGCGCGCGGTGGTGACTTCTTCGGCCCGAAGCGCAGCGTCGCGGGGGCGCCGGTGCTGGTCAAACCGGTCGGGTCGAGCGCAAGCCCGGACTTCGGCGCGGAGTTCTGGCGCCAGGCCGAGGCGGCCACGGGTATCTCGTTCGAGATCTGAACCTGAAGGCAGGCGGATGCTCAGACTTCGGGTCATTCGGTCTGCTGGACTAAGCGGATGGAAACCCTTTACACCGCCATTGCCCACGCCAGCGGAAGTGGCCGCGACGGCCACGTGCTGAGCGAAGACAACCGCATCGACCTCGACACCCGCGTCCCCAGGGAGATGGGTGGATCGGGTGATGGCACGAACCCGGAGCAGCTCTTCGCCGCCGGATATGCTGCGTGTTTCCTCTCGGCGCTCCACGCGGTCGGCCGCACGAAGAAGTCGGACACGGCGGATGCGGGAGTCTCGGCCAGCGTCAGCATCGGCAAGATCTCGGAGACCGGATTCGGACTCGCGGTCGAACTCGACGTGTACCTGCCGAACGTTCCGACCGAGCAGCGCCGGGAGCTCGTCGACGCCGCGCACCAGGTCTGCCCATACTCAAACGCGACGATGGGCAACGTCGAGGTGACGTTGTCCATCGTCGCGTAACGGCGAGCGAGAAGTTACGCTGCGTCGAGCGTTGCGACCTCGTCTGCCGTCAGTTCGATATCCGAAGCCGTCGCCGAGTCCTTGATGGTCTCGGGACGCGACGACCCGGGGATCGGGATGACGATCGGCGACTTCGCGAGCTCCCAGGCCAGGGTAATGACCTGCGGGCTCACTCCGTGGGCGTCCGCGATCTGCTTGAACGGGGCGAACCGGTCGCCGAGTCCTCCGGCGTTCCCGATTCCGCCGAGCGGGCTCCACGGCAGGAACGCGATCCCGAGCTCGGTGCTCAGCTCGAGCTCCGGCTCGCTCGAGCGGAACGCCGGTGAGAACTGGTTCTGCACCGACACGAGGCGTCCACCGAGGATCTCCTGCGCCTGCTTGATCTGCTCGGGATTCGCATTCGAGATCCCGGCCATGCGGATCTTGCCGGCGTCCAGCAGATCGCGAATGGCGCCGACCGAGTCCGCGTAGGGGACCGTGGGGTCCGGACGGTGGAACTGGTACAGGCCGATCGCGTCGACCCCGAGCGCCTTCAGCGACGCCTCGGCCGCTTTCTTCAGGTAGTCCGGGTTGCCGTTCTGCTGCCACGCGTACTCGACCGGCTCCTCGCGGAGGTGGCCGCCCTTGGTCGCGACAAGGATGCCCGACGTGTCGCCGCCGTAGCTCTTGAGCGCCTTGGCGATCAGTTCCTCGTTGTGCGAGACGCCCTCGCCGGGCTTGCGGTACGCATCCGCGGTGTCGATGAACGTGATGCCGGAGTCAAGGGCTGCGTGGATGGTCGCGATGGCGCGATCCTCGTCCGGGCGTCCCTCGATCGAGATCGGCATGCCGCCGAATCCGATCGCGCTGACGGTGACGTCTCCAATGGTGCGTGTCTTCATTTACTTCTTTCGTGGTGTTTCTGGGGTGGTCGGGCTGGGATTGGTTACCAGGCGTAGTGCTCTGGCGCGGTCTTCTTGCCTGGGAAGATTTCGCTGAGCTTCGCGAGCGCGTCGGCGTCGAGCTTGACGTCGAGTGCGCGAACCGCGGAGTCGAGCTGCTCCTGCGTGCGTGGACCGACGATGGGTGCGGTCACGGCGGGCTGGTGCAGCAGCCAGGCGAGGCCGATGTCTCCCGGCGCGTGCCCGAGCTCGTCGGCGAACGCCTCGTACTTCTCGATCTGCGGGCGCATGGCTTCGAGCGTCTCGGCCGAGCGTCCCTCGAGGCGACGCTTTCCTTCGCTCTGCTTCTTGAGCACGCCGCCGAGCAGTCCGCCCTGGAGCGGCGACCACGGGATGAGACCCATGCCGTTGGCCTGCAGCGACGGGATGACCTCGAGCTCGATGTCGCGCGTGATCAGGTTGTAGAACGACTGCTCGCTCACGAGCCCGACCGAGTTGCGCTTGCGGGCGGCCTCCTGGGCGGTCGCGATGTGCCAGCCGGCGAAGTTGCTGCTGCCCGCGTAGAGGATCTTGCCCTGCTGGATCGCGACATCGATCGCCTGCCAGATCTCTTCCCAGGGGGTAGCGCGATCCACGTGGTGGAACTGGTACAGGTCGACGTAGTCGGTCTGCAGGCGCTTGAGCGACGCATCCAGTGCGCGACGGATGTTGAGGGCCGACAGCTTGCCCTCGTTCGGCCAGTCCCCCATCTCACCGTAGAGCTTCGTCGCGAGGACGGTTTTCTCTCGGCGCTGCTTTCCGCCGGCGAAGTAGCGGCCGAGAATCTCCTCGGTCTCGCCAGGCGTCGTGCCGTAGCGGTTGGCGGTATCGAAGAAGTTGATGCCGTAGTCGTGAGCCGAGTCCATGATCGAGACCGAGTCGGCCTCCGTGGTCTGTGGGCCGAAGTTCATGGTGCCGAGGACGAGCCGGGAAACTTTCAGGCCCGTGCGGCCGAGTTGAGTAAATTCCATATCGTATAGGATACGCCGTCTACCTTAACGCTCGCGCGGCGGAGCTATGAAGGTTGCGAAGCAACCTGCGACCCCAGCGCCGACTGAGCCCGCGAAGCGCGGTGGAGCTGTGGCAATCGCGCCAGCGATTGCGCGACCCCAGCGCCGACTGAGCCCGCGAAGGAGGGTCGCGCGGCGCTGCCTGTGATCCACCACTTGCGTGGGGCCGCACGAGATATGGAGGCGGCCTTTGTGAGCTACTCGGGATTCTCAGGAGTGGTTCCTGATCAGGAGGCGTTCCTGCTAATCCCGAGCAACTCGACGAGATCGAGCAACTCGGGCAACTCGAGTCGACGAGGCCAGCCGCATCGTTTCGAAAATGAAAGATGGTTCCTTCGCAATGTAGGAGTTCCTGGGTCCTACTTTCCGCGCGGGCGACAGCACCGCGCTAGTCACCAATTACAGGGCCGAAACGGTCGGAGAGCGGCGACCGGTGTGCGGTCCTCAGCTCGTCGAGCGTCGCGGTGAAGACATCCTGAAGCTCGAATGTTTCACGTGAATCCGTGACGCCGATGCGCAGGACCGGGTATCCGCGTCCCTCGCACAGCCCCTTGAAACGTACGTCGTCCTCGCGCGGAACCGACACCAGCACGCGGCCGGTCGACTCGCTGAACAGTGCGGTCGCGGGGTCGACTCCGTCGCGCTCGACGATTTCGCCGAGCCAGACGCGCGCTCCGACGCCGAAGCGCAGCACGCCCTCCACGAGTGCCTGTGCCAGGCCGCCGTCGGCCAGGTCGTGTGCGCTCGAGATGATGTTCTGCTCGTTGCCGAAGTGGATGAGGTCGGCCAGCTTCTGCTCTGCGGCCAGATCCACCACGGGCGGCTTTCCGCCGAGGTGATCGTGGATGACCTCGGCCCACGCCGACCCATCCAACTCGAGCCGGGTCGTCCCGAGCAGGTAGAGGTTGTTGCCCTCGTCCTGCCAGCCGGACGGGATGCGCTTGGCCACGTCGTCGATCACGCCGAGCACGGCGACGACGGGCGTCGGGTGGATCGGCACGTCGCCGGTCTGGTTGTAGAAGCTGACGTTACCGCCGGTGACCGGGATCTCGAGCTCCATGCACCCGTCGGCGATGCCCTCGACCGCGCGGCTGAACTGCCACATGACCTCGGGGTTCTCCGGGGAACCGAAGTTGAGGCAGTCCGACACCGCGACGGGTGTCGCGCCCGTGACAGCGACGTTGCGGAACGCCTCGGCCAGCGCCAGCTGCGCCCCCTGGTACGGGTCGAGCTGGCAGAAGCGGCCGTTGGCATCCGTCGCGACCGCGAAGCCGAGCCCGGACTCCTCGTCGACGCGAACCATGCCGCCGTCGTCCGGGAAGCTCAGTGCAGTATTGCCGAGGACGTAGGTGTCGTACTGGTTGGTGATCCAGCGCTTGTCGGCGAGGTTGGCGCTGCCGACGAGACGGAAGATCTGGCTCCTGAGCTCTGCGGCGTCCGTCGGCCTCGCGAGGGTGGATGCGGAGTCGGCGTTGAGCGCATCGAGCCACGAAGGGTAGCTGACCGGTCGGTCGTAGACGGGACCATCGACGGCAACGGTGCGCGGCTCGACGTTGACGATCTCCTCGCCGTGCCAGTTGATGACAAGGCGGCCGGTGTCGGTGACCTCGCCGAGCACGCTGGTCTCGACGTCCCACTTCTTGACGACCGCGAGGAAGCCGTCGAGCTTCTCCGGCGTCACGATCGCCATCATGCGCTCCTGGCTCTCCGACATGAGGATCTCCTCGGCCGTGAGGGTCGGGTCGCGCAACAGCACGTTTTCGAGCTCGATGAACATGCCGCCGTCGCCGTTGCTCGCAAGCTCGGAGGTCGCGCAGCTGATGCCGGCCGCGCCGAGGTCCTGGATGCCCTCGACCAGCTCCTGCTGGAACAGCTCGAGGCAGCACTCGATGAGCACCTTCTCGGCAAACGGATCGCCGACCTGCACCGCGGGCCGCTTGGTCGGGCCGCCCTCCGAGAACGAGTCCGAGGCGAGGATGGATGCTCCGCCGATCCCGTCGCCGCCCGTGCGGGCTCCGAACAAGACCACCTTGTTTCCGACGCCGCGGGCGTTGGCGAGGTGAAGATCCTCGTGCCGCAGGACCCCGACGGCCAGCGCGTTGACGAGTGGGTTGGCCTGGTAGACCGAGTCGAAGTAGGTCTCGCCGCCGATGTTCGGCAGGCCGAGGCAGTTGCCGTAGAAGCTGATTCCGGAGACGACGCCGTGGACGACCCGAGCGGTGTCGGGGTCATCGAGATGTCCGAACCGCAGCGCATCCATGACGGCAACCGGGCGAGCGCCCATCGAGATGATGTCGCGAACGATGCCGCCGACGCCGGTCGCTGCGCCCTGGAACGGCTCGATGTAGCTGGGGTGGTTGTGGCTCTCGATCTTGAAGGTCACGGCCCAGCCGCCGCCGACATCCACGACTCCGGCGTTCTCGCCCATGCCGACCATGAGGTTCTTGCGCATCTTCGGTGTGGTCTTCGTGCCGAACTGGCGCAGGTACGGCTTGCTCGATTTGTACGAGCAGTGCTCGCTCCACATGACCGAGTACATGGCGAGCTCACCGCTCGTTGGACGCCGGCCGAGGATTTCGCGGATGCTGAGGTACTCGTCCTCTTTCAGTCCGAGGGCCGCGTACGGCTGCTCGCGCTCTGGCGTTGCCGCCGCGTTCGAGACGGTGTCTGCGGCGAGGATGGGGGATGTCGTCACGTGGCGGAATGCTCCTGGATCGAGGGCGTGCCGGGATGAAGGCAATTCTACCGGCACCGCTCGGGTCAGTGAGGCGTGGTTGAGGCGTGGTTCAGGCGTGGCTCAGGCCGGCCAGTCCTCGACGAGATGCTCGGCAACGCGGTACGCGTTCGCCACGATCGTCAGGGTCGGGTTGACACTGCCGTTGGTCGGGTGCAGCGACGAGTCACAGACGACGATTCGTTTCGTCCCGTGGACTCGACCGTAACGATCGGTCGCGGAATTCTCGGGCGACGTCCCCATGCGGGCGGTGCCACAGGAGTGCTCGCCCGCGGCAGAGGCCGTAGCGATTCCGCGCTGTCGACGGATGTCGTGGGCGCCCGCGGCGTCGAGCCAGTTCGCGCCCTCCCGCTCCATTCCGTCCTCGACCTCGACCGATGCCCAGTGCACGTTCTTGCGGAGGGCCGCGACGGGCTTGCCCCAGCGATCGCGCACGCCGTTCGCGAGCGTGACGCGGGAGGTCGGCATGGGAATCTCCTGGCCCATCCCGAAAACGCCGAAGACGTTGGCGCGGCCCCCGCGCATCCACTCCTTGTGGCCGGCGCCCCAGAGCGGTACCCCGGGAGCGTTCGGGGAGGATGCCGTGGTCAGTGGCAGGAGGCTCATCAGGTCGACGAGTACCCCACCGCCCCACGGGATCGACTCCGCGTGCACGTGGTCGAGCGTCGCAACCGAGTGGCCGGGGCCGACGAATGGCTTGACCGGCTCGTCCACCGTGCTCAGCATGGTCACGAAGCGGTGATCGTGCAGGTGCCTGCCGAGGTGGTCATTGCCGATTCCGCTCGCGAGCAGAAGGCGAGGCGTCTCGACGGCGCCGGCGGAGACCACGATGACCTCGGCGTCGATCTCGAGTGCGATCGGGCGCGTCGATGCCTCCGCCATGATCGTGACGTGGGCGCGATCGGCGCCGTCGCGAACCTCGATGACCTCGGCGTCGTAGATCACGTCGCAGTTGCCGGTAGCGACGGCGCGGGGAATGAAGGTGTTCTGCGCGCCGTTCTTCGCGTTGACCGGGCACGCGTGACCGACGCACTGCGGGCAGCGCACGCACGCGGGCCGTCCGTCGTGCGGAACGCTGTTCAGCGCGAGCGGGATCGGCCCCCAGCCCCAGCCGAGGCTCTCGGCCGCTCGGCCGAGCAGTTCCCTCGCCGGTTCCGTTCCCATCGGGGGCATCGGATAGCCCGCCGACCGCGGAGTACGTCGCGTGAGGCCGCCCTCGATTCCGGCGACTCCGAGCTCCCACTCGGCCCTCGTGTAGAACGGCTCGAGCTCCTCGTAGTCGATCGGCCAGTCGGCGAGGCTCGCACCCTCGGGGTTTCCGAAGACGCTCGCCATGGCGAAGTCATCCGGCATGAACCGCCAGGCCATGCCCTGCCAGAGGCGCGTCCCGCCGCCGAAGGCCATCGCGTTCAACCCGTACAGGGCGGCATCCTCCGTGCCGTCGATGACCCGGTCTTCCCCGTCTGGCAACTGGGCGACTCGAGGATGCCCGGGGCCGGGCCCAGCCGACGGCCAGTAGACCGCGTTGCGCTTCCCGTGCAGGTGGTCGCCACGCAGCGCCGCGTTCGACAGCGATTGCGCGCGCTCGACAAGGAGCACGCTCTTGCCCGCGTTCGCGAGAACCTGGGCGGCCACCCCGCCGCCCGGGCCGCTGCCGACGATGACAACGTCGTAGTCGCGTCGCAGGGCTGGCGGCCGAAGGCCCGCGATCGGTTCAGGTTCGACCGGGATCACTCCCTCCGGCACCGCCCTGAAACCGACCATCGCGAGGCCGACCGGTGTGCGGCGGTCCGATGCGGCGTAAAACCCCTCCCAGGAGACGCGGCGAAGCGCGGCGAACTCCGCCGCCGCGGCGACATCCGACTCAAGCGCGGTGAGGGCGGCGTCCTGCGCGACGGCAGACAGTTCGGCGAACGAGACCGCTCCGGCATCCCGGGCGCCGCGGTCGAGGCGGTCGACGAGCTGCGAGAGCAGCGGGATGGCCCAGCCAAGATCACGGGATGTCGCCAGGTATTCGGCGACTCCCCCCTCCCAGCCCGCCGGCCACTCATCGGCCGGAATGACCCGGTCTACAGCGGCCCGAAGGGTGGGACTCTCAAAAACGGGACTGTCAAAAACGGGATGCGCGTCGTTATTTCCCGGCAAGCGACCCGCCGATGCCGCCGACGCTGAAGTATCGGTTCAGGAAGGCAAAGAGGAGAACCGGCGGAAGCATCATGACGACGGCAACGGCCATGACGAGGCCCCAGTTGGTGGCGTTCTGCTGGAAGAAGGTTTCGAGGCCGACGGGGAGGGTGTAGTTGCCGTCGGAGCGAAGGAATACGACGGCGATGAGGTAGTCGTTCCAGGCCAGGAGGAAGGAGAAGATCGCGGTGGAAAGGATGCCAGGCAGCGAGTTGCGGAGGACCACGCGGGTGAAGCTGCCGAAGACGCTGGCGCCGTCCATCCACGCGGCTTCCTCGAGCGTGATCGGGATCGAATCGAAGTAGGCGGCCATCATCCAGATCGCGACGGACATGGTTGCACCGACGTAGATGATGGTGACGCCGACGAGGTTATCGACGAGGCCGATCTGTGCGAACAGGATGAACAGCGGGATTACCGCGGTCACGACCGGTAGCGATTGCACGACGAACAGGATCAGCGAGTAGCCGGAGACGAGCTTGTTGCGCGCCCGGGAGAGGACGTATCCGGCGGGTGCCGCGACGACCACGGCGATCACCACCGTCACGACCGTGACGAGCAGGCTGTTCGTGAGCCAGGTCAGCACGGAAGTCTGGCTGAAGACGTTGGCGAAGTTCTCGAGCGTGAACGCCGCCGTCGAGGTGCTGCCGAGGGACGGCTGGAGAGACAGCAGGAAGACCGTGAAGATCGGGACGATGACGATTGCGGTGATCACGGCGATCAGGAGGAAGCGCAGCCACTGCCCGCGTTTGCCCGACGTGTGGTCGGCTCGACGTCGACGGACATCGACCTGGCCGACGGTGATGGGGCGGCTGGATGCCGCGACTATCTGGGTCATTCGACGTTGACCTTTCTAATCTGGCGGTAGAGCACCACGGAGATGACGACAAGGACGAAGGTCATCAGGAACGCGATCGCGACGCCGGGTCCGACCTGGAAGTTCTGGAACACGGTCCGGTAGGCGAGAACCACGAGGGAGGTTGTCGAATTGACGGGGCCGCCACCGGTGAGCAGGAAGATCGTCGGGAAGTCGTTGACGCAGAAGATCGTCATCAGGATCCAGGAAATGTAGGTGGATCGGGAGATGATCGGCAGGGTCACCCCGCGAAATGTCTGCCAGGTCGAGGCGCCATCCATCTTCGCCGCCTCGTAGACATTGACGTCAACCGAGGCGAGAGCGGAGGCCATCATCATCATCATGAAAGGGAAGCTGATCCAGATCTTGAAGATGCACACCGTGACCTGGGCAAGGACCGGACTGGCGAGAAACAGCACATTCGGCATACCGAGCGCCGTGAAGAGAATCGGGATCGGGGATTGCGGGGTTGCGACGAGGAAGTTCCAGGACGTTGCCGACACCACGACGGGCACGATCCATGGCAGCAGCAGCAGCACCTTGAACACATTGCCGGCGGGGATGCGAGTTCGCAGGAGCAACGCGAGTGCGAGCCCGACGGCCCAGGAGCCGAACACGCCGGAGATCGTGAAGATCAGCGTGAACTGCGCGCTCGACCAGAACTGCGGCGAGCTGAGCACGCTGGCGTAGTTCGCGAACCCGACGAAGTCGCCGGCGTTGATCAGATCGCCGTTGCGGATGGACTGGATACCGGCGTAGATAACCGGATACAGGTTGATCAGCAGCAACAGGAGCAGCGATGGCAGCGCAAACGCCAGCAGCGTCCACGCTCGCGCGCTTATCACCGACTTGCGCCGCGGGGCGGGAGCGCCCGGCCCATGGCCGGACACCCCCACACCACGCCGAGCGCGATTCAAACGTTCAGCGGTACTGGCTGTCATCGCCACTCTTTCGTCATCGAAATGGATCAGCTCGAACGAAGGCTACGGCTTCGCATTCGCCTTCAGGGTGTTCTGCAGCGTCGTCAGCGCGGCTTTCGCCGTGACCTTGCCACCGAGGATTCCCTGCGTGAACGTGTCCATCGCGGGAGTGCCGTCGACGGTCGTGACGTTGAGGAACACCGTGTTGCTGCCCGGAGCGCCCCAGGTCTTCGAGATCGGCTGCCACTCGTTGATGATCTTGACGTTGTTGGGGACCGACTGGAACTCCTTGGTTGCCGCGATGGACTTCAGCGGAGGCAGGCCAATGCCGGTGTTCTTGGTCCACAACGGCGCCATGTTCTTGTAGTAGTAGGTCAGGAACGCCTCGGATCCCTTCTGGCTGGGCGTGTGGGTGTACATCATGATGTTGTTCGGGAAGAACAGCGCACCCTTCTTGCCGGAGGGGCCCGTCAGGGGGCTCGCGACGACGAGATCGTTGCCGACCGAACCGCCAACGTTCGATGCGAGTCCGCCGGTGTCCCAACCCATGCCGAACTTGAGCGCCTTGTACTGGGCCTGCGCGTTCGCGGCCGTGTAAGTTGCGCTGCGCGGGTCAACGTAGCCGTTCTTCACGAGACCGAGCACCCAGTCCATCGCTTCGATGTTCTCGGGCGTGACGCAGTTCGGCTGGTTGTTCGAGTCGAAAAGGCCGCCGCCGTTGTTGATCATGTGGCTGACCAGGTTGTGGCCGCCGGTGAATCCGCCGGCGCCCGCGTAGGTGCCGTAGCCGTAGATGCCGTGCGACTTCAGGGTCTTGCACGCGGCGACGTAGGTGTCCCAGTCGGTCGGCACGGCGACGCCGTACTTCGAGAGGAGCGACTTGTTGTACCACATGACGCGCATGTCGAGGTTGTAGGGAACCGCCGCGTAGCCGTTCTTCGTCTTCAGTGTGTCGATGAGGCCGGGGAGGAAGTCGTCGTAGAGGCCATTCTTCTTCCATGAGTCAAGCAGGTGGTCGGCGTAGGCGATCTTGCCCTGGGACTCGAAGAGGAACGCCTGGGTTCCACCGCCGGAGCTGACGGCGGGGCCGGTGTTCGAGGCGACTGCCGAGGAGTACGTCTGGGTGAAGTTCGCCCACTGGATCTCCTGGTAGGTGGCCTTGCCGAGACCCTTCGGCGGCTTGTACGCCAGGGTGATCTGCTTGTCGAGCGGGTTGAACGTCGTCCCGCCCCATGGCTGGTTCCAGAACTTGATGACGCCAGCGGACCCGCCTCCGGAGGAGCCGCCCCCCGTGGTGCAAGCTGCGAGCAGTGCTGTGGCGGAAACCGCACCAGCCAGTCCGATGAATCCGCGCCGTGTGAATGCTGCGCCTGAGGATTGCGATTCCATGTGCAAGTGTCCTTTCGGAGTGCCGGCGTCGTCGTCGACAACTTGTTTACTCTTCGTCGAATAAATCTTTCGAAGGACTGAGCCCCATTGGTTCAGGCTGTCGGTCGAAAAGGGAGTTGCTTGGCTAGTCTTGCGTTCACTGAGAGCGCTGTCAACGAGCAGAGCTGAGCTTTTAGGTCTCAATTTGGACAGTCTGGTGGAACGCTCTCGCGATCGGTATAGTGTACTGGTTTCGTGAATCATAACGAAAGTTTCGTTGCGCGCATCGCGGGGCGAATCAGGTGTGCGGCGAGGAGGTAGCGTGTCTGGGTGACACGGGCACCCTTAGCTACCGTGCTCGGCCAGGACAAATTTTCGCCGGGCCTCGTCGAGAGCCTCGGTGAGGCGACAGAGGCGGCGGCCACCGCATCCCGCGCCTGGTTCGGACGGGGAGACAAGAACGCGGCTGACCGGGCCGCCGTCGAGGCGATGCGCGGGGTTCTCGCGGGAGCGGCCTTCTCGGGAACCGTCGTCATCGGCGAGGGTGAGAAGGATGCCGCACCCATGCTCGCCAACGGCGAGCTGCTCGGCAACGGCGGTGTCGAATACGACATCGCGGTCGACCCGCTCGACGGGACGCGCCTGGTCGCCGAGGGTCTTCCCGGCTCGATCTGCGTCATCGCGCTCGCGCCCCGCGGCACGATGTTCGTGCCGACGGACGCGTTCTACATGGACAAGCTCATTTGCGGCGCGGTCGGCAGGGGTGTCGTGGATCTCCGCAGGTCGGTCGCTGAAAACCTGGCGGCACTCGCCCGGGCGAAGCGGGTGGACGTTGGCGAGCTGACGGTAGTAGTCCTCGACAAGCCGCGGCACGCGCAGTTGAGCACCGACATCCTGTCTGTCGGCGCGAACCTGAGGCTGGTCGGTGAGGGCGATGTTGCGGCGGCTGTCCAGGCGGCCGCCGGCGAGGTCGATCTCGTACTCGGAATCGGTGGCACGCCCGAGGGGATCGTCGCGGCGTGCGCGGTGAAAGCGCTCGGTGGATTCATGCAGGGGCGACTTGCGCCGCAGTCGAGCGAGGAGGCGACCAGAGCGACGCGCGCCGGTCACGATCTCGGCCGCATCCTCGAACTCGACGACCTGGTGAACAGCGACGAAGTGCTGTTCGTCATGGCGAGCGTTCAATAACTGCGGGGCGGGAATCACAGCATTGCTGGGGCCCCCAAGTCCAACGTCCGTTGAACGGAGACCCCAGCCTCAGCTGAGCATCCTCATCTCGCCTAGTTCGTCGGTACCGGGGTCTTCTGTGCGCGGTTCCAGTATTCGGTTGAACCCAGAATTTGAACGCGGAGCGACAGCAGGCCGTGGGTGTGCACGTACGTCGCCCAGATGTTCTGGTCGTTGGTGCTCGCCGCCCGGCCGAGGAACTTTTTGAAGGCCGCGTTGACTTGCACGCGCTCGGCTTCGCGAGAGGTGAAGATGGCGTTGACGAAGGCTTTGCTGCCCTTGGCGACGATGACCTTCGACCAGCTCGCCTGCTCTGCCGCTGTTGCGGCACGACCGACGATCTTCTTGAAGACGCCGTTGACGTAGCCGGCGTTGGTCGCGCCGCTGTCGTTGTAAAATTCCTTGGTCGAGAGGAAGATCACCCAGATTCCGTCGGGTGTGGTGTAGCCCTTCTTCATCGCTGTGACCCAGCCGGTGACTTCCGCGGTGCTTGGAGTCCGGCCCAGCACGGCTTTGTATGCGGCTATCGTCATCAGGTTTCGGTATTCAGTGCTGGTGACGAATCCGACACCGACCTTGGCCCTTGGCATCCCGTTGAGGATCTGCTTGACCCACCCCGGGTACTCGCGTGTGCTGGCGTTGCGGCCGAGGACATCCCTGTAGACGGAGTCAACATAGCGAACGAGATTGTCCGGCAGGGCGGGGGAGCCGAACCAGTCGGTGAAATAGCGGAAGAAGTTGCGGTTGCCGTATGAGGAACACGAGTCCCCCGTGCCATACATATTGTTGATCGCGCTCTGATCCGGCGTATACGGCGTGTAGTCGTAGAGCGCCGCCGTCGCTTTGCTCTGGATTGTCACGGTGCGGGATCCGCACTTGGCATTCGTGTTGTACGGGATCGCCTTTGTCTTGCCGACCTGGTAGTTGTACGAGGAGGGATACATCCCGTATCGGATGAACTGGCGGGCCGCGTCGTACACCTGGTTGAAAAAGCCGGAGTACTTAGCCTGGCAGCCCGTGGTGTCCGGGCAGGCGTAGCCGGTTGCGTACAGGTATTTGCTCGAGGTGGGGGCCGTGGATGTCACGAGCCCCTGTTCCTTCTGCAGGAGCACGATCAGGACCTGGGGGTTGATGCCGCAACTCGTGGAGACGTTGGCGATGATCGTCGCGGCCGACTGATCCGCTGCCACCGGGTAGCCCTTGCACATCGCGTCGGAGGCGCGCACGTTGGTGAATGCGGAGTACTTGTTGAGGCAGGTGGAACCGGTAGCGCACTTCGGAAGCTTCGCGTTCAGGAAGGCCTGGATCTGCGTCGATGTCATGGTCGCAGAGTTGTAGAAGATGACGTCGCTCGCGATAAGGCCGGGGTCGAACAACGAAGGGGATGTGGTGGCGCTGGCCGGAGCCGTACCAAGCAGCATCGAGCCAGCAATCAGCGCACCGGCGACCGCGACGGCCGCAATCTTTCTGATTGCCCCCCCGCTGGTATTTCCCCGTCGGAACAAAGACGTCACAACAACTCCCCCTCGCGTGTCATCCCGGAGATCCTTGCTTTCCCCCGTGCAATTCTGCGGACACGCCGTTCAAGAGTAATGGCGATCCCGGTTCTGGTCCATTAGGCGGGTAAACCCTCGCCGGAGCTGATCGGACCGCCCAGCCGGTCAGCGTACAGTTGTTGGGGCTATCTGCTGCGCTTGTGAAGCGCGCATGGCCAGATTTTCTCCACGACCGGAAGGCACGACGTGAACGAGTCCACGCCGCGAACACTGAGCGGCGGCATATCCGATGAGGCAGCGCTCGAGGCAAATCTCGACGCGTGGCTCGAGTACGTCAGCCGCGCGACCAGGAAACGCCTCCGACTTGAGAAGCTGATAGTGGCGCGTGGCATCGCTCGTCCCGTGACCCTGGTGCAGCGCTTCGTCCTCAAGTCGCGAGAAGTCGGATTCGTGCCGACCCTTCGACTCGTGAACACCAGGCTGCGGCAGTTGCGGCAGCCGGGCAAGTGAGCGATGGCATCCAGAGTGACCCGTTTTCGTCGATCTTCAGACAGCGCGTCGCGGCCGTACACGACGTTCTCTGCGGCGAGGACGGCGCGCTCTCCATTGATTCCGAGGCATCCACCGCAAGCCTGCTCATCGCCATTGCCGGGCGAGCTCGCGAACTAGGAGACTCCCGCTCGGCCTGGCTGTTGTTCACCGCGCTCGCCGGCGCCATGCCTGAGCCCGACGAGGTGCTCTCGCTTCGTCGAAGGCTGCAACTCGCTTCGTCGGCTGCGGACGCGGCGAAAGAAGCGCTCGCTCATGCGCGGACGGCCGCATCGGTGCGTGGAGTGTGGAATCGCCGAATCGAGATCGTGCGCGGCCGCACCGTCGTCGATGTCAGCTTCTGCGCGAGGTTCGAGCACAACACGGGCATCCAACGCCTCGTGCGTGAGACCATCTCGCACTGGAACTCGCGCGAACTGCCGATGGAGCTGGTCGCCTGGGATCGCGACCAGGTAATGCGTGCCCTGCATCCCCGCGAGTTCGAGCGCGTCGTGCACTGGTCGGATCCGGCAAGGAATCACAACGAGGAGGAGGAAGAGTCAGACGTTCCCCTGATTGTTCCCTTCGATTGCGACGTCGTGTTCGTCGAGGTGCCACGCGAGACGGTGTGTGCGCGACTTGCCGCCCTCGCGGAATACTCGGGCAATCGCGTCTCGATCGTCGGCTATGACGCGATTCCGCTCGTCAGTGCCGACATGGTGCCAGCGCTCGAGAGCGAGCGGTTCGCCCGCTACCTGGCTTTCGTGAAACACAGCACAACGGTCTTCGCCATCAGTGCCGCTGCCGCCGGTGAATTCCGCGGCTTCGCCTCAGCCGTTGCGGCGCAGGGGCTTCCGGGTCCGCACGTTGCCGAGTTGTCGCTGCCGGTCGACCTCCCTCAGATCTGGGAGACGCACGACGCGCTCGCGACGACCCCACTGCTTCTCAGCGTGGGAAGCCACGAACCACGTAAGAACCAGGAGGCCGTGCTCTTCGCGGCCGAACGCCTGTGGGAAGAGGGTCTCGATTTCCAGCTCGTCTACGTGGGGCGTGGGGATGCGAGCCTGACCGGGCCGTTCGACCGCAGGATCGCGAAGTTGCAAAAGTCCGGCCACCGCGTCCAGGCCCGTCGCACGGTCAGCGACCAGGAGCTGTCGGCCCTGTACCACTCCGCGCATGTGACCCTGTTCCCCTCACTGCACGAAGGCTATGGACTGCCGGTCGCAGAATCGCTCGCGGCGGGCACTCCGGTGATCACATCGAACTTCGGCAGTACCGCAGAAATTGGCGCCGACGGTGGTTGCGTGCTCGTCGACCCGCGTGACGATGACGCATTGACGGCGGCGATGCGCCGCGTACTCACCGACGAGAAGTACACGGCGACGCTGCGGAAGCAGATCGCGAAGCGCACTCATCGAACCTGGGGCGAGTATGCGGAAGCTCTTTGGGCCGGCGTTCAGGAAGGGGATATCCAGTGAACCGCACCCCGCGCATCCTCGATTCCGGAAAGCTCGACACCCACTGGGGACTGTTGCACCACCTGCTCGTGGCGCAGTCCAGCCCCCTCACCGGCGCGGCGGCCCGTGCGGCTCTCATCGAGGGGCTCCCGTCGCCTTCCCAGCGTGACGTCTGGCTGATGCTCGCCGTTCTCGACGGCGCACTGCCGAACTCACGGCAGGTCATCGAATGGCATCGGCGCATCCGGGCGAAGGGGCTGCCCGCGGCGCTGGCCGCGCTGGCCGGTCACCGGCGTCGAAGCTCCCATGTCGTGCGCGTCATCTCCGGCGGGGTCGTCGTCGACGCGCATCACACCGTGAGTACCGCCCTGTCCACGGGGATCCAGCGCGTCGTGCGCAACGTTCTCGACCGCTGGCAGATCAACCGCGAATTCACGCTCCTCGCCTGGGACGGCGACTACACGACGCTCCGCGAGGTGCCAAGGGGATCGCATCGGGATCCAGCTCTCTCAGCGCACGCCCCGCACGCGATCGTCATCCCGTGGGAGTGTGACTATCTGCTGCCCGAGCTCGCCGTCGAGCGGCCACGGCTCGAACGCATCCAGGCACTGGCCGAGTTCTCGGGCAACACGTCCGGCGTGATCGGATTCGACCTCGTGCCGATCACCAGCGCTGAGACGGCGGGCCCGGGGATGCCTGCGGCGTTCTCCGAGAACCTGGCGGCCGTCGCACGGATGGACAAGGTCGCGACGATTTCGCGCTCAGCCGGTATTGAATACAGCGGCTGGCGCGTCATGATCGAGTCGGCGGGACTCGTCGGCCCCGTCATCCGCCCGATCGAATTGCCGATGGAGCCGATCGCGGATGCCGACCCGACGATCGATGCCCGCGCCGCGCTCGGCCTTTCGGCCAGCCCGATAGTCGTCTGCGTCGGCAGCCATGAACCGCGCAAGAATCACCTGGCAGTGCTGCACGCCGCGGAGTTCCTCTGGCGTGCCGGCCACGACTTCCAGCTCGTGTTCTGTGGGGGAAACGCGTGGAATTCTGAGCTCTTCACCGAGCGCCTTAACGAACTCCGAAATCTTGGACGCCCGGTGTCAACTCACAGCAGGGCGAGCGACGCGGTACTTAATTCGCTCATCCGGGTCGCGCGTTTCAGCGTTTTCCCCTCCCTCAACGAGGGATACGGGCTGCCGGTCGCCGAGTCCCTGGCGGCGGGGACTCCCGTGGTGACCTCCCGGTTCGGCAGCATGGCTGAGATCGGCGCGGCCGGTGGCACCCTGCTTGTGGATCCGCGGTCGGACGGCGAGCTCATCGAGGCCATGCAGCGGATGCTGGTCGACGACGAACTGGTCGAGCGGCTGGAAGCCGAGGCGCTTGCGCATCCGCACGGAAGCTGGGCGGACTATGCCGACGAGCTCTGGGAGTTCCTGGTCGGCTGAGCCGCGACTACAGCGTGGCCGCGACCACAGCCCGGCCGCTACAGTTCTTGGGCGAAGTTGCCCTCGAGGCGAGCGAAGACACGCTGTGCGACCCAGACCAGTACCGCGCTGACGACCAGCACCACTACCAGGCGAAGGTCGAGGTCCGGCGGCCAGTAGGTGTGCTGCACAACCCTCGTCGGCCCTGACCCCGTTACGAAAGGCAGGCTGCCTGCACGCCACAGCGCGTGTTGGAAGGAGAGCACAGAGATGGTCACGGGGTTCCAGAGATAGATCTGCTCGAGCCAATCGCCCTTCAGCGCGGTGTGCACCGAAGTGAAGGAGTAGACGATCGGCGACGCCCAGAACAAAACGAGCAGCCCGACGTCGATGAGATGCTTGATGTCGCGCAGGTATACGTTGACCGCGGAGAGCATCATCCCGATCGCGAAGCTGAAGAACAGCAGGGCGATGAACGCAATGGGAAGGGCCCAGAGCTCGGGGCCGAAGAACGGTGGACCCGCCGTAACGAAGATCGCGACGACGAGGATGCCGAGCTGGATGGCGAAGTTGACGAGCGCAGCGCCCGTTGCCGCGAGAGGGAACAGCTCCCGCGGAATGTAGACCTTCTTGACCAGTCCCGCGTTGTTGACAATGGATGCCGTAGAGGTTTGCACGATCTCGTTGAACATGGTCCAGACCGTGAGCCCGGCGAAGACGAAGACGGCGTAGTTGGGGACCACCCTTTGTGCGCCGAGGAAGGTGCCGACGGCCACGTAGTAGATGAGCAGCTGCGTCAGCGGGCGGATCAGCGTCCAAATGAACCCGAGGCTGCTGTCTTTGTAGCGGGACTTCAGCTCGCGACGAACCAGGAGGTCGAGAAGCTCCCGATAGCGCCAGAGAGCTTTCACGCTGTAGACGGTGCCAGCCCAGAACTCGCGTGGCGGTGCTGCGGTTACGAGTTCGTCAGTAAGGCCAGCGCCCCCGCGATATGTCGACCCGTCCTTCTGGACCGCTGTCACGATCGCTCCATTCCTCGGTTGTCGTCTTCATTTCCGAGCAATGCGACGACCACCCATGATAACTAATCTAAAATGAACAGGCTCGACCGAGCAGCGCGTAATACTCAAGGAGCCCGTCCTCGCCGTGACATCTTCCAACACAGTGATAAGCGTGGAGGACGTCTCCAAGCGGTTCGTGATCCGCAAAGAGAAGTCGCTCAAGGAGCGCGTCGTCAATTTCGGGCGCTCCAATCGCCACAAGGAAGATTTCTGGGCGCTTCGGGACGTCTCATTCGAGGTCAATGCAGGGACCACCATCGGCCTCATCGGCGCGAACGGATCGGGCAAGAGCACCCTCCTGAAGACCATCGGCGGAATCATCCAGCCGACGAGTGGCGTCGTGCGCCGCCGCGGCAGGCTCGCCGCGCTGCTTGAGCTCGGCGCGGGATTCCACCCGGATCTCACCGGTCGGGAGAATGTCTACCTGAATGCCGCGATTCTCGGCCTCACCCGCAAAGAGACCGACGCACAGTTCGACTCGATCGTCGACTTCTCCGGCATAGAGCAGTTCATCGACACCCAGGTGAAGTTCTACTCCTCCGGCATGTACGTACGACTGGCGTTCGCGGTCGCGATCCACGTCGACCCAGAGGTCCTCCTCGTCGACGAGGTGCTGGCGGTGGGCGATGAGCCCTTCCAGCGCAAGTGCATGGACAGGATCCGCGCGTTCCAGGCCGACGGGCGAACGATCGTCCTGGTCTCGCACTCGCTCGACACGGTCGGCGACATCTGCGATCGCGGAATCGTGTTGAGCCACGGCGTCGTGCAGTTCGACGGAGACACGCCAACGGCGTTGCGAATTCTCCGCGAAGGATTCGAGGCTGAGGGCCCGGACGGTTCACCCGAATCGCTCCGTGCGCTCGCCCAGATCACGGACACGGCCCTCGTCAACCCGAGCACGGGGGAGAAGACCAAGCTGATCCGCTCGGGCGACTCGCTGCGTTTCGACATCACGGTCGAGACCGGCCGCCCGATCGAGGAGTGGGTCGTCGGCATGGGCATCGACACGCCTCTCGGCCACGCCGTTTTCGGCACGAACACGATACGGCTCGGCATCACGGCCGAGCCATTCACGGGAACGAAGACGATCTCATTCTCGCTTCCGAACGTGCAGCTCGGCACCGGGGCCTATTTCATCCATGCCTCTTTCGGCACCCTTCAGGGTGGCGAGTTCCACCGCATTCCCCAGGCCGCGACTATCGAGGTGCAGGACAGCACCAATAACGTCGGGCAGGTGTCGATCGATGCAACGGTCGAGGCCGCCCTGACGCCGCGCCGCGCCGCCCGCAGCAGGTAGCAGGGTCTCGCCTGGACTACCGGCTCAGGCTAGTTCTCCACCGGTCCCCAGCGGCTGCCGCCACTTGAGGTGCTGTGCCACCTTGACCGAACAGATCACGATCGTCAACCAACCCCACTCGATCAGGACGCCGCTCTCCATTACGGAGGTCGCCAATAGCGCGAGGAGGACGAGGGCGGGCCAGACAAAGATCCGGCTTCGCTTGCCCGTCGCCAGGATCCACGCGCGAATGATCGCGAGCGCGGCGAAGACGAGAAAAGCGAACAGCCCGATGAGCCCGAGTTGGAACCACACGTCGAAGTACGCGTTCAGCGCCGACGCGTGATCGATCGACGGGTCGATTGCGTCGAAGGGCGGAATGTCGGTCGGCCAGGAGCCGACCCATCCCCAGCCCTGGAGCGTGTGCACCTGGATGAACGGGAACAACTGGTTCCACAGGTCCAGCCGGTAGTTCAGCACGCCCGTCGCGCCGATCAGCGAGAGCAGCATGTCCCGCGCGAGGAAGGCAAGGCCGAGCGCAATTAGTGCGGCCACTCCGAGCCCCCAGAGCCAGTACGGACGCACCCTGGCCGGCACTCGACGCAGCGCGAGGAGACCCAGGGATGCGACACCGACGATCGCGAGCACGCCGATGTTGACGGGCGACTGGCTGAGCACGATTGCGGCTGCGGCGAACACGAGCGAGGTGATGCCCAACGTTCGCCTTATCGATCGCGTCAGGACCTCGGTTCCGAATGTGATCAGCGCCAGAAGCGCGACGAGTCCGAGGTCGTTTCGCGTTCCCATCACGCCCTCGATCGGACCACCGGCGGCGAGACTCCCCGTAATGCCGAGGTAGCGGAACGACGTGTCGAGCAACAACCCGACCAGGATCTCAATTCCGAGCGAGACGGCGATGACAGCCCGAAGTACGTCGCCCACCGTGCGGACGATCTGGATGAAGTCCCGCGCGAGCGCGACGTAGACGCCCAGCGCCGCGAAGGCGAGCTGGTAGACGATTCCGCCGAGCGAGGCCCACTGGTACTGGCTGAAGAAGATGGAGATCGCCGACCAGCCGATGAAGACGGCGAGCGAAATGGGGAGGAAGCCGCGCCACTCGAGGATGTCGCGCTGGCCGATGAGGGAGAGCGCGGCGAAGATGACGAGCGCAACGAGGATGGCGATGAGCCCGGCGAATCCGATCAGGTGCTTCAGAAGGAAAGAGAAGAACGCTGTCCCGACGATCGCCGTCGCCAGCGCGGCTGAAAATCGTGGCGAGCCGAAGTATTCGAGGATCGCGGACGTCCGGGTGACCGCAGGCTTACGTTCACCCATGACGCCGTCCCGACGCGGACATTCTCATAAGGCGGCGGGTTCCATCAGGTCTCGTTTGCTCCGGATGGCGAACAGGCACAGCAGCAACATCCCGTATTCAATCAGCAGCCTCGACTCGGCGAAGCTCTGCACGAGGAGAGCCACGAGAACCAGCACGGGCAGGAGTGTGAGCGCGGAGTACGGCCCGCGTCCGCTCGCTGCGAATCCGCCGCGCTCGACGGCGAGGATCCAGACGCGCAGGAGCGTGCTCACTACGAGCGCGCCGAACACGACGAGCCCGACGATTCCGAGCTGGAGCCAGACATCAAGCCAGGCTTCGTGGGCCTGCGAGTACTGGACGCCGCCGATGTTGAAATGCTTGTTGTTGAACGGGCTGACGAACGGAGGCCAGTAGCTCACCCAGCCCCAGCCGACCACCGGTCGCTGGCTGGCGAGTTGGATGACCTGAGTCCAGATTCCGGTGCGCCCGGTGAGCGTGCTGCTCCTGTCGAGGAGTTCGAGTAAGCGTGTCCGGAAGAGCAACGCGCCGACGACACCGAGGACCACGACGACAAGGCTGACGAGGTAGACCATCACGCGTCCGACGCCCGTCCGAGCGTGCCGCACCAGCAGGAGCACGACCGTCGCAACGACGACACCCACGATCGCGATGGTCACGGTTCCGGACCTGGTCAGCGCGATGCAGGCCGCTGCAATCACCAACCAGAAAATACCCCACCGCGGGCGAGTCGACCGCGAAGCCAATTGGATGGAGAAGACGATGAGGCCGAGGAGTCCGAGAAATCCGAGCAGGTCCGAATTGCCGACGATCCCCTGGATGAGGCCGCCGGTCAACAGGTGATCACGAGACCAGTCGAACGCGGCGGGAATCTTCCCGGTGTAGTCGGTCCACCACGGCACGATCGGATGGCGAACGAAAACCGAGACGACGAGTTCGAACAGGAGCGACAAGGCGAGGATGGCGCGAAGCGCGGTGCCGAACGCCCAGAGCAGTTCCTCGGCCGTGAAGGCGATCGCGAGCGAGGCGGAGATCGTCACGGTCACGAGCGTCGCGAAGGCGCCGATGGCGGTCCAGCCCGGATAGTCCGACCAGAAGATCGAAATCACGACCAACACGAGGAACGCGATCATCGGGTAGGGCAGCCGGTTGAAGCGCCAGTCGCGGCGCGACTTCACCAGGAAGACGATGCCTACGGCCGTGAGGATGAGCGCGACGGCGCCCCAGCCGTACCAGGTAATCGAGTACCGAAGAGCGTCACCCGCGAGGATGCCGAAGAAGGCAGTGACCGCGAACCCGCGACGAAAGATCCGGTTCTCGGTCATGACTCCGAGGGTATCGGACAAGCAGGTGAGAAAACGGAGGGCCAGGTGACCGAACTAGACGAATGCCGCCTTGCCGGTGATGGCGCGCCCGACGATGAGCGTGTTCATCTCGCGAGTGCCCTCGTAGCTGTAGATCGCCTCGGCATCCGCGAAGAACTTGATGACGCCGTAGTCCATGACGATCCCGTTGCCGCCGAAGAGTTCGCGGCACCAGGCGACGGTCTCACGCATCCGCGAGGTCGTGAACTCCTTAGCCAGCGCGGAGTGCTCGTCGCGCTGCAGCCCCTCGTCGAGCATGTCGGAGACGCGGGTGACCAGCCCGATCGATGAGGTGATGTTGCCGAGGCTCTTCGCGAGGAGCTCCTGGATGAGCTGGTGGCTTCCGATCGGCTCACCGAACTGGATGCGCTCACCGGCATATTTCACGGCGGCGTCGTATGCGCCGACCGCGTTGCCGACCGCGGCCCAGGCGACCTCGGCGCGGGTCAGCCGCAGCACCGCGGCGGTCTCGCGGAACGACTGCGACTTCTGCAGGCGGTTGGCCTCGGGAACGACGACATCAGTGAGCACGATGTCGGCGTTCTGCACGATTCGCAGCGCCTGCTTGCCTTCGATGCGCTTCGCGGAATATCCCGGGGTCGAGGTCGGCACGATGAAGCCCTTGACCTGGTTGTCGGCCTCATCCCGAGCCCAGATGATGGTGACGTCGCTGATCGAGCCGTTGCCGATCCAGCGCTTGGCTCCGTTGATGATCCAGTTATCCCCGTCGCGCTTCGCCACCGTGCGCAGACCCTGCGCGGTGTCGGAACCGGACAGCGGCTCGGTGAGCCCGAACGCACCGAGCAGCTCGCCGCTGGCGAACCTCGGCAGCCACTCTGCACGCTGCTCGTCGGAACCGGCAACGGCGATCGATCCCATCACGAGACCGTTCTGCATGCCGACGAGAGTCGCGACACTGGCGTCGACCCTGGCTAGCTCGAGCGCGATCCAGCCGCGGAACTTCGCGGAGTTCGGGAACTTCTGGGTCTCGACCCACGGCTGGCCGAACAGTCCGAGATCGGCGAGCCCCTGGAAGATCGACCGCGGGAAGAATTCCGCCCGCTCCCACAGTCCGTTAGCGATTGGCCGGACCTCCTTCTCGAGGAACGCGCGCACCTCGAGGATCAGGTCCTTCTCCTGGTCGGTCAAAGAGTTCTCGTAACCGTAGAAGTCGCTGGACAGTGGCTCGAATGACATTTAGTGCTCCGTCGCTTGGGGAAATCCTCTTTGCGAGCGTAGGTCGATGTGCGGAGACGTCTAAAGCGATTGGTACTTTGGTCTAATTCAGCAACGAGGAGAGCACCGGATGTTTGTGGGCATTGCCAATACCCCTCGCGACTACGCGTGGGGCTCCCGCGACGACATCGCGCAGTTGCTTGGACGCAAGCCGTCCGGCGGCCCGGAGGCCGAGTACTGGCTCGGCACGCATCCGGGATCGCCTTCCAGGCTTGAGACGGGCGGAACGCTTTCCGACCTCACCACGCTGCCGTTCCTGTTGAAGGTCCTGGCGGCGGATGCGCCGCTGTCCCTGCAGGCGCACCCGAACCTCGAACAGGCGCGCGCGGGCTTCGATCGTGAGAGTGCGCTCGGCATCCCGCTCGATTCGCCGACGCGCAATTACAAGGATGCGCTGCACAAGCCCGAGCTCGTCTACGCGCTGAGCGACGAGTATCACGCGCTGTGCGGATTCCGGTCGGTCGCGGCGACCCGCGAGCTGCTGGCGACGCTCGGGCCGGATCCGCTGGTGGCGGGCCTGCTCGACCGACTCGTTGATGATTCGTCGTTGCGGAGCGTGTTCGAGTGGCTGATCACTCGCGGCGACGGGGTCGACGAACTGGTGGCGCGCGTGGTCGAGCTTGCGGCATCCGCGACGGGTTCTTCGCCGGCGCCTCTCGAGTTCGTGACGGTCGGAGACCTTGCGGCCGCCTACCCCGGCGATCCTGGCATCGTGATCGCCCTGCTGCTGAATCGGGTCGTGCTGCGGCGAGGGCAGGTGCTCTATCTGCCGGCCGGCAACATCCACGCCTACCTCAAGGGACTCGGGATCGAGCTCATGGCGGCGTCCGACAACGTGCTGCGCGGTGGGCTGACGCCCAAGTACGTCGACGTGCCGGAGCTGGTCGGCGTGCTCGATTTCCGGCCGCTTCCAGTGCCGATCCTCGAGCCGATCCGGCCCTCCGCCGGAATCGAGATCTTCCGCCCGGATGTCCCCGACTTCGAGCTTGTCGTCGTCGAGCCCGCAGGTGGATCTGCGGTGTTCACGCCAACGGCCGACTCGATCGCGCTGTGCACGGCGGGGGAACTCACGCTCTCTGGCGCGACCGGATCGCGGTCGATCCCGCGCGGCGCATCCGTGTACGTGACGGCCGACGAGGGCGAGCTGACCTTCGCGGGAACCGGCACGATCTTCCTGGCGACGTCGGAGTTGACCGGCCCGCGCTAGCCCGCCGCCACCGCTGTTCCCCGTTCCGCCCAACTGCTGTCTCCTCCTCGTCGTCCCCTTCTTCCTCTTCTTCCTCTTCCTCTTCCTGGTTTCTTCTTCCTCTGGGGGGAGTGTGTGTTCTCGTTCCTCACTCAAAACGAAGGAGTCTCGGGCCGAAACGAGCCCCAACGCCTCGTTGGCGCCCCAAAACGGCTACATCTCCTTCGTTTTGAGCAATGGGACGGCTCGGCAGTGGCACACTCCGCAGCGGCACACTCGGCAGCGGCAGCAGCAGCAGCGGCAGCGGCGGCAGCGGCAGCGGCAGCGGCAGCGGCAGCGGCAGCGGCCGGCGGCCGGCGCG
>JAODMY010000029.1 GCA_025465535.1 Glaciihabitans sp.
CGCCCCGGCGGCGATTACGGCGTCACGCCCGATGCTGACGCCCGGAAGGATCGTCGCGCCGGCGCCAATCCACACGTTTTCGGCCACGTCGATCGGTGCTCCGGTGAGATACAGCCGTCGCTCCTCGGGATCAACCGGGTGACCGCTGGTGATGAACGTGACCTTGGGTCCGACCATCACGCGGTCGCCGAGCCGGATGCCTGCGTAGTCGAGGAACGTGCATCCCTGGTTGATGAATACGCGCTCGCCGAGGTCCAGGTTTAGCCCGTGGTCCGTGTAAAACGGCGGATAGATGGTGAGGCGGGCTGGCAGCGGCTTGCCAAGAATCTGTTCCAATAACTCTGCCTTGCCCGTCTCGTCCTCGAAGGGTAGGAGGTTGAGGCGCGAGGTGAGCTCGGTGACCCGCAGGACCCTGTCTGCCATGGCCTGGAACTCTGGGCTGTGGATGAGCATGAGACGGTCGCTGGGCATTCCACGATCCTCTCCCCCGCGGCCGGGGATCCAATAACCGGACACGCCAGAGTTGGTCCCCTAGCGGAGGCGCCGCGCCACCAGCACGACGTCCTGGATGTGGTGTGCTCCACCGCCTGTCGTGACGTTGCGCGGCCGTGTCTCATTTACGTCGATCTGCCAGTTGTCGTCGAGCAGCAGAGCCACGTCCGAGGGCGCAACATAGTCGGCGGGGTCGAATCCCTGGGCCTTGGCATGTGCCGGGTCGAAGTCGGCGTGATGAACGACGATGAGGACGCCCTCGGGTGCGACTGCATCGAGAAGCGTGCGCTCCGCATCCGCGCGCGACGTTCGCAACAGCACCGGGTATTGCGCGGAAACCAGGTCGAAGGTTCCCGCCGCAAGTGACGCCTCCAGGAGCCCCGCATGCACCCACCGCACGGAAACTCCGGCGTCGCGAGCGTGCCGTGAAGCGCGATCCAGTGCCACCCCGGAAATGTCGAGAGCCGTCACATCCCAACCCCGTTGCGCGAGCCAGACCGCGTCCGCGCCCTCGCCGCAACCGACATCCAGCGCTCGCCCCGTCCGGAGCGCAGCCGCGGCATCCACCAGTGCGCGGTTCGGCTCCCCACTCCAGAGCTGATCGGCTGCGCCATACTTCTCATCCCACACGCTGGCCAGATCGCGGGGGCCGCCAGGAGCGTCAGCGACCGGCAGCTCCCCGTCGTTGGGGAGTTCACTATCTGATCGTCTCGGCATTGCCATGGCGAGAGCCTATGACCGTCAGCGCTGCAATTGCAGCGGGCTATCGGTCGGCGCCGCCTTCATCGCCCGCGAAGAGGTCTTCCCCGTCTTTCACCATCGCCTCAATGGGCGAGAGACCGTCACCCTCACCAGCTGATTCGGTGTCATCCCATTCCTGGTCGACTTCGTCGTCTTTGCCTGTCTTATCGGTGCTCATTCGGATTCCTTACGCACGAGCCGTGGTGGGCTGCTGATGAATTGGATTCTTCAATCACGATGCGCTCGCCGCGGCGGTGGAGCAACCGGTCGCGGATGAATATTCGGGAAAAGCTTCGGAGTGGAAGGCGAAAGTCACATGATGCGAGTCGTCATCCTGTTGCAGACGATTGCCGGATGGCTTTGGCTGTCCATCGGTCGTTGTTTCGCGCAACCTCGAGGGGGTAGTCGAAGCACTGCGAGACGAGTTCGGTGGTGAGCACTTCATTCACCGACCCTTCGGATTCGAGTGAACCCTGGCGGAGCAGGGCCGCGTGGGTCGTGGTTGTGGGAAGTTCTTCGAGGTGGTGCGTGACGAGGATGGATGCGAGGTCTGGTTGAGCGGCGTGCACCAGGTCGAGGGTGTCGAGGAGTTGCTCGCGCGCAGCGACATCCAGTCCGGTCGATGGCTCGTCGAGCAGGAGAAGGCGAGGATTGGGAAGAAGCGCGCGGGCTATCAGGACGCGCCCTCGTTCCCCTTGCGAGAGGGTCGTCCAGAGCTCCCGGGATTTGGAGCCCATCCCGAGGAGTCCGATCAGCTGATCGGCGCGCGCCCTCTCATGGTCGCTGGGTTGCCATCGCGACATGAGTTCAACGGTTCCCGTCGCTCCGGTGAGCACGACCTCCTCTGTCGTCAAAGCGGAGTGAAGCGGGTGGCGCGGGTTGACGTGCCCAATGGACTCTCTCAGTTCACGGATGTCGACCCGGCCGAGACGCTTGCCGAGGATATCCACGGTCCCGCGAGTCGGATGGGCGAGCGCGCCGCAGAGGCCGAGGAGCGTGCTCTTGCCCGCCCCGTTTGCGCCAAGCAGGGCCCAGCGTTCGCCCGCATGGATGGCGAGGGAGATCTTGTTGAGGAGGGTCTTGCCGCCTCGAACGACGTCGACGCGATCCATTTTCAGAACGGGATGACCGGGGGTGGGGATTGGTGCCAGCACAATCAGGAGAGTAGCAATCGCGGCTAGGGGGTAGCCGTGATCGCGGCCACTGGGCTGAGACCTCCGTTCGAAGGTTCCCTTCGTCCGGAAGGAGATGGGCCATGGTCAACGCGTGTGGGGACGCTCGCGGAGAAGCTCCGTCGCCTCTGTGATGGGGATGCGCGTCGGCTGTCGGCGACGGGCCGGCAAGCGCGCCCGGACGCAGACGGAAAGTCGACGGTGAACCTCGTTCCCGGCAGACCGAGAACGATTGGAATCGATTCATTCGCGAATCGGACAGTCGCTCGCGCCTAGCGGATAGCTCATTCCCGGATCCACACCTACCGTGAAGACACGGTCGACGCGTTTGGTTTCCCACCACTCATTGTGGCCCTCTCCTTCGGGTGAGGAGGACCACCGGGTTCTCCGTCCGGGTCGACCACCGAAGCGACGAGACCACAATGAAACGAACCAAGCAGCCCAACGCGCCCACGATGCCTTACCCGCATGAATATCACGGCAATCCCTCATCCGGGGTCGGGCCAACGGCAGCGATCCCGCGGTATCTCCATCGACCCGTCGCGCGCAAAGCGGTTGCGAGCGCGCATCTTCCGGCTGTGCGCGTGCACGAGTTGGCAGCGGGCCGACCTTCCCCAGTCGCCGTCGCGGATGCGCAATGCGCGTTTTTTACAACAATCAGAGAGACAACTACAAGGCGGTTGCTTTGATCGGTGAGAGCCTCAATCTGTACCAAGATCCGTCAAACAAAGGTGTTATTGCATGTTCCCTCGTCCGTTTTCGGTCCGACCCGTGTGCGACGGTGTCTCATGAGCGGGTCGGCAAGGCCGGGAGGGCCCAAGATCGCTTTCGGCAGCTGGGCGTTCTCGTTCGGTCCCTTCGAGAAGGAGCCCTGGTCGTTTGAGCGGCTCTGCGAGTTTGCGGCCGCCAGCGGATATGACGGAGTGGAAATCAACGGTTTCCGGCCGCATCCTCACTGGGAGGACTACTCCTCCGATGCCGACTACGAGCCGCTTCGCGCCCTACGAGATCGCCTCGGAATCGAATTCTCTGGCTACGCTCCCGATTTCACGGAGGTGCCTCCCGCCGAGGTCCCAACCGCCGACTACCTTCGCACAGTTGCGGGTGCTGCCGCATTCTGCGCAGCTCTAGACATCCCGATTCTTCGTGTTGACACGATCCGCGCTCCGGGGCCACTGCCGGAAGCCGAATACGGCCGCAGGTTTGAGCACCTGATCGAGACCTGGCGTGTCGCAGCTCAGTATTGCGCGGATGCTTCGGTGCTTCTGGTCTGGGAATTCGAACCAGGGTTCTGGCTAAATCGCCCGTCCGAGGTTCTTCGACTAGTGACGGCCGTCGACCACCCCAACTTCAAGATCCTCTTCGACTCCAGCCACGCGTATACCGGCGCGGTCGCCGGAGCGCGGCAAGGGGACGACCCTGAGCTCCTGCCGGGCGGGGTCGCGGAGTATGCCGAACTCCTCAAGGCGCACATCGGGCATCTGCATCTCATCGATTCGGACGGCTCCCTGCATGACGACGAGACGAGCGAGCACCTGCCGTTCGGCGCCGGCCAGATCGACTTCCCTTCGATCATCTCGGCCCTGGAGCCCGTCGCGAGCACTCTTCCGTGGTGGACTGTGGACTTCTGTTTCTGCCCAACGACCGAGCAGGATGGGCGCACAGCGGTGCCGTTCGTTCGTTCCCTCGTCGAGTCGGAAGTCGGCGCGCATGAGTGACGTTCAGATCGCGGCGGGCTCGTTCATCACAAAGAACGCGCGGATTTCTACAAACGGAATCGAGCTTGCGTACACGGAATGCGGCCGAGGCGAACCGCTTGTGCTGATCATGGGCCTGGGTGCCGATCGTCATGCGTGGGAGCTCCATCTCGCCGCATTCGCGGGAGCCTATCGGTGCTTCGCGGGCGACAATCGTGGCTCCGGCGAGTCCAGCGCACCCGATGGTCCGTATTCGACCGCGCAGATGGCCGACGACTACGCGGGACTCATCCGCTCGCTAGACCTCGGTGCGGTGCGCGTCGTCGGCATTTCGATGGGCGGGGCGATCGCACAACAACTCGCCATTCGTCATCCCGAACTCGTTTCGAAGATCGTGATCGTCTCGTCGTGGGGCCGGGTCGACGACTACGCCCGCGCGGTGTTCGAACAGCTCCGCGTCGCGCGTGGAACTCTGGCGCCCGCGGACTTCGCCCGAATGCTTCAGCTGCTGATTTGGGCGCCGAAGAGTTACGACGAGAAGGCCGACGAACTGGTCGCATCCCGCTCCGCGGAGCCGACCGTCGCCGCACGCGGGTTCGTCGCTCAGGCCGACGCCTGTATCGGGCACGATGTCATCGACGCGCTTGGTAGCATCTCCGTCCCCACTCTTGTCACTGTCGGATCGCGTGATGTCTTCACGCCGGTCGAGCTTTCCCAGCAGCTGGCAGACCTCATCCCGGGATCGGAGCTGAAGACCTATGACGGTCTCGGTCACGCCCACCATTGGGAGCAGCTCGAGCGATTCAACTCCGATGTACTGGAGTGGCTCGAATGACCGCACCGTCCGCACGATTCAGCTGCCAGACCTACGCCTGGGAGATGAGCGGTGACCGTTACATCGGCCAGCTTCACCGCTTCCTAGACATTGCCAACGAAGCCGGCTTCGCGGGGCTCGAACCCGAGCCTGTCATGCTCGGGGACTATCGGAACATCAGTGCTGCGCATGCCGCCATCGACGGTTCGGGTGTCGCGTTGTCGTCCGTCGCCTTCGTGTCGGGGTGGCGTGGCCGGGTCGAGTCCGAGCAGGAACGGGCAGAGGCGGACCACTACATCCGCTTCCTGCAGTCCTTCCCCGAGTCTCGCATGGTGCTCGTCCAGGCACCGGGCGCCGACCGCGAGGATCTCCGTGAGCGGCAGCAGAACGCGCTGGGCTGCATCAACGCGGTCGCACGCCGTGCCGCCGACGCAGGAGTAACCGCCACTTTCCACCCGAACTCTCCGGCCGGCTCCGTCTTCCGCGAACGTGGCGACTACGACATCCTCCTCACCGGACTGGACGACCGGGTCGTCAACTACACCCCGGATGTCGGCCACATCGCCAGAGGCGGAATGGATCCGCTCGACATCGTGCGCACTGACCGAGAACGCGTCGACCACATCCATCTCAAGGATTTCGCCGCCGACGGGTGGAAGCGAACCGGCGAGGGGGCGGTCGACTTCGCCGGGATCGTGCGCTACCTGCACGGCACCGGATTCGACGGCTGGATCGTCGTCGAAGACGAGTCACCATCTGCCGTCGCCGACCCTGACGAGGTCACCCTCGCGAGTGGCCGGTATGTGCGCTCCACCCTCGCCCCCATCGTCGCGGGTGCGCGAGCAAATGAAGACAAGGAACCAAATGAAGCGTGACATCACACTGTTCAGCGGGCAGTTCGCCGATCTGTCTATCCGTGACTTCGCCCAAAAGGTGTCGGACTGGGGATACGACGGCGTGGAACTGGCCTGCTGGGGCGAACACGTCAACGTGCCGCGGGTCCTCCGGGAGCCAGCGTATGCACGCGAGATCCGCCGGACTCTCGACGATGCAGGTCTCGGCCTGACGACGATCAGCAGCCACCTCGTGTCCCAAGCGGTCGGCGACAGGGTGGACGAACGGCACCACCGCCTGCTTCCGGAGTCCATCTGGGGAGATGGTGACCCCGAAGGGGTTCGTCTCCGCGCCGAGGAGCGTATGAAGGACACCGCGCGAGCCGCGGCCGCGCTAGGCGTGGAGACCGTCGTCGGGTTCACGGGCTCGAGCATCTTCCACATGTTCAACGGGTGGCCGCCCATCAGCCCGGCCGAGATCGACCGCGGCTACGAGGATTTCACTGAGCGCTGGTCACGGATCATGAAGGTGTTCGAGACCCACGGCGTGCGCTACGCCCTCGAGGTGATGCCGGGACAGATCGGCTACGACATCTCGACCATGCACCGCGCTCTGGACGCCATCGGCGGTCACCCGTCGTTCGGCATCAACTTCGATCCTTCGCACTTCCACTGGCAGTTCCTCGACAACGTGGCCTTCGTCAGGGAGTTCGGCGACCGCATCTACAACGTCCACATCAAGGACGCCAAGCGCTCCCTCAACGGCCGACGGAGCATCCTCGGAAGTCATCTGCCGTCGGGCCACCCCGACCGCGCCTGGGACTTCGTCTCGGTCGGGCACGGCGAGATCCCCTTCGAGGCCATCATCCGAGCTCTCAACGATGTCGGGTACGTGGGCCCGCTCGCCGTCGAGTGGGAGGACTCCGTGATGGACCGTGAGGTCGGCGCCGCGGAGTCCGTTGAGTACCTCAGACGTCTGAGCTTCGACGAGCCGAGTGCAACCTGGTTCAGCTCATTCGCAACACCCGAGTAATGCCTCGTCCGGGTGCCGTCCGGCGCCCGTCAACCACCAAGGAGTATCAGTGAAATTCACATCGACAAGGAAATCGGTCGCGAAGGCGGCGGCTCTGGTCGCCGCCGCTGGGCTGGCCCTCGGTCTCGCCGCGTGCAGCGCGGGAGGCGCCGACGGTGCATCCGGCGCCTCTGCAAGCGGGAGCAAAGAGATCGTGGCGTTCATGCCGCCGGCGAGCGACCCGTACCCGGCCAACTGGCTGAAAGCGGCGACACCGGTCGCCGAGAAGGCGGGCTACACGCTGCGCGTCATCACCGAGGACTCGGCGTCCGCTGCTGCCGCTCAGGTGCAGCAGGTCGTCGGAAGCGGCAAACTTCCGGCACTGTTCGTCTGGTGGCCCGTGCAGCCACAAGCCCAGGTCGGGTCGCTCGCCCAGTTGAGCGCGAGCGGTGTGCCTGTGTTTCAGGCGAACCAGCTTCCCGTGGCCGGTAGCGAGAAGTACATCAAAGCGTATGTCGGTGTCTCCGATGTCGAGATCGGCAAGGTTGCCGGCAAAGCTGCGGTCGAGGCGCGCGACAAGCTGAAGGCGAGAGGCGTGAAGCTCACGACGGAGGGCGGATCGGTGCTCGTGCCGAACCTGCCCGCCGGATTCGGGGCGACCAAGGACCGGCTCGCCGGGTTCGAGAGCGCGATCAAGGGCTCGGGCCTGAAGGTGGTTGCTGTGGGCAACGCGAACGGGTTCAGCGCTCAGGACGCGTTCACATTGACCAGCCAGATGATCGCCGCGAACAAGGAGAAGGGCTTCGACCTCGTCTACGCGCCGGAGGACGACTTCGCTGTCGGCGGCATCCGTGCGCTGACCCAGGCGGGATACCAGCCCGGCAAGAATGTCGAGGTCATCGGCGGTTCGTGCCACGGCGACGACTCGACGCTCCGCGACCTGACGCAGTACAACACGATCATCCAGGGCGCAGGCCTCGAGGGGCAGTTCGCGATGGACCGGATGCTGCAATACCTGAAGAATCCGAAAGTCCTCGATGGCCAGTACACCGCTCCCGCGGATGCGGATGCTGTTCCGAAGCTGCCCTCCACTATCAGCAGGATGAACATCATTCCGACTCCGCTCGTACTCGCGGCGGACTATCCGACGGCGAAGCTGTGGGGCACCCCCGACACCGAATGGTGCACGTACTGATTTGACGCGGGGCGCCGGGCATTCCCAGTCCGGCGCTCCCGCACTATAGCCAGGCGATACCTGGCAGCAAGGAACAATCAACATGTCGACAGATGAAGAGCGGCCCCTCCTCGAGGCCGCCAGCGTGCGCAAGGAGTACGGATCGGTCGTGGCGCTCGCAGACGCGAGCATATCGATTCGGGCCGGAGAAGTCATGGCGCTTCTCGGCCAGAACGGTGCCGGGAAGAGTACCCTCGTCGGGATCCTTTCCGGACAGGTCAAGGCAGATTCGGGCGAACTCCGGTTCAACGGCATGCCGATCAGCGCCCAGGAGCTGTCCCGTCAGGGTTCTCCCGTCGCGGTGGTGCAGCAGGAGCTCAGTCTCGTGCCCAGCATGACCGTTGGCCAGAACGTCTTCATGGCCAACCTGGACATCGGGAGGTGGTACAGCGCCCGAAAGGCCGGGCGTCGAGCACGTCCGTTCCTGAAGATGGCCGGACTCGGCGACCTCGACCCGATGACTCCTGCCGGCCGTCTCTCGGTGGGCGAGCAGCAACTCGTCGAACTCGCGCGTGCGCTCGCCCGCGATGCGAAGATCCTGATCCTCGACGAACCCACAGCAGCACTCTCCGATCCCGAGATCGAACGCGTCCTTCAGGTCGTCGAAGACCTGAAGTCCCGGGGACATTCGGTGATTTACATCAGCCACCGTCTCGACGAGGTGATCCGCATCGCGGACCGAGTGACGATCGTCCGCGACGGCCGGTCCCTCGAGCCGCTGGTGGGAGAGCAGATTCACCTCGACAGCATCATCGAGGCCATGCTCGGACGCGCGCTAGACGCCCTATACCCGCAAGGGGCGCGGCAGCTTGGAGATGATGTGTTCCTGCGACTCGAGAACGTGTCGGCCGTGGGACTCGACACGCCGGTCTCGCTCAGTATTCGCAGGGGCGAGATCCACGGTCTGGCCGGTCAGCTGGGCAGCGCTGCAGCGATACTTCTCGAAGTGCTCGCGGGCGTGCGCCCGATGACGGGGGGCACCATCCTTCTCGATGGCAGGCGGCTGACGCTGTCGAATCCGCGCCAGGCGCGCCGTGCGGGTGTCGCCTACTGCTCGGGCGACCGCAAACTCGACGGTATTTTCGGCGTACGGAGCGTTCAGGACAATCTCACCGCACCAGGGCTCGGTTCGGTGGCGCGCGCCGGCTGGATCCTCCGTCGCGAGGAGCGCGCCCTCGCCCGCTCGCTCGGCGAGACCCTCGGCGTGACCGCTGGGCGGCTCGGATTCGCCGTCGACTCGATGAGTGGTGGCAACCAGCAAAAGGTGGTGCTGGGTAAATGGCTCGGGATCGAGCCGACCCTGCTCCTGATCAACGAGCCGACTCGGGGCGTCGACGTTGGGGCACGCGCCGACATCTATGCGCGTTTGCAGGAACTCGCCGAGGCTGGGCTCACCGTCGTGTTCACCTCTTCCGAGACCGAGGAGGTCATCGGGCTGGCCGACACGGTATCGAGCTTCCACCGGGGGAGCTACCTTCGGACAGCTCCGGCATCCGACCTCGACTCCACGGTCCTCGAGCACGAACTCAGCAGCCCTGCCGAACTTTCAATGGAGGAGCAGTCATGACGACAATGAAACATCAGGAGGCCTCGCCGATGCTCGTCGCCGAGACGTCGCCGTCCCTGAAGCAACCTTCCCGGCGTCACCGCTGGCTGGTCCTCGGCGTCTCAGTGGCTGCGATTCTGGTCTTGTTCGTGCTGGGCGGCATCGCCCAGCCGGAGTTCGCGACTGTCTACAACCTGCTCACCGTCGTACGCGCCGCATCCGTAACCGGCATCGTCGCACTCGGATTGACCTTCGTCACGATCTCCGGCAACTACTTCTCGCTCTCGGTCGCTCAGACTGCCGTGCTCTCCAGCGTCGTGTATGCCATGGTTGCCTCGACGACCGGGTTCTTCGTCGGATTCCTCGTGACGATGGCCGTGTGCTTCATGGTGGGCGCCATCCAGGGGGCGATCATCGGATTCGGGGGCAACCCGGTGGTTGTGACGCTCGCCGCCGGCGCAGCCATACTCGGCGTCGTACTCGTGATCACGAACAGTGCCCGTGTCCGGCTCGCCGCTCCCGTCGACAGCCTTGCCGTGCTGATTGGACGATCGGCCCCTCTCGGCGTCCCGATGGCTACCTGGGCATTCGTCGTGCTGTCGGTAGTGTGTTATCTCGTCCTGCAGCGGACGACGCTCGGCCGGCGCACCATGCTCGTCGGTGCCAACAAACGAACGGCTGTCGCCGTCGGTATCAATGTGCGCGGCGTCATCATCGCGGCGTTCTGCATCTCGGCCGTCATGGCCGCCCTCGCCGGCGTTCTGACCACGGCGGAGTTCGGTGTCGCCGACACGGCGCAGTTCCCCGACCTCGACATCAATGCCGTGGCGGCCGTCCTGGTGGGCGGCACCGCCATCAAAGGCGGCCAGGGATCGATCGTGCAGACGTGTGTCGGGGTGCTTTTCATCTCGTTGTTGAGGAACTTCCTTCAGATCTTGGGGCTCAGCACCGGCGTGCAGCTCCTTTTCGTCGGTGCAGCCGTTGTGCTGGCCGTCTCCGCATACGCAATTTTGAAAGGAGCACGTCGATGACCTCCATCATGAGATCCCTGCGGCCGAATCTCGACCGGGATGTGGCTGCGAGGATCGGCCTCGCTGTCCTCGTCATTGTCGTAGCGATGATCGTCATCCCCGGCTTCGCCACCGCGAACAACACATACTCCGTGCTTCAGGTTGTCGCTCCGATCGGGATCGCTGCGCTGGGCGTGGGTATCACGATGCTCGCGGGGGAGTTCGATCTATCCATCGGCTCGACGGCCGTACTCGGCGGGGTCATCTCGGTGCTCCTCGCCGGTAGCGGCCCGGTCGTCTGCATCGGTGTCCCGGTGCTGATCGGGGCTGTGCTCGGGAGCGCCCAGGGATACGTGATCAGCCGGCTCGGCGTGAGCTCCCTCGTGATTACGATCGGGACACTCATCCTGTTCCGCGGCATCGCATACATCCTCGCCGGAGACACCTCCGTGTCCCTGACGAACTTCGATATCGGGCTGGCGCTCATCCGCCGGTTCTGGATCTTCTCGCCCTTGAGCCTCGTCTTCATCGCGCTGATACTGATCGCCTGGGCCTTTCTCCGGTACAGCAAGTACGGTCACGAGATCTACGCGATCGGCGGCGGCCGGCGCGAGGCCCGCGCCGCAGGAATCGCGCCGGTGCGTCCGCTCGTCATCGTCTTCGGCATCTCGGGAAGCATGGGCGCGCTCGCCGGCTCTCTGGTCTCGCTGAGCATCGGCGGGGCTACCCCGACCGGATTCACCGAGTTCTTGCTCTCATCAATCGCGGCCGCCGTGATCGGCGGGATCGCGTTGAGCGGGGGTAAAGGCAGCGCTTGGGGCATCCTGCTCGGCGCCTTGGCGCTCGGTGTCATCTCGAACGGCGTGAGCGTGATCGGCGCGCCGGTGTTCGTGTCCCAATTCCTCACCGGCGCTCTGCTCTTGGCGGCACTGGCGGCCGAGATGTTGTCATTCCGTTCCGCGCATCGCGCACGAGCACGTCAGGAGAGTTGAACCGTGAAGGCTGTGGTGCTACCAGGAAATCTCACCGCCTCGGTCCGAGAGGTGCCCGATCCGCTCCCCGGGTTTGGCGAAGTACTCGTCCGTGTGAAGGCGTCTGCAATCTGCGGCAGCGACATGAGCGCGCTCCGCGGCGACCAGGTGGTCGGCTCGAAGCCGGAGACGCTCGTACCAGGGCATGAGATCGCTGGCATCGTCGAAGAACTGGGCGCTGGAGCCGTTGGGGTCAAGGTAGGAGACGCGGTCGCTGTCTATCTGGCGATCGGCTGCATGCGTTGTCGGTTCTGTCGCTCCGGAAACCTGATGCTCTGCCCGAGTTCGAAGATCGTCGGGTTCGATGTCTGGGGCGGCGACGCAGAGTTTGTGGTGGTTCCCGCCATTAATTGCGTGCGCCTCCCTTCCGGTCTCGGCTTCGCCGACGGCGCCGTCTCGACGGATATGTTCGGCACCCAGTACAGCGCCCAAGCACGCCTCGATGTGTCGGGCGCCGACGTGGTGCTGGTGTCGGGCCTCGGCCCGATGGGCGCCGCAGCCGTGGCGATCGCTCATGCCCGTGGAGCGCGGGTCATCGCCGTCGACCCCATCGAACACCGTCGGGAGCTCGGACTGCAGATGGGAGCCGACGAGGTACTCCCCGCCGTCGACGAGTCGGTGCGGCGCCTCGGCGGCCCGGTTGGTGGAGGTCCCGACGTGGTCATCGAGTGCTCGGGCAACCCGATTGCCCAAGCGACGGCGCTCGATGTCGTCCGCCCCCTTGGGCGGGTTGCTCTCGTCGGCGAATCCCGCTCGGCCGAGATCAACCCCAGCGACCAGTTCATCCGAAAGCTGATCTCCGTGATCGGCGCCTGGTATTTCCCGATCGGGATGTACGAGCAGATCGGACAGTTTTTGGTGGAGCGCCGGGTCCCCGTGTCCGAACTGATCAGTCACCGGCTGACGCTCGACGACGCGCCGCGCGCCTTCGACATGTTGCTGAAACGAGAGGCAGAGAAGATGGTGTTCGAACTGTGAGCGGAACCGGCGCGCCCGTCGGGGTCAATACGTTCGTCTGGTGCTCGCCACTGAACCCCGAGTGGCTGAGTCGCCTAGTCCCCGCGATCTCGGGCTGGGGATTCGAGGCGATCGAACTCCCGCTCGAAGAGATCGGCGACTGGGACACTCGCGAGACGGGCCGGCTGCTGGCCGACTACTCCCTCGAGCCCATCGTCTGTGCGGTGATGCCACCCGGCCGCAACCTGATTGCGTGCTCGGACGAGGAGCGGGCACGCACGAGCGTTTACCTGAGAAGCTGCATCGACGCCGCTGTCACGATCGGCTCGACCCGGGTCGTGGGACCGATGTACGCCGCCGTCGGCCGGACGTGGCGGATGGATGCGGACGAGCGCGCGCGCAGTATGCGCGACCTCCGGGAAGCCCTTCGACCCGCCGCCGACCACGCTGGCGAAAATGGGATCCAGCTCGGGATCGAGCCGCTCAACCGCTACGAGACCAGTGTTCTCAACACTACCGACCAGGTCCTCGACCTCATCGACGGGCTGCCCACCGAGTCGGTCGGGTTGAACCTCGACGTCTACCACATGAACATCGAAGAGAAGGATCCGCCGAGCGCCATCCGCGCAGCGGGGAGCCGCTTGGTTCATCTCCAGGTCTGCGGCAACGACCGCGGAACCCCGGGACAGGATCACCTCGATTGGACCGCGCTCGGAGAGGCTCTCGCCGACGTCGGCTATCAGGGGGTTCTGGGAATCGAGTCGTTCACCGCCGACAACAAGACCATCGCGACAGCCGCCTCGATCTGGCGTCCGCTCGCCGAGTCGCAGGACGCGCTTGCAGCCGACGGGCTCGCATTCCTCCGCAGTTGGCGCGACACCTGGTGACGCACTCTTCAGAGCTGATCGCTGCCCTGCCCGGGCTATGGTCGTCTCATGAAGACGGGAGCTCAGTTGCGTGCTGACTTCCTCGCTGCCACAGGCGGATCCTTCGTATTCGATGCGCTCGACGAACTCGAGGACATCTACTTCTTCGTGAAAGATGCGGAACGGCGATTCGTGTACTACAACCGTTCCTTCGGGACCCTCATGTGGCACGAGCACGACGAACTTCTCGGGCTTCGTGACGAGGAGATCTCTCCGGAGTACCTGGTGGAGAAGTACCGTCGCGACGACGAGGAGGTAATCAACAACGGCACGCGGATCGTCAACATGACGGAACTCGTGCACAATCTGGACGGCTCCTACGACTGGTTCATCACGAACAAGTTCCCCGTCTACGACACAGCTGGTGAGATCGTCGGTGTTGCCGGCGTGACTAGGAACATTACCAAGCGGATGAGCAGCACCAAGCAATTCGTCGCGCTGGCTCCAGCCGTCGAGCTGATGCTCAAGGAGTTCTCCCGCCCGCTGCGAGTTGAGGATCTCGCCCAGACAGTCGCGCTCTCACCCAGCCAGTTCAACCGCCAGTTCAAGAAGCGGTTCGGTGTCACTCCGCACAACTATCTGCGGCAGGTGAGGATGATGGCCGCCAGCAACCTTCTGACCACAACGGAGCTGCCGATTTCGGATATCGCCACCCAGTGCGGGTTCTCGGACCAGAGCCACCTGACGCATGACTTCTCCGCGAAGCGCGGGATGTCACCTCGCCAGTATCGAGAAAGGTTCAGCGGGTCTGCCCAGCAGCCCGGGCTCAAGCTCGTGGTGTGACACAGTCCTCCTTTCTACAAGGATTCAGCGTTTACCCGCAAGAAGTGCCACCGCCGTCGAACGTAGTTTTGCGTAGAACCGCAGGATTCGACAAACGGAGGACACACAAATGACCGAGCGATACGACACTGTCGTCGTAGGAGGCGGAACCGCCGGCTGTATCGTCGCGGCCCGCCTCAGCGAGGACCGTGATCGGACGGTGCTCCTGCTGGAAGCAGGCCACGACTACCCGACACCTGAGGACCTGCCGGCGAGCCTCAGGGAAGCCCGCTACAACCCAATGCGCGGTCAGAGCCCCGACCCCGACCCCGCCCACGACTGGGGGCTATCGGTCACCGGTCCGGACGGCGGATCGATCGCGGCCCCCCAGGGCCACGTCATCGGCGGAGGGTCGTCTGTAAACGCGATGATGTCGATCCGCGGTGTCGAGGCCGACCACGACGAGTGGGAGCGTCTTGGGAACCCTGACTGGGGTTGGGAGCAGGCGCTCGAGGCGTACAAGAAGCTCGAAGACGATTCCGCACCTCACAGGGAGTTCCACGGACGCGGTGGTCCCTGGTCGCTCAGCCGCCATCACCCGGAGGAGTTCGGGCCCCTGCAGGCGGCCTTCGTGGCCAGCGCGGTGAGCAATGGCTACGAGCGCGTCTGGGACCTCAACGCACCGGGGACGGAGGGCGTCGGTCCGATTCCGATGTCGCGCTTCGGAACCCGTCGCATCTCTACGGCGATCGCCTATCTGGCACCGGCCCGTCACCGGGCCAACCTCACTGTGCGCGGCGACGCACTTGTGTCCCGGGTGCTGTTCACTGATTCCGACGTGTACGGAATCGAACTGGCTGACGGTGAGGTGATCGAGGCATCGGAAGTGGTCCTCGCCGGCGGCGCAGTCCTCACGCCCGCGATCATGCAGCGCTCAGGTGTGGGGCGGGCCGCGTTCCTGGAGGGTCTGGGCATCGATGTCATCGCCGATCTGCCGGTTGGGGAGAATCTTTTCGACCACGTCTCCGTGCCGCTGTTGGCGCGCCCCGTTGAGGGGGCGTGGGACCCGGACCAGTTCAGCATGCAGGCGGCGGTGCGCACCTCGACGTCCATTCAGCCGGGTACGTTCGATGCTCAATTGACGATGTTCAGTTATCTGAACGCCCGCACGACAGGCGATGGTACTCGAGGTCTCGCCGGCGAAGGGGCTGTTGGTGTCGAGAACGTCTCCGGGATTGGCGCCATGCTTCATAAGCCCCGCGCGACCGGCTGGGTAAAGATCGTTTCGGCGGACCCCGCCGACCTCCCCCATGTGGACCCGAACTATCTCGGACACCCGACTGACGTGGCCGTGATGCGCGAGATCGTCCGGATGGGATGGAAACTCTTGCGGAGTGAGCCGCTTGCGGGTCTCCTCGGGGAGCCGCTGCGTCTGGACGATGCGACCGTCGCCAGCGACGAAGCACTCGACCAGGCAATCCAAGGAATGGTCGCGGCGGTCTATCACTTCAATGGCACAGCGAAGATGGCGCGCGGTGATCTCGGGGGCGTCGTGGACCAGTCCGGGCGCGTGTACGGCGTAAACGGCCTTCGGGTCGCGGACGCATCGGTCATCCCGACCTCCCCGGGGTCGAACACCATGCTGCCGACGATAATGGTCGCGGAACGGATTTCGGAGCGCATCCGGACTGAGGCTGCGGCCGTCGGGTAGAGCGCCACCGACCAGTTCGGCGGCCTTCGAAAACCCAAAATCGACGATCGCGACCTTTCCCTCCTCGAATATCTTCTCTCGGAGTGCGAAGAACGCAGGAGAGGCGAACTTCTCTACGACACCTGCTCGGTACCACCACGCGTTTTCGAGATGATCGATGTGCTTGCGAAGCACACCTACGTCCTGAAACAGGGACTCGGTGGGAGTACGCGTTTTTCGCGTTGCAGGCAATGCCCACCACAAGTAGTCGGGGCGACTCATCAGTGCGGATCGAAGTCGGGCTCAGAGTCGGCGGCCACCGGTTTCGAGGTGATCGCGCACCATTCTGACAACACTTGCGCCTTCTCCGATCGCCGCCGACATGCGCTTCACCGACCCGCTGCGGGCGTCGCCGATGGCGGAGACACCGGGCACCGAGGTTTCAAGCGGGTGCCGGCGTGAGCCGAAGGACGTCTCTTTCGCAATCTCTCGGACTTTGGAATTCGGCACACAGCGGTACCAGTCCCGGGAAAGTTTCTCAAGAAGCACTCATTTTAAGACGCGCTTTAGAGCAGACTTAGCCCTTTTGCTGATGAGAGGTGATTTAGCGGTCTCGTCTGCAATGAGAAAGTCCCATCAGCCGGGAGAACTCACACACCGTGTTCGCATTCTGTTTGGAGCGAGTGACGGGAATCGAACCCGCGCTATCAGCTTGGGAAGCTGAAGTTCTGCCATTGAACTACACTCGCGCGGCCGCTGGTCGCGGCGGTTCTATGTTAGCAACCGAGTTCGCCGGCTTTGTCGGTGTCGGGTGTGCGTCGCGGCCGAGGAATCACGATTCGTACAGCTCGTAGACGAGCCGAACCGTCGCCCCTTTGCAGGCATCCTGGTTTGTCGCCCGATTGTCGAAGCCGATGGTCGCGCCGGTGAAGTGCACGGAGCCTCGTGGTGGCATGCTCCGGTTGACGGACATCTGCGGGTGCAGCACGACGTAGTTGCTGGCGTTACAGCTGCCCGCAGTGGCATGCGGTGCCTTGGCCACAGACTCGATGCTGACGATGACCATCCGCACGAAGATGCTGTCGTGTCCGTTGTTGGTGCTCATGCCGCTGATGGGGATCGCCGGGACACCGGGGGCAAGCCCGGTGATGGTCGAAGTCTGGACCACCGTCAGTGCCGTACTCGGCGCCGGGCTCGAACCGCCGCAGCCGAATGTAGCCGCGTCGGCGGACGAGGATCCGGCCATGCCACCCACCGCGAACGCGCCGAGGACCAGGACAAGGACCAGAGCGATGAAAACACCGCGCCGGCCGCGCCGTTTACCAAGCCCGAGAACCGCGACCCCGACTGCAAGGCAGGCGATCGCGACGGCCACGATCGCCACAATGGAGTACGCGATTCCTGTGAAGGCGAGCCCAGTGCAGTCGACGATTGCCGACATCATTGGAACGTCAACAACCGTGTCGCGGTGGCGGCGTTGCCTGCGGCGTCCCGAACTCGGGCGAGGACGCTGTACGTCCCGGCGGGGACGGGAGGGCCTGTCACCGCCCAGGTTCCGGTCGAGGAGACGGCCGTCGTGAGCGTCTGCCCTGAAATAATAATGGTCACGGTCTGGCCGGATAGTGCGGTGCTGGTCCCCGAGATGCTCGGTGCGGCGGTGCTGCTTGTTTCGGGGCTACCGGCGTCGATCGCGACGGTTGGGGGAAGAGCCTCGGTAAATCGGATGGTGTTGTTGGCGAGCGTGACCGCACCGCTCGAAAGGGCTCGTCCGATGAGCCTGCCGCCAGCACCGATTGTGATTGCCCCTGACGCGAGGATTGTCCCGGAGAAGGAGGAGAGGGCACCGGTCCCCGCGGCACCGTTCACCTGCCAGTACACGTTGGATGCCCTCGCGCCATTGACCAGGAGGACGGAACTCCCTGCACCGGTATTCAGGGCGCCGTCGACCTGGAATATGAATACGGAGTCGGGGTCGCCCTGACCGTTGAGGGCGAGGGTCCCGGCAGCGCTGAGTTCGAGCGCCGCAGCGGTGTGGTGGACGCCCGCAGTGAACGTGACGCCATTCAGATCGCCGGCGAATTCGGTGTCGACGGGTCTGCTGAGCGCATCGGCGTAGGCCGCGGTGAGGGCGGTCTCCGCGGCGGATGCTGTCAGGTCCCCCGTGTGCGTGATGCCCTGCACTGTGCCGTCGGGGAAGCCGGCAGCTGTTGCCGCCGGGAAAGTGCCGAGGTCGCCGCTGAGCGTGGTCTGTCCATCGCCCGTCGCGGCACTGCCAAGGACGGAGTAGCTGGCTGCGCTGCCGAGTTCCGGTCCGGCAAGGGGAGGCTTGCGAATGTCAAACGATGAGCTCGTCGCAGAGGTCAACGCCGTGCTCGCTGCGATCAGGCTGTATCCCACACCGACGCGGTCGATTGAGAGTCCGGCGAACGTCGCGATCCCGTCGGCGGACGTGCTCATGGTCGAAGTGCCGGCCAGCGTGCCCGCCGCCGGGTTGTTTCCCACAGTCAGCGTCACTGCGATCCCCGCGGACAGCACGGCGCTGCCGTCCGCAGATTCGACCGTCACCTGGACGGCCGGTGCGATAGCGGCACCCACGACGGAGTTTGTCGGATTGGTGCGGAACGCCAGTTGGGTCGGAGCGGCGACTGCAACGGTGCCGCTTATACCACTCGCCGCAGCCCAGGAGTGATACCGAGCTATGACGAGGTAGGTGTACGAGCCGTCGCCGACCGTGTCGACACAGGATGTGGTGGTGAGCGGGGCGGTGGGGCCGGATCCGCACGCGGCCGAGACTGTGGATCCGATGGTCCGCGTGACGTAGTAGCCGGTCGGCGCGAGTGTCCCGGCGGATGCCGTCCAGCTAACGCCAACGGTGCCGTCGCTGGTGGCAGGGACCTGGACGCTCGTCGGAGCCAGCAGGGTGCCCGTCGAACCGATTCCGACACCCGCGCCACTGCTACTCCAGTAGCCGAAGGCAGCATTCGCCGGGAGGAGACAGGTCATCGCCAGAACTAGTCCGATGGCAATCAGGGGGGCCCCGCGCGACATGTCAGCTCTCTAACACCGGCAGCGGATGGATCGGATCAGCTCGCCGCGAAGTAGATCGGAACCGAAACGTTCTTGCAGGCATCCTGCGAGCTCGACCGGTCATTCATGGTGATGACGACCGTGCCGCTCAGGGTTGATCCGCCGGCAATCTCGCCGTAGGTAATCGTCGGAGTGCCGACCGCATAGTCGAGGGCCGAGCACCCCGTGACGACGGTCCATGCCGTTCCGGTGCTCGTGGCGACGCTTGCCACAATGCTCGAGAGTTTCTGGCTTCCGGTTCCAGGGTTGGTGACCGTGAACGCGACGGTTTCGGATGCGCCGCCCGGGGTCAGCGGCCCGCCGGTCGGGGCCGTGCTCGCCACCGTGAAAGCGGTGCTCGTTCCCGTGGAGGCAACGCCGGCCCCGGTTCCCGAGGACGTCCAGAACGCAAGTGCCGCTCCCCCGCCGCCGACCAGGAGAATTGCGGTGACGACCGCGGTGACGGTGAGGCGTCTCTTTCGGGACATGGTTGGTGACGGTGTTTCTGACATGGTGGCTCCCTAGGCCTGCGGATGCCGATTCGACGTGCGCCCGAGCCATCAGTATGCGCAGCAATTGTGGTACCCAATAGGGGACTCACCCGAGTCACCCGGGTGAGATTCGCGGGGCAAGCGGGGGAGAACCCGCCTCACCCGGAAAGGCCGCGCGGGTGGTCTTCTCACCACCCGTTCCGGCGGTCGCCGACACCTGTTACGGTCGGCTTCTCGGTAGCCGGCAGCGACATCACTTTTGCCACTGGCTGGCGAGTCGTTCCTTTCGCGTACATCGATTTGCGCCGGGCGCACCCAGGCTGGCGGAATCCCTACGAAGTAGCTGCCTCTCCATAGAGTGCGTACCCCTACACGAGGTTCTCGGCCTGGTAAAGATCCCGCCGACGGCGGGCACGCAGTCAAAGAGGTATGAAATGTCTACTAATCCTTTCCGCTCCATCGCGCCAATTGGTAATGAAGATTCTGCTAGGAGGAAGATCCTTCTGCGCGTCGCCGCCGCTGCGACAGGTGGCCTCCTTGTGGCAGCCGCCTTCGCAAGTCCCGCCGTGGCGAACCCGAGTCCGATCTCGGTCAATCTTGGGTCGGCCTCGAATTATTCGGTACTCGCCGCCGCTGCGGCGACCATTCCGGGAAGCACGCTCCCCGGCGAGGTTGGCGCTGGAGCGGCCATAACCGACGACGCAAACACGGTCTACGGCTCCACAAAACACGCTGTGAATGATGCGGCGACGCAACAGGCACTCGCGGATGCCCGCGCTACATTCACCGCACTCGCCGGCCTTACCGCTGGGAACACGTTGACGGGCGCAGATCTTGGCGGTCAGACCCTAGTACCCGGTGTCTATCACAGCGTCGCGGCTCTGGCTGCGACTTCCGCGGTGACCTTCGACGCGAAGGGCGATTCAAGCGCCTACTTCATCATCCAGAGTGACGCGGCCCTCAACACCACCGCGTCAACTTCGATGGTTCTCCTTGGCGGAGCGCAAGCTTCGCATATCTTCTGGGTGGTGGAGGGCGCGGCAACACTCGGTGCCTCATCCTCGTTTGTCGGAACTGTCCTGAGCGACGCCGCAGTCACCGTCGGCGCCTCGGTGCATTTCGCCGGTAGCGCGATCTCGGTCATTGCCGCCGTCACCCTTGACGCGGATGTGTTTGGACCCGTGTCGACCACATCAGTACCCCCGTGCCAGACATAGCGGTCGTCTGACGGGGCAGCTCGGTCACTCGACCGGGCTGCCCCGCCACCCCCGGGTGAGATCAGCGGCTTTGCGGATGAGGTCGACCTCACCCGAAAAATGCTGCGGGGGTGGTCTTCCGATTACGTGGTCCGGCGGTCGCTGACACCTGATACCGTCGGCCTCCTCGGCAGCAGGCAGCGCCATCACTCACGCGGCTCGCTGTCGGGTAGTTCCTTTCGCATCCATTGATATGCGTTAGCCACACCCAGGCTGGCGCAATCCCTACGAAGTAGATGCCTCTCCACAGAGTGCGTACCCCTACACAAGGTTCTCGACCTGGTTAAGAGATCCCGCCGCTGGTGGGCACGCACTCGAAGAGGTATGAAAATGTCTACTAATCCGTTCCGTTTCACCGCGCCAAAGGGCAGCGAAGATCCCGGCAAGAAGAGGATGCTTCTTCGCGTCGTCGCCGCTGCGACAGGTGGTCTGCTCGTGGCAGCCGCCTACGCAAGCCCCGCCATGGCAAGCCCGATCTCGGTCGATCTTGGCTCGGCTGCGAGTTTTTCGATTCTCGCCGGCGCTGCCGCGACCGTTCCTGGGAGCACACTCCCCGGCGAGGTTGGCGCAGCCACTGCAATAACCGACGACATAGGCACGGTCTACGGCTCCACGAAGCACCCGGTTAATGACACGGCGACGCAACAGGCGCTAGTGGCCGCAGGTAATGCGTTCACCGCAGCCTCCGTCCTCGCCGCCGGAAACACGCTGACGGGCGCCGATCTTGGTGGCCAGACGCTGGTTCCCGGCGTCTACCACAGTGTTGCTGCGCTGGCAGCGACCTCCGCCGTGACCTTCAACGCGAACGGTGACTCAAACGCATACTTCATCATTCGGGGGGATGCGACTCTCAATACGACCGCGTCAACATCGATGATCCTGGCGGGCGGCGCGCAGGCTTCGCATATCTTCTGGGTGGTGGGGGGTGCGGCCACGCTCGGTGCCTCTTCCTCCTTCGTCGGAACCATCCTGAGCCACGGTGCCGTCACTGTCGGTGCTTCGTCGCATTTCGCGGGTCGCGCGATTTCGGTGACGGCTGCAGTCACTCTGGACACGGATGTGTTCGGTCCCGTTATCCCGGTCCCCGTGATTCCTGTTCCGGTTATCGGCGCGGCACCGGCCGTGACGATAACGGGCGGACCAACCGCCTCGACCAACGATTCCACTCCAACCATCACCGGCACGACAAATGCGCCGGTGGGCACGGCGGTCTCGGTCGCGGTCGGTGGCACCCCGCACACCACGACGGTTCTCACGGGCGGCGTCTGGACCATCACGGTTGGTACCGCGCTTCCCGAGGGACCGGTAACAGTTATCGCGAGCGTCACGCCCACCGGTTCTCGGACCGGCACGGCGACCCAGGTTCTCACGATCGATACCACGGCACCGTCGCTGACCATCACGGGCGGCCCGAGCCTCACCACGCAGGATTCGACTCCCACGATCAGCGGAACGACCAATGCGCCGACCGGGTCGACTGTCACGATCACCATCGCCCACCAGACGCTCACAACGACGGTGCAGACGGGTGGCAAATGGTCTGTAACCGCGACTGTCCTTCCTGAGGGCGCAGCGAACGTCGTCGCGAGCGTTGCCGACACGAACCACAACAGGGCGACCGCGCACCAGGTCTTGACCGTGAAGCTCGCAGCGGCAGTCGTGCATCACATCAGTACCCTCGTGTACTTTGCCGGCGACTCGGCAGTGATCACGTCGGCAACGCGGGCAGGGATTGCGGCACTCATCAAACGCGTCCCGGCCGGCGCGCTCACGATCAAGGTCAACATCACGGGATACATCAAGCTGATCACTCCCTCGACGGTGAACAAGGCGCTCGCCACGGCGCGGACGCACAGCGTCTACAACCTGATGAAGGGAAAGGTGCATGGCACTTACACCCTCAAGGGAGTCGGGAAGGGGCTGTCGTATGCGATCAATGCTCGTCGTGTCGAGGTCGTGATTTACTACACGCTCCCCAGCCGGAAGTAGCCGTTGTGTGGCGGGGGCAGCGCCAGTTACCCAACCGGGCTGCTCCCGCCACACGGGCGGAGCGAGACCTGCACCCCCGTGCGAGGTCTCGTTGTCACGTGGACGGCTTGCAATGACCGTCCGAAGCGGGCCCGCTCCCAGTATGGGCAACCGTGAAGCGATGCCCTAGCGAAGCTGAAACTCCACCCGGGTGATGAATTGCCCGGCAGGGGTGAGGCGGTGCTCTCACCCGAACGCGATGTCGCGGGTATCAATTGGAATGTCAGTTCTCTTTAATACGATTTTTTGTCGACTCGTGCGACTACTGTGAGGTCAGCGTCGGGGGACGCGGTAAGTCACCCGGGCGCAACCTGCTCGAACGCTGTCCGCGTGACGAAGAGGGGGGTCTTGATGGCTGCGGAGGAAAGCGAAAGCGCGCCATCCGTTCACCCTGTCCCGGTGCCTCGATCGCTGAAGCACGAATTTTCGAGCCGGGTCGGTTTCCCGGGCACCGCCGGCGACATCCCCGTTCCGCCTTCGCTCGCTCGCGGCCTCTCGACCTGGCTCGAGAGCGGGTCGGTACTCGTCATGAGCGCGCCCCCGGGGTATCACAAGTCGATCGCGCTCGCGGCCTGGCTGCGGATCCGGCCAGAACGAATCCTGTGGGCCGAGGGATCTGACCTCCTCGATCGCGGCGATGCCGTGGATGCGGCCCTCGACGGTCTCTATGAACTTGGCGTCCTGACCCGTGTCGAGCGGATGGCATGCATCCGCCTATCGGATGCGACGAAGGCCATTCTTCACGAAAACACCCCCATCGTGCTGGTCGTCAACGACGTTCACAAGATTCGCGACTTTCCCGATTTCCCCGGGATCGCCCAATTCGCGGCCGAGTGGCCGAATGCGCGATTCGCATTCGTGACGGACGCCGTAGTCGATCCGAGCGTCGCAGACGTCACGGGGGTCACACTCCTGGGCTCGACCGACCTCAGCGATCCTCTCGGCGAGCTAGGCGAACTGTCGGCACGCGAGCCGGGCGCGCGTGCCCAGGTCGTTCGGGACTGGGCACAGCAACGAGATCCATCCGGCGGCCTGTTTCGTCTGATACTCCATCTCGCGCAGTTCCTTTCTGTGCGTCGCGACTCTCTTGAGATTCGTCTGGTGGACGATCTTGATGCCGCCATCGACGAGCTTCGCGAGCGTCGCGTCATCGAGCTGGATGGCACAGCGGACGGCCAGCTCCTCTCGTTGGCACCTGAATTTCGAGAGGCGCTGGACGCGGAGTCGGCCGCGCATCCTGACCCAGAGCTGACGGCGATACATGTCGACGCCGCGCGGGCCTCTGCGCTGCTCGGCGACGCGGACTCGACCATGTTCCACCTTGCTCGCGCGGGAAAGCATGCGGAAGCGCTCCTCGCGCTCGAGGCGATTCCTCACCTTGCCCTGAGCGCCCAATCGGGCATCGAAGCGACGAGAAACGCAGCGGCGGCGATCGATATCGACCACACGGGTCACACGATCAGGGCGCTCGCAGCGCGGCTCCAGCTCGCTATGGTCCCGCCCCTTGAGCCGGTGCAAACCCGGGACAGCATCCAGGATGCTTTGCAGCGCGCGCAGGACAGGGCAACTTCGCCGCTCACTCGGGAACTCGAAATCGACGTGACGATGGCGAATATGACGGCACTCATCGCTCGGGGTCGATACGGGGAGGCACGAGCTCTCGGTCGACCATTGGCGGAGACGCTGCTCTCGCTTCCCTGGCTCCGCCGCAGGGGGTTCGGGACTGCGCGCATCCTGACCTGGGCCGCCCAGGCCACCGCTGAAGTCCTCGAGGGACGCATCGACGATGCCTCCCGGTTCGCTCTCGCCGCACAGGATGCAGCGCTCGACGCGAATATGCCGTACGCGTTGTATATGGCGACAGCCGCTCTTGCGGCAATCGAGGCCCAGCGCGGTGAGCTGATCGCCGCCGAACGGGAGCTCGCGGAGGCGCAGCGGATTTACCGAAGGTCGGGCTGGCCGCGCTCGGTCGCCCAAAGCGTCGAGTTTGTCGCGCGCTACTACCTCGCACGGGCCGCCCTCGACGTCGACGGGATGATCGAACTTCGTCTCGACATGTCCGTCGTGCTGGATCCGAGCGGCAGCATGCGCGTGCTCGACAAGATCTGCGAGTGTTTCGTCTACCTGCACTCGGGGCAGGCGACGCAGACCCGGGTCGCGGTTCGTCAGCTTGCTGATCTGATCCGCGACCTTCGCCCGGGAGCGGTGTTCGAGTCCCTCGGTTTCGAAATGACCGTCGAAGCGCTTCTCCGCTTCGGCGAGGCGAGTGCTGCGATCGAATTCATCGACACCGAGCGTTCGCGCAAGCCGCATATCGAATGCCTGCTGCCCCTGCTCGCCACGGCGCACGTTGCGCTAGGGGATGGCGCGACGGCACTGTCGATCACCGAGGAGTGCGCCCGACCGGGATCGCACCACTCTCCGGCTGACTACTCGCTGCTGCTGCTTGTGCGCGCCGCGGCGCACGAACTCGTCGGCCAGACCGACCAAGCGGACGAGTCGTTCGAGGAGGCGCTGCTGACGTTGGAGCCCTCGCCGATGCCCTACCTCTTCCTGATGGTCCCGAACGAAATTCGGGTGGCGCTCTGGCCAAGGGTGTCCGAGGAACGGCAGCAATACTGGATGGAACTGCGTCGGTTCCTCGCCACCGTTCCCGAGGGGGTCGCACGATCGGATGATTCCCTTCCGCGCGACAGGCTCACGGCGCGGGAAATGGAAATCCTCCGCGCGATCTCGATCGGCGGAACGCTGGAAGAGATTGCCGTGAGCCAGTATGTTTCCCGGAACACCGTGAAGACGCATGTGCGGCTCATCTACAAGAAGCTCCACGTGAACACTCGAGCCGCGGCGGCCCAGGTGATGAAGCGCTTCGGTGAGCAACTGGTCGAGAGCTAGCCGCCCTCCACAGCGGGCCCGCTGGCCTCGCGGCCTTGGTAGCGTTATCGCCATGCTTCTCAGCGACCGCGACATCAAGGCACAGCTCGAGTCGGGACGAGTCGGACTCGACCCACTCGACATGGGGATGATTCAGCCGTCGAGCATCGACGTCCGTCTCGACAAATACTTCCGCCTCTTCGACAACCACAAGTATCCGTTCATCGATCCGCGCGAGGACCAGGACGAGCTCACGCGACTGGTCGAGGTCAGGGACGGCGAGCCGTTCATCCTGCACCCCGGCGAGTTCGTGCTCGGTTCGACCTACGAACTCGTGACGCTTCCGGATGACATCGCCGCCCGCCTCGAGGGCAAGAGCTCGCTCGGTCGTCTCGGGCTGCTCACCCACTCGACCGCCGGATTCGTCGACCCGGGATTCTCGGGTCACGTCACGCTCGAGCTCAGCAACGTCGCGACTCTGCCGATCAAGCTGTGGCCGGGGATGAAGATCGGCCAGCTCTGTTTCATCAAGCTGAGCTCGCCAGCCGAAAAGCCGTACGGCTCGACCGAGTACAGCTCGCGCTACCAGGGCCAGCGGGGTCCGACGGCGTCCCGGTCGCACCTGAACTTCCACCTGACGCAGATTCCGCAGGCCCCGCTCAGTGACGATCCGCTGAGCTGATCTCGCTCACCAACGTAGGAACTATCCGCCGGGATGCCGTCAAAGTAGGAACTTTTGGCCGCAAAACCCGCGATTCTCCTACGTCGTGATCAACCCCGCCTCGTTGAGCGCGGCGGAGCCTTGGCAATCGCGCTAGGCCCGCAGCTGCTCCAGCTGCCAGACCAGCCACGGGCTGAACGCGTAGGGCGCGGCGCTCGCGGCGGCGACGAGGGACGACGGATCGACCCACTCCCATTCCGAGACCTCGGCGGGGTTCGCGGCCACGGCATCCGTCGTCACGGCCCGGTAGACCGGGCAGATCTCGTTCTCGACGATTCCGGATGCGTCGACCGCGCGGTAGCGGAAGTCCGGCAGCACCAGGTGGAGCGCCGTCACGTCGATCCCCAACTCGACGCTCGCGCGTCGGGCGACCGCGTCATCCACGCTTTCCCCGGGAGCCGGATGCCCGCAGAACGAGTTCGTCCAGACGCCGGGCCAGGTCGCCTTGCTCAGCGCGCGACGGGTGACGAGGACTCGTCCATTGCTGTCGAACACGTGACAGGAGAACGCGAGATGCAGCGCGGTTTCGGTCGTGTGCACGGTCGCTTTGTCGGCGACTCCAACGGCGTTTCCATCGTTGTCAAGGAGGACAACCTGCTCGGTCGGTTCGGCCATGGTCGCGATAGTCTGCCTCAATGGAAGGATCTGACCTGCTCGCGGTCGCACAGCAGCGTCAGGCGCAGGTCGATGGGGTACTCGACCGCTTCTTCAGCCTAGCCAAGAATCGGGCATCGGCTTTCGGGCAGGAGTACGTCGAACTCTGGGAAGTCCTCGAGACCAACACGGTCGGCGGCAAGCGTTTTCGCCCGCGCATGGTGTTCACCGCCTACCAGGCGCTCGGCGGGGAAGACCTCGAAGCGGCGGCCTACGTTGGGGCGGCGTTCGAGCTTCTGCACACCGCGCTCATCGTGCACGACGACGTCATCGATCATGACTTCATCCGGCGCGGCATCCCGAACGTCTCCGGCAGCTACCGGGATCGCGCCCTTGCGAAGGGCGCATCGGAGCGCGCCGCCGAACACAAAGGGGTTTCGGCCGCTGTCATCGCCGGCGATCTCGCCCTGTTCAACGCCTACCGGCTCATCGACCGCAGCGGCGTGAACGACGTCACACGAATCCGCCTCGTCGAGGTCATGGATGACGCACTGTTCGCGAGCGCGGCCGGCGAGCTCATCGACATGGACTTCTCGCACCTCGTCGACATGCCACGGGTCGACGACATCCTCACGATGGAGCGGTTGAAGACGGCGGTGTACTCCTTCGAGTGCCCGTTGCAGGCCGGGGCAATTCTCGCCGGGGCCTCGGAGGATGTCGTCGCAACCCTCGCAGACTTCGGCCGCGAGATCGGCGTCGCCTACCAAATTGTGGATGACCTGCTCGGCGTCTTCGGCAAGGAGGCCGACACCGGTAAGACCACGATCGGCGACCTGCGCGAGGGCAAGCGCACGGTGCTCATCTCCTACGCGACGAGCACGCGGGAGTGGGCCGAAATCGAGGTACTCATCGGCAAGCCGGACCTCGCCGAGGACGAAGCGGAGCGGGTGCGCGAGGTGTTGATCTCGAGCGGCGCTCGTTCGTTCGCGGAGGGTCTTGCCCGTTACTACGGCAACCGCGCGCTCGCGCGCCTGGCCGAGCCGCACATCCCGCTGGCGCTTCGGCTCGAGCTCCACCCGGTCGCGGACGCGGTTCTCGGCAGGGTGAAGTGACAAGGGCGAGCCTCTACGACCGGGTCGCGGAGGAAGCGGCGAGCGTCGTCATCCATCGATACTCGACCTCGTTCGCACTGGCGTCGAAGCTGCTCGATTCCGGTGCGCGACAGCACGTCGAGAACATCTACGCCCTGGTCCGACTTGCCGACGAAATCGTCGACGGGGAGGCCGCCGCAGCGGGACTGACCGCCGCGGATGCCGCGTCGCAGCTCGACGCGCTCGAGCGCGAGACCCGGCACGCGATGGCGACGGGTTACAGCACGAACCTGATCGTGCACGCCTTCGCGCTTACCGCCCGCGAGACGGGATTCGGCGATGAGCTGACGACACCGTTCTTCGCGTCGATGCGCACGGATCTGAGCGCGACGCAGCATGACGAGGCGAGCTTCGACTCCTATGTCTACGGCTCGGCGGAGGTCGTCGGACTCATGTGCCTCGGCGCATTCCTGCTCGGTCACCAGTATTCGCCCGAGCAACTCGCGAGGCTTCAGAGCGGCGCTCGGGCACTCGGTGCGGCATTCCAGAAGGTCAACTTTCTGCGCGACCTGTCGGCAGATTTTCGCGAGCTCGGTCGCAGCTACTTCCCCGGCATCCGGGTCGATTCGTTCACCGAGGCCGACAAGAATCGGCTCCTCGACGACATCGATAACGACCTGAAAATGTCGGCGGCCGTCATCCCGCACCTGCCGGCGGGGAGCCGTCGAGCAGTCGTGCTCGCGCAGCGCCTGTTCGCCGAACTGGCATCCCGTTTGCGCGCGACCCCCGCCTCCCGCCTCGTGTCGACTCGAGTTCGGGTGCCGACCGCGATTAAACTGCGGATCGCGGCTGGTGCCGCGCTCGGAAGGACCTCGAAGACATGAGCCCGGCAGGATGAGCTCCGTCATCGTCATCGGGGGAGGGATCAGCGGGCTCGCTTCCGCTGCGCTCCTCGCGCGCGAGGGCAATGACGTGACGCTGCTCGAGGCGCAACCGGATCTCGGCGGTCGCGCCGGAAGTTGGGAGAAGGACGGCTTCCGCTTCGACACCGGGCCGTCCTGGTATCTCATGCCCGAGGTCTTCGACCACTTCTACAAGCTCCTCGGTACGAGCGCGGCAGAACAGCTGAACCTGGTAACTCTCGATCCCGGTTACCGGGTGTACTTCGAAGGGGTCGAGCGGCCGATCGATGTGGCGGCGACTCGCGAGGAGAACATCCAACTCTTCGAAAGCATCTCAAGGGGGTCGGGTCGGCGGCTGGCTCGCTACCTCGATTCCGCACACGAAACCTACGATCTCGCGAAGAAATACTTCCTCTACACGACCTTTCAAAGCGTGTTCCCCTTCCTCAGGGGCGAGGTGATGCGCCGGGCCGGTCGGTTCGTTCGGCTGCTGGTCGAGCCGCTGTCGTCGCTGACGCGTCGGACGGTTGGGGATGACCGCCTCCGGAAGATCCTCGGCTACCCCGCCGTCTTCCTCGGTTCCTCGCCGTACCAGACGCCGAGCATGTACCACCTGATGAGCCACCTCGACCTGAGCGAGGGTGTGCTGTACCCGGTCGGCGGATTTGCCCGGGTCATCGAGAGCATCGCGGACCTTGCCCGCGCGGAGGGCGTCACGATCATCCCGAGCGCTCGTGTCACCCGCATCCTGGTCGAAAACGGCTCAGCGACCGGGGTCGACTATCTGGATGCGGGTGGGAAGAAGGTCGCCCTCGCCGCCGACATGGTCGTCTCCGCGGTGGACCTGCATTTCAGCGAGACGGAACTGCTCGAGCCTGCCCAGCGGACCTATCCGCAGGAATATTGGGATGGCAAGACGCCGGGGCCGAGTGCCCTCCTGCTTAACCTTGGCGTGAAAGGCGAACTGCCGCAGCTCGAGCATCACACGCTGTTCTTCGCGGAAGACTGGCGAACCGCGTTCGACGCGATCTTCGGAGCCGACCCGCACATCCCGTCCCCCGCCTCGCTCTATGTCTGCAAGCCGAGCGGCGTCGATTCCGATGTCGCCCCCGCGAACGCCGAGAACCTGTTTGTCCTTGTGCCGATCCCTGCCGACACCGGCTTCGGCAGGGGCGGCATCGGGGGCACGGGCGACAAGGCCGTCGAGGCGCTCGCCGACACCGTGATCGCGCAGATCGCGGACTGGGCAGGGATCCCGGACCTCGCGTCGAGGGTGATAGTGCGCCGCACGGTCGGCCCGGCCGACTTCGCGAGCGATCTGAACGCCTGGCGCGGCACGGCGCTCGGGCCCGCGCACACGCTCAAGCAGAGTGCCTTCTTCCGCGCGGGAAACAAGAGCCGCAAGGTGCGCGGCCTCTACTTCGTTGGCGGATCGACCATCCCGGGCATCGGCCTGCCGATGTGTCTCATCAGTGCAGAGGTGCTGCTCAAGCGCATCCACCGTGACACCTCGACCTCTCCGCTGCCGGAACCGATCGCCCGCGCACGGGATGCCGTTCCGGCCGCGAGCGACTGACGGCGGACGCGAAGTGCCGATCCTGTACCTGCTCGCGCTACTGATCGCCCTCACCGGCATGGTGTTTATCGACCGGCGGTTTCGACTGTTCTTCTGGAAAGACGGCCGCCGGGCGATGATCGTCCTCGTGGTGGGTCTGCTGTTTTTTCTGGCCTGGGACCTGGCCGGCATCCACTTCGGGATCTTCTTCCGCGGCGAGACGAAGTTCATGACCGGCATCGTGCTTGCCCCACAGCTTCCGCTCGAGGAGCCGTTCTTTCTCCTGCTGCTCTGCTACCTCACGATGAACGTCTACGGGTTCATTACGTTCATCACCGGATTCGCTGGGGGCAGGCGATCGTGACCTACTGGGCGCTCAACGCGTTCTTCCTCGGCGCGGTCGCCGTGGTGGTGATCGTGGCGATTGCCACGAGGAAACCGCCGCGCTGGCTGGCGATGCTCGCGTCGGCGGCGATCCTGCTGATCGTCTCTGCGGTCTTCGACAACATCATGATCGGGATCGGGCTCGTCGGCTACGACCGGTCGCTCATCAGCGGCGTCTTCGTCGGGGTCGCCCCCGTCGAGGACTTTGCCTACGCGGTCGCCGCGGTCGTCCTGCTGCCCTCGCTCTGGGCGCTGCTCGCGCGAAAGGGCAATCGTGCTTAGGGCGCTGTTCGTCTCCTCCCGCCCGCTCAGCTGGGTGAACACGGCGTTTCCGTTCGCGGCCGCCTACCTGGTAGCTACGCGCACGATCGACCCCGTACTCATTGTCGGGACGATCTACTTCCTCATCCCCTACAACCTCGCGATGTACGGCATCAACGATGTCTTCGACTACGAATCGGATCTGCGCAATCCGCGCAAGGGCGGCGTCGAGGGCGCGCTCCTGGATCGGCGGATGCATCGGGCGACCCTGATCGCGGCCCTCGTCACCAACATTCCATTTTTGGCATATCTCGTGATCGTTGGCTCGCCGCTGTCCTGGCTGGTCCTCGCGGTCAGCGTGTTCGCCGTGATCGCGTACTCGGCTCCGAAGCTGCGGTTCAAGGAGCGTCCGCTCCTCGACTCGCTCACCTCGAGCACGCACTTCGTGTCGCCGGCGGTCTACGGCCTCGTTCTCGCCGGTGCCGTCTTTACACCCCGGCTGTGGCTGCTTCTCGGCGCGTTCTTTCTCTGGGGGGTCGCGTCCCACGCCTTCGGGGCCGTGCAGGATGTGATCGCGGACCGTGAGGGCAACATCGCGTCAGTCGCGACCGTGATCGGGGCGCGGAAGACCGTGCGACTTTCGGTGCTCGTCTATCTTGCGGCGGGCATCCTGCTGCTGTTTGTCGGCTGGCCCGGCGATCTTGCCGCGGTCCTCGCGTTGCCGTACGCGGTCAGCTGTGCGCAGTTCTGGAACGTGACGGATGCGGCATCCGAGTCGGCGAACCGTGGCTGGAAACGATTCCTCTGGCTCAATTTCATCACCGGATTCCTCGTGACGCTGCTGCTCATCTGGTACGTCATCCTGACGCCGACGCCCGTCTAGCTAGGTGTCGTCTTTCTAGCTAGGTGTCGTCTTTGCCCCAGCCGAGATTGCGGGCCATGGTCTCGAGCGAGCTGACGGTGGTGATGTACTCGGTCTCGGAGACACCAGCCGACATGATGGTGCGCTGCTCAGCGACGACCGAGCTCAGCCGCTCGAGCGCGCTACGACCGCGGTCGGTGAGTTCGTACGCGTTCGGCGTCGCATCCACCCAGGCGCTCTCGATGAGTTCGGTGAGGTGATCGAGGGCGGATTCCGTGTCGTCGGGGTCGAGGAACGGCGCGACCGACGCGTTCAGTTGTTCGACCGTCGCGGGATTCTGCGCGAGCACGTTGAGCAACTGCCACTGTCGCCTCGTGACGCCGTGCTCCTCAAGCGTCGCCGCGAACTGTTCATCGATCAGGCGGTCGACGAGCTTGAGCCAAAATCCGATCGGACGTTGATCAGCCATGTCGTCAGGCTACCCGTGCCCACTACCGAAAACGAAGGACATTTCGCGCTGAAAAGCCCCGAACACCTCTTGACCCGTCCGAAATGGTGAAATCTCCTTCGTTTTCCGATGCGGTCAGTAGGG
>JAODMY010000036.1 GCA_025465535.1 Glaciihabitans sp.
GCGAGATGGGGATTCCGGCACGAAGGCGAGGGCGAGGATCCCGACGATCGCGGTGACGATCATGGGGATCCAGAACAGCCAGCGCCAGCCGAGCGCGCCGACGATCGGGCCGGCCAGCACGACACCGAGGCCGCCACCGACCGCGATGATGGCCGAGATGGCGCCGACGGCGGACGACACCCGGTGTGCGGGGAACTCGTCGCGAACGATTCCGAAGGCGAGCGGGAAGATTGCGCCGCCGAGGCCCTGGATGAGCCGGGCAATCACGAGAACGCCGATGGTTGGAGCGATCGCGGCGATCAGGTTACCGACGACGATCGCGGCGAGCGCGATCAGGAAGGTCCGCCGTTTGCCGACCATGTCACCGACGCGGCCGAGCAGCGGGGTGGCGATCGCGGCCGAGAGGAGCCACGCCGTGATCACCCAGGTGACCGAAGACTGGGTCGCGTGCAGATCGCGCTGGATCGTGGGCAGAACGGGGTTCAGCAGCGATTGCAGCAACGAAAAGGATGCGGCTGCGGCTGCAAGCACGGCGAACGTGAGCCGAGGATTGGATCGGGTCGACCGTGACACGCGGTCCGGACGAGAGTAAAGTGGAGGCATAGCTCCGATTATATGGAGGCATGCCTCCACTTAGCAAGTGAGAACTCGTGCAAGCCGAAAGTAACAATGCCTGACATCACCCGCGCATCGGTTGCAGCGCCGCGACCACTCCGAGCGGACGCGCGCCGCAATTTCGAAGCCGTGCTCGCCGCAGCGCGGGACGCGTTCGCCGACAACGGACCCGACGCGTCCCTCGAGGACATCGCCCGCCGTGCCGGCGTCGGGATCGGCACCCTCTACCGGAACTTCCCCGCGCGATCTGACCTGATCAACGCCGTGTACGTCGAAGAGGTCGAGGAGCTGTGTCGCACGGCCGAGGATCTCGCCGACCTCCCGCCCTGGGATGCGCTCATGGCATGGCTCCGCCGGTTCGTGGCGTACTGCATGCGGAAGCGGGCGCTCGTCGAGGGCCTCAACCGCGACTCCAGCCTGTTCCAGAATGCCAAGGGTGCCATGTACGAGGCCGGCGGCCCGCTGCTCGCGCGGGCGCAGGAATCCGGCGACGCGCGCCCGGACCTCGAGATCGGCGACGTGATGTACCTGATCACCGGCCTGCTCTCCGGAACCTACGCGACGGACGAGCAGCGCGAACGCGTGCTCGGCGTCGCGCTCGACGGCATCCGCACCCAGCGCTGATCGCTGAATAGACAGCTGATCGCTGGCTAGACGCTCGCGGCCTCGCGGTGCGGAAGCTTCCACTCCGGACGGACGTAGTGGCAGGTGTAGCCGAACGGATCCTTCTCGAGGTAGTCCTGGTGCTCCTCCTCGGCCTCCCAGAAGTCGCCGGCGGCGGTGACCTCTGTCACGACCTTGCCCGGCCAGATTCCGGACGCGTCGACATCGGCGATCGTGTCGAGAGCGACCCGCTTCTGCTCGTCACTCGTGTAGAAGATCGCCGACCGGTAGCTGGATCCGACGTCGTTACCCTGACGGTCCTTCGTCGACGGATCGTGGATCTGGAAGAAGAACTCGAGCAGGTCACGGTACGAAATCTGCGCGGGGTCGAAGATGATCTCGACGGCCTCGGCGTGGCCCTCGTGATTGCGATAGGTGGCGTTGGCGACGTTGCCACCCGAGTAGCCCACTCGACTGGAGATCACTCCCGGTCGGCGGCGAAGCAGTTGCTGCGCTCCCCAAAAGCATCCGCCAGCAAGAATTGCGCGTTCTGTAGTTCCACTCATCGTGCCTTCTCCTTCGTGTTGCCGTCTTGTACTTGCACCCACTAGAACAAGCATGCCGCGTGGGTTGTTCCACGGCTCCAACCAGATTCGCAACGCCCGACCCTAGCGAGCGGAATTCGACCTCGAGTGACTCGGCAACGGGTCGAACCTGAGCTCCTTCGCCAGCGCTTCGAGCGCCGGAAGCACCGCGAGAATTGCGGCGCGATCCGAGGCCGAGAGCCGATTCAGATACTCGGAGACAACGTCGCCGCGAGCGGCCCGAATACGCTCATGCGTCTCAGCGCCAGCCGGTGTTATCTCGACCATCGCCGCCCGCTGGTCCTGTGGATGCGCGATCCTCCTGACCAGGCCGGCGCCGTCGAGCTTCCCGACGACGCGCGAGACCATCGTGGGATTGAGCCCCTCGATCTCGGTCAGCTCGGCAAGGCTGAGTGGCCCCTCGCTGGCGACGAGGCCGAGAGCTGAGGCCTGCGCTGGCGTGAGTCCCTCGTCGGTCGCCGACAGGTTGAACTGGCGCGAAAGCTTATTGATCACGTTGCGAAGCCTCGCAACATCGTTCGCATCCATGGCAACAGGATAGGTGGACTACGTGACATTTGCTTGCCAGCAAGCACATAAACTAGGGTGGAAATCGCATCCGCAACTCTCACAGCTCGACGAATCGCACATCTATGTTTGGCTTGACCTCCCGGCCGAAGCTCGCCACCGCGACGGCCTCGGGTGTCAGCGTCGAACCCGCGCTCGCATCTGTCCCACTCGGGGCCGACGATCCATTGCCCCGCCGTGGGATCGTGTTCTTCATCGTCGCGATCGCGCTCTTCATGGCGTCCGTCGATCAAACCATCGTCGCCACCGCCCTCTCCACCATCGAGCGCGAGATGCGCGGCGGCATCCAGTGGAGCAGCTGGACGATCACGATCTACTCTCTCGGCCAGATTCTCGTCATGCCGCTGGCTGGCAAGCTGAGTGACACGTTCGGGCGCAAGAAGATCTTTATCACCGCGATCGTCCTCTTTACCGCGGCCTCCCTGTGCTGTGGGCTGGCGACCAACGTCTATGTTCTCGTCGCGCTGCGCGGAGTCCAGGCCATCGGCGGCGGCGCGTTCATGCCGTCGGCGACCGGGATCGTCGCGGACCACTACGGCCGCAACCGGGATCGTGCCATCGGCATGTTCACGAGCATCTTCCCCATCGGGGGCATCGTCGGCCCGATCATCGGCGGCATCTTCGTCACCGACTGGTCGTGGCGTGGCATCTTCCTTGTCAACGTTCCCATCGGTGTCGTCGTCTTCGTACTCGCGCTAGTCATCCTGCCGAGGAGTATGCCCGGTGCCCGCAAGAAGATCGACACGATGGGCGTCACGCTGCTTGGCATCCTGCTGCTGTCGGCGATGTTCGGGATCACGTTCCTCGGCGGTGGTGGAACATCCCCGCTCGGCGTCGGATTCCTGCTTCCCGAAGCAATTGCGGCCGTCACCCTCGTTCTCTTCCTGCGCCATTCGAAGTACGCCGCCGCGCCATTTATCTCCATGCAGTTGCTGCGCGGTCGTGGATTCGGCGTGATGAACCTCATCAACTTCCTCTACGGAGCCGCGGCGCTCGGCTTCGGAGCGCTCGTGCCGCTGTACGCGCAGGACAGGTTCGGCATGCCGATCCTGCAGGCAGGCACGCTACTCACCGCCCGCGCCGTCGGCATGATCTGTGTGGCCGGGATCGCCGTGCTCGCGCTGCGACGCACCGGATACCGGCTGCCGATGATCGCCGGTTTTCTGGTGATCGCCTTGGGCCTGGTCGGGATGGCGTTCATCCCGACCAACGTGTCGCCCTACCTGTGGTTGTCGATTACCGGCGCGATCACGGGCATCGGCATGGGGTTCTCGGTGCCGGCGTCGAACAACGCGACCATGCAACTCGCGCGAGACCAGCTCGCTGGCATCGCGGGACTGCGCGGGATGTTCCGCCAGTCCGGAGCGATCATGGGCGTCTCGATCACGACGGCATTCCTCGCTCGAAGCACCAACCCTGGTGACACGCTTGGCATAGCCTTCGTGGTCTTCGCCGCAATCCTCGTCTGCGTGCTCCCGCTCGTTTTCCTCGTGCCGGAGCACCGCGGGAGCTGGTGAAGCTCGGCTCAGGAGTCGAAGCCGAGCCCGGCCGCATCCAGTGTCCTCAGCAGCAGATTGCGCCTGCCACCGTTGTGGTCGGCGCGATTGAGGGCCCACCTTGTCGCCTGGACGCCGAGATACGCCGCCGGCTCCGGCGGGAACGGCAGGGGCAGCGAGCGGACCATCTCGAGGGAGGTCCGCTCCGTCGTCAGCCCGGACAGGTGATCCAGCATCACGTTCGCGGCGAAGCGCGTCGCGGCGACTCCGAGCCCGGTGAATCCGGCGGCGTAGGAGACGCGGTCGCCGTGCGCCCGACCGAAGAACGCGCAGAATCGGGTACTCGTGTCGATGACCCCGGCCCATCGATTGCTGAACCGGATGCCGTCGAGCTGCGGGAAGGTCACGAAGAAGTGGCTGGCCAGGCGCTCGAACGTCTCGCGGCGATCTTCGTAGGAGCGCCGGATGCGGCCGCCGTAGTGGTAGATCGCGTCGTACCCACCCCAGAGGATGCGGTTGTCGGCCGTGATCCGGTAGTAGTGGAACTGGTTGCCGAGGTCTGCGACGCCCTGCCGGTTGCCCCAGCCGATGCTCCCGAGCTGCGCGGCCGACAACGGCTCGGTCATGAGCACATAGTCGTAGACCGGGACGGTGTGCAGCCGGAAGCGCTTGAGCAGCGACGGGAACGCGTTGGTGGCAAGCGCGACGCGGTCGGCGGTGAGCGTGCCGTTCCCGGCGTGCAGCTCGACGTTCGCGCCAGCCGCCAGCCCGAGGACCGGCGTCCGCTCGAAGATCTCGACCCCGGCATCCGCGCAGGCTTTCGCGAGTTCTCTCGCCAACTTCCCCGGATGCACCATCGCCGTCGCGCGCTTACTCCAGAGCCCCGCGAGATAGGTCGATGAATCCAGCTCCGCCCGCACCGCCTTCTCGTCGAGGAAGATCTCGTTCTGACCGTCGTGAGCCTCGCGGAGCTCCTTGACCTGGTACTGCTCGGTCGCTACCGACAGGGTTCCCGTGCGCTCGAAGTCGCAGTCCCAACCGAGACTCGCAACGGTCTGCTCGATCTCGTCGAGGTTCTCGTCACCGAGCCGAGTGAGTTGCGCCAATTCCTTCGGAAACCGCGACGCGCCATTGACCTCACCGTGCGTGAGCGACGCCTCGCAGAATCCGCCGTTGCGGCCGGATGCCGCCCACCCGATCCGCTTCGCCTCGACCAGCCCGACCCGAGCATCCGGATCTCGCTGCTTCGCTTGCAGCGCCGTCCACAGCCCGGTGTATCCGCCACCGACGACGACAAGGTCGAAGCTCGCCGCGCCCGCCAATCGCGGGAAGGTCGGCGAGCCGAGGTCTTCCTGCCAGAACGGGTATAGACGGGACGACCCGAGCGCATCCTCGATCGCTCCACGATCGAATGGCGCGGAGTCAGGTGGCGCGGAGTCGAACACCGTCGAGCCGCTCATTCCGGCAGTCGCCTCGGCTCGATCCTCGTCTCGATAGCCCCGCCGGCGGCGTCCCGCTCGACCCGGTAGGCGGCCACGCCATCCCGATCGCTCAGCGCCTCGACGAACTCGGTTCCCTCGTAGAGGAGACCAACACCGTCGTCGGTCGCGTACGAGGTCGGAAGGGTTTCGTCCGCGACGAGCGAGTGCAGCAGTGGCCGACGGCCGGGCTCCGAGTCGTAGTGGACGCCGTTGCCGTAGGGCAGCAGCGCGAGGCCGTTGGTGACCGCCCGCAGGTCAGGGCCGAATGAGTCTGTCGGTCCGCCGACGTGCCAACAGAGCGAGCCGGCCGAAACGCCCGCGAGCACCACGCCGGCCTCCCAGGCCTCCCGCATCACGTCATCCAGCCCGTGCAACCGCCAGAGCGCGAGCAGCCCGGCAACCGATCCGCCACCGACCCAGATGACATCCTGGCCGAGCAGGTGCTCACGCAGGTTTGCAATGTTGGGGCTCGGCAGCACTCTCGCAACAGACGCCTGCACGGTTGTCCCGTAAAACGCCTCGTGCACATTGAAACCGACCTCCGGGCGATCGCCCATGGCCGTCCCGAGATAGCAGAATCGTGCAGCATCCGGACGCGCGGAGAGGTCGATGGCCGCCTGCATCAGCGGGCCGGGTTTCCACGTCGTCCAGCTGCCGGGCCGGAAGCCGCCCGAGGTCGCGAGGATGCGCGGTGTCGTCATACGACGACCCTAAACGGTTGACGCGGATGCGTACCCGGTTGACGGCACCCCCGACGCCGCGCACGACGCAGTACGGGGCCACTCTCCGCCGCACATCAGTCAGGTGGCGCCACCTCACCGCCGCACACCGGTCAGGTGGCGCCACTTCCGCGCCGCACACCACCCAGTGGTGCCACTTCACCGCCGCACACCACCCAGGTGGCGCCACCTCACCGACGCACACCGGTCAGGTGACACTTGTTGCCGTCTGACAATCGCGCAACCGACAACAAATGTCAGCTCGCCGCAGGTACCTTCGGCAGGTAGGGACCCATTTGACACTTGTTGCCGGTAGTTGGCTTCTCGACCGGCAACCTGTGTCAGTTCATCGCTGGAGTAGCGGCAGCTCAACCCAGCTCAGCTCAGCTCAGCCCAACCCAACCCAACCCAGCTCAGCCCAACCCAACCCAGCCCAACCCAACCCAACCCAACCCAACCCAACCCAACCCAGCTCAGCTCAGCTCAGCTCAGTGCGAGCGCGCCTGCCGCAGCTTCGCGATGCTGATGACAACCGAGAGTGCCGCACCCGCGACGCCGACGAGCAAGACGCTGTTCGCGGCGCGCGCCTGGGAGACCAGCGAGGCTGTCGAGGCTCCGGCCAGGACGAGCGCCATACTGACGGCCCCCGCGCCGATCGATTGCGCCAGCGAGCGGTTGATGTTGAGGATGCCCGCGGCCGAACTCGCGTACTTCATCGGAGCCGCCGACATCATGTCGCGATTGTTGGGCGACTGGAACACGGCGAATCCGAATCCACACAGCGCGGTCGAAGCCAGCACCTGCCCGACCGGTGGATGCCCGCCAAGCAGCGCCAGCGAGAGCAGCCCGAGCGTGAAGATGCTCAGCCCGATCACCGCGAGGAGAGAACTCGAATACCTGTCGGCCAACCTGCCCGACAGTGGCGCGACGATCACGATGACGACCGGCCACGGCGTGAACAACAGGGCCGACTGCAGCGGCGTCGCGTGGTAGGCAGTCTGGAATAGGAAGGGCAGCGCGATGAACGCGACACCCTGCCCGAAGAATGACCAGAAGGCGGTCAGCACGGCCAGCGAGAACTTCCCGCTGAACAGGTCCGGCGGGATGACCGGCCGCACGGCTCGGCGCTCGATCCGCACAAAAGCGAAGATCAGCGCCGCGCTTATGAGCAACAGGACGACCGCGGACCAGAGGGTGCCGACATCCGCCAGCTGATGGATGCCGAGAAGGAAGCTCGCGATCGCGGCCGCCGCAACGAGGGCTCCCACGAGGTCATAACTGGTTCGCGGAGGTTGCCGGTGCGGGAGGAACGCGGCCCCGAGCACGGTTGCGACGACGCCGATCGGAACGTTGATCAGGAACAGCCACGGCCAGGAGAGGTTGTCGAGAATGAGCCCGCCGAGGGTTGGGCCGGCTGAAATCCCGATGGCGACCACCATGGCGTTAATGCCAAGGATGAAGCCGAGCCGTTCGGGGGGAAACAGGTGGCGATAAAGCGGGATGGTGACGGCGAAGATCATGGCGGCGGCGATCCCCTGAATGATTCGACCCGTGAGCAACCAGCCAAGAGAGGGCGACAACGCGCAGCCGAGCGACGCCAGTGTGAAGATCGGGGTGCCGATCACATACATCCGCTTGCGACCGATCTGGTCGGCAAGGCCGCTCATCGCCGGAATGGAACAAGCAAGCGCGAGGAGGAATGCCGTCGCGACCCAGACCGCGTCGGAGGGGCTTACCCGCAGATCACGCGAAAGCTGGGGAAGGGCGACGTTGACAATCGAGGTGTCGAGGTTTGCCATGATCATCGTCACGAGGAGGGAAACGAGGGCGAGATTGCGGCGCCCTGCGGGGATGTCGACGACGGTCTCGGGGGAAACTACCGGCGCGGAATCCTTCACTGTCGCAATTCTAAACGCTTCATCCGAATGCCCCCTGAGCGCGGTGAGAGTCTCCGGCGAGCGCACAAACCCCGCCCGGGCACTCGATGCCCGGACGGGATTTGGCTACCGCGCTTCTCTAATCGACCGTCACATTCTTTACGGTCGACGTACTGGCCGCGAAGTCGGTGTCACCCGAGTAGATCGCCACAACGCTCGCAGGACCCTTCGTTGCGGGCAGCGCGATCGAGAAGGAGTAGCCGCCCTTCCAGCTGGCGGTGAGCGTCACGACCTTGGTCGTCACGGTCTCGCCCGCGGTCGATTTCACCGTGATGGTGCCGGTCGGGTAGGCACTGCCCTGATGGCCGGAAACCGTGACCTTGACGGTTTCGGTGCCGCCGGCCTTGACGGTGGACTTCGTCAGCCCAAGGGTCGTCCGGGTAACCGCCTTGCCCACCGAGAACTCCTCCGTCGACAGCGGACTCGCCGCGACAAAGTCCGTCCCGTCGTACTGGGCGCTGATGGTGTGCGAACCAGCCGCGAGAAGGCCCGGGATCGTGAACGACCCGGCACCCGACGAGTTGATCGGAACACTCAGTGTTACTGATCCCAGCGTGACCGTCGCCTTACCTTTCGTCGCGCCGGCCACCGAGATGATCCCGCGGACGGTTTGCCCGAAGGTGTAGTGACTCGAACCCAGCGCCAACGCGATGGCGGACATGCCCTTCACGAGGTTGATCGATACCGGAGCGGATGTCGAGGCTGCGGCGGTGCCGGTCCCCTCGAATCGCGCCGTGATCGAGTGGGTTCCCGCAAGGAATCCACCCGGCACTTTCAGAGTCGCCGTCCCTCCGCGGACCGACCCGGTGCCGAGCCTGGTCGTTCCGTCGAGGAACGTGACCTTTCCGCCTTCGGTCGTGCCACCGGTCACCGTCGCTGTCAGTGTCACAGACTGTTTGATCGTCGGTGCCGTCGGGTCAAGAGTCAACGACGTCGTCGTTGCCGCGAGCACCGTGGCCGATCCCTTCGAGGTGAACCCCGAACCGGAACCCACCGCCGTGAACGACGTCGCTCCGAGCGCCTGGTCCGACGGGATGGTCGCCGCGAACGACACCGTGCCGTCCGGTCCCGCGATCGCCGAGGTCAAAGCAGTGGAACCGATCGAGAGGTTGACGTTCTCCCCGACCCGGTATCCCGAACCCGTGACCGTGACGGTCGCCCCCGGAGCGGGCTTGTCCGTCGCGAAGCCCAGCGTGCCCGGCTTGGACAGCGCGGCATATTCCGCACAGGCGTCGCCCTGGATGCCGACCGGCGGAGCGAGTGCACCGCCCGTCGTCAGCGCGTCATCCTCGCGGATCCCGATGGTCCCGAAGTCGTTCTTGCCGAGGACTCCGTTCGTCGAATCAGACACCGCGATCTTGAACGATGACATCGCCGCGGCCGAGGGCGCGGTGTCTCCGGTGACCGGGATTTCGACGCTCTTGCAGGTCTCGCCCGGTTCGAACGTGACCTTCTGCATCGCGAGCCCGGCCTTGCCCGTTGCCGAGCCGACCACCGTGAGGTAGGCGCTGACCTTCGATGTGCTTGGCGTGTTCAGGTAGACCGCGACCTCGTCGGTGCCCGGTCCGTTGCCCTCCTCCGCCGTGGTTGAGTTCACGTTGACTGTCGAGCGAGGGTGCATGTCCGACACACCGAGGGCCGGGGTGTCGAACGTGAGGTCCTGCAGGTACTCGCCTCCGGTTGCGACACCGTCGAGGCCGACGGCGCCCGTGAATGTGACCTTTGCGATCGAGGAAAGGTTCAGTCCGGCTGCGGCGAGAGTCGCGGTCGGAATGTGGATCTGCTGCAGCACGATCTTGTGCAGGAGAGGCGATGTGCTTCCCGGCATCCGGTTCACGGACCACGGGTTGAGGCTCGAGGCGAGGGCGCTCCAGGTGTGACCGGAGGAGTCCTCCACCGAGACCGTCATGTCGGTTCCGTTGGTGACGCTCTCATCCGGAGACATGTTTACCGTCATCTCGCCAAAGCCGGAGACGTTGGACTTCGCCTTCGGAATCGTGACGCCGAGTGAACCCGTCGTCGCGCTCCAGGTGAGATGGGTCATCTGGTTGAGCGGAACGTTCGGCGCGTAGCTTGCCGGCGTCCAGTACGGCTCGGCCTGGCTGGTCAGTCCGACTGCCGCACTCGTGCACGAGGGCACTGGCTCAAGGACCGTCCGCCCGTACATGCTCGCGCAGACCGTGTCTGTGGCCGCGGGCGTCGTCGAAATCAACGAACTCGTCGATGCGAAATCGGTGATGTCATCGCGCTTCGAGGACGGCTGCTGAGCGACCGTGCGCACATCCGCGAAGCTTGAAACGGACGACGGCTCGAGACCGGCTCCGTCGAACATTCCCAGGTACTGGGTCTGGTTGCCGAGGGTGAGCTCGAAGAATCCAGCGAGGTAGGCGGTCCCGACGCTGTACTCCTGTGCCGCGGTCAAACGGATGTTGGAGCCCGAAGCCAATGCGGCGCTGTTCGTGCCACACACCGGGTCACTCGAAGCAGACCAGTCATCGGCTGCACCGGGATAGGGCGGCGTCCACGAGGTGTTGTAGAAGTCGTGATCGGTACCCATCACCCAGATGTCAGAGCGCAGGACATTGTCGTCGAACGCGTTTCGAGAGTCAGCGTAGAAGTGCTGGCCCTGCTGGTCGGAGACATCCCCATCGCAATACGGCAGCAACGTCGTGGTGATGACATCGGGCAGTGTGGCCCTTGTGAAGTCAATCGGTGCGAGGTTAAAGATCGACTTGATACTCCACGGGTGAGCGAGTCCCTCGTTCAGGACTCCGGCGGTAACTGCGCCCTCACCTCCGCGAGAGTGACCCATGAGGCCGATGTCGCTGAAGTCCATGGTGCCGACGAGGTCTGCCGCCGTGAGCGACTCCGCGCTCGGGCTCGTTGCCTTGCCTGCAACGAGTGCCTGGTCGAGCGTCACCTCGCTGTTCGTCTGAGCATCGTGATAGGTGACCGGGCTCCCCGCGTTGGCGGCCTTGAGCATCGTGAGCGAGTCAAGGATGAGCTGGCCTCGAGCAACCGCTCCGGCATCCGCACCGAGTGATCCATCGTTGGCGTTGATCGAGTTCGCCGAAATCGAGACGACGGTGTAGCCCGCGGCGGCGAGCGCATCGCCCGCACCGTCGTATCCCGCGTAGCTCAGGATGGGCGTGGTTCCGGAGGGACACGGCCAGGCGCTCGAAGACTTGAGAGTCGTGGTGTTGTAGCACGTGCTGTGTCGGCCGTGCAGGAAGATCACGAGCGGGTGTTCGCCACTCGTGCTCGGGAGGTAGATCCGACCCTCGAGCTCACCGCGGACTCCGCCGAGGTTGGCAAGGGCGATCGACTGCGTTCCGAAGTTGTAATCGGCGACCGTGTAGGCGCCTGTTCCCGCTGTCGGATCCGGGGTAGTCCCGCTGCCGCCGACGGCGAAAGACTTCATTGGCGACTTGGGAGCCGACTTCTGCAGCGTTGTCGACCCGATAGTCGTGTCGTCACCACCCGACGACCACTGCCAGGTGACAGAGGTGGCGGTCGCAACGTCGGTATCGGTGGTCGTGATGGAGAGTGTCTTTCCATCCGCCGACTCGGTCGCCGGCCCGAGTTCGGCACCATCCGCGTACAGCTCTGGGATGTCGTTGCGGACGGGGAGTGCCGCGGCGAGGGTGAGGTCGACTTCATAGCCGCCGGCAGTTGCGCTAACGGTCCAGTTGGAGCCGGATGCGACAGGGGTGCTCGCCGACGCCGAACTCGCTGTTGCGAGGGCGGTGAGTCCGACGACGAGTGCCGCGGCCGTCACCAGTGCGGATGCACGCAGGCGCGCAGGAGTATAGAACGAATGTTTCACAGAATTCCTCAAGCTGGTAGAAACGCCGAATTGAAGGGGATTTGACTACCGCTTCGAAGAAAATCGAAGCTCGAGAATGGGAGCTATCGCCACCCTGACAGAAAGTTGTGGTCGCTAACATATCCCGCCCGATTCCTTAATCCACTGTTCGATAGTCCGGAACATTCGCGAAACATTTCGCTTCATTCCCAAGCGGGAATATTGCGGCACATTCGTCCAGCTGAAGGGTAAAGGTGCACTACCCTGCGGGATTTGACACCGCGTCCTAGGCTGGAACGATGTCAACCATCAATCTCACCGCCGATGATTTCGAGAAGACAGTCACCGAGTCCGACATCCTGCTCGTCGATTTCTGGGCCGAATGGTGTGGCCCGTGCAAGCAGTTCGGGCCCGTCTACGAAGAGGCGAGCAAGCAGAACCCCGACATCAAGTTCGGCAAGATCGACACCGAAGCGGAGCAGGCGCTCGCGAGCGCAGCGGGCATCACCTCGATTCCAACACTCATGGCTTTCCGCGAGGGCGTGCTCGTCTTCGCCCAGCCCGGTGCCCTCCCGGCCCCCATGCTCAACAACGTCATCGGCGCGGTTCGCGACCTCGATATGAACGCGGTGCGCGCCGATATCGAAGCGCAGCGCGCCAAGGCAGCCGCCGAGTAACTGCTGCTCCTCAGCGGTGGCAGCCGCCAAGTAACTGCGGCCGCTGAGTAACTGCGACCGCTGAGTGTCGGCGATCCCGAAGCACCTGTTGAATGTCGCTGTCTGCCGACTTGACAGTTGTTGTCGATTGGAACGTCGCTCAACGACAACACGTGTCAAGCGCCTTGATCTGGCGACGACACCCCGGCGGCGAACTGACGGCGAACTGACAGTTGTTGTCAGTTGGGCGAAGGTGAACCGACAACAAGTGTCAGCTGGGGGAGCGGCGCGGCAGAACTAGGGCGCTTCGGCGGATAGGGCGAGCAGTCGGCGTGGATGTCACAGACGGTCATGGACGTCACCGACATCACAAATGGTCGCGGATGTCACCAACATCACAGATGGTCATGGACGTCACCGACATCACATATGGTCGCGGATGTCACCAACATCACAGATGGTCAGGCACGCTCGCGGACCCCACGGACCTCAGGACGGTCGCGGACCTCGCGGACCTCGCGGACGGTCATGCCTCACGCCTCGCGCCTCACGCCTCACGCCGCCGCCACCACCTCGAGTAGCTTCTCGCCGTACAGTTCCAGCTTCTTGTCGCCGACCCCGCTGATTCCGGAGAGTTCCGCGAGCGTCGACGGTTTGGTCAGCGCGATTCCGCGAAGGGTCGCGTCCCCGAAGATGATGTAGGCCGGAACAGACTGTTCGCGAGCGATTCCCGCACGCCACTCCCGCAGCTTCTCGAACAGCGGAACTGCCTCGCCGGGAAGCGTCGCCGCCACGGCCGACTTCTTCGGGCCCCTGGCCGCACGTTCTGGTTCACGACGCAGCTGCACCCGTCGCGAGCCATCGAGCACACTCGCGCTGGCATCCGTGATCACGAGCGTTCCGTAGCCGTCGGCGTGCACTCCAAGCAGGCCCTGCGCGAGCAGCTGACGGACGACTCCGCGCCACTCCTGCTCGCTCAGCTCCCCACCGATTCCGAAGGTCGCGATCGTGTCATGTCCCTGCTGTTCGACGCGGGCGTTGCGCTTGCCCAGCAGGATGTCGATGATGTGCTGGGCGCCGAACTTCTGGTTGCGCTCGCGCTGCAGCCGCACCACCGTCGAGAGCAGTTTCTGAGCGGGAACCGTGCCGTCCCAACCCTCGGGCGGGCTCAGGCAGGTATCGCAGTTGCTGCAGGCGGCGGACTTTTCCCCGAAGTAGGCGAGCAGCTGCACCCGCCGACACTGGAGCGTCTCGCACAGCGCGAGCATGGCATCCAGGTGCTGGGACAGCCGCATGCGATGCGCGCGATCGCCCTCGGACGAGTCGATCATCCGGCGCTGCTGCACCACGTCCTGAAGCCCGTAGGCGAGCCAGGCCGTCGACGGCAACCCGTCGCGACCCGCGCGCCCGGTCTCCTGGTAGTAGCCCTCGACGCTCTTCGGCAGGTCGAGGTGCGCGACGAAACGGACGTCCGGCTTGTCGATCCCCATCCCGAACGCGATGGTCGCGACCATGACCACACCGTCTTCGCGCAGGAACCGCGCCTGGTTGCGCTGACGAATCGAGGCGTCGAGACCCGCGTGGTAGGGAAGCGCCGTGATCCCGTTCTCGACCAGGAACTCGGCCGTCTTCTCGACGGATGCCCGCGAAAGGCAGTACACGATTCCGGCGTCCCCGGCGTGCTCGCCGCGAATCAGCGCCAGCAGCTGCTGCAGCGGCTGGTTCTTCGGCTCGATGCGGTACTGGATGTTCGGCCGATCGAAGCTCGACACGAACTGCGCGGAGCCGCCGAGGTCGAGCCGCCGCACGATCTCCTGGTGCGTGTGCTCGGTCGCCGTTGCCGTGAGCGCAATGCGCGGGACGGACGGCCAGCGCTCGTGCAGCATCGACAGCTGCAGGTAGTCGGGCCGGAAGTCGTGCCCCCACTGCGACACGCAGTGTGCCTCGTCAATCGCGAAAAGCGAGATCCTTGCCCGATCGAACAGGGCGGATGTCGAGTCCATCCGGAGCCGCTCCGGAGCGAGGTAGAGCACGTCGAGTTCCCCGGCGATGAACGCGGCCTCGACGCGCATCCGTTCGGCGCCGTTCTGGGTCGAGTTGAGGAACTCCGCACGGACGCCGACCGCGGACAGGGCGTCGACCTGGTCCTGCATGAGCGCGATCAGCGGGGAGATGACAACGCCCGTGCCCGGCCGGACGAGCGCCGGAATCTGGTAGCAGAGCGACTTGCCGCCGCCGGTGGGCATGAGGACGAGAGCGTCGCCGCCGCCAACCACCTGCTCGATGATCTCGGACTGCTGCCCGCGAAAGGCGTCGTATCCGAAGACCCGGTGGAGGATCCCGAGGGGTGAATTATCGAGTGCGCGGGCGTCAACTGTCGTCATGATCTTCCAGCACCCTAACGCGATCCGCCGACGAAGGCGGCCATCCGCTCACAGGATGCGAATTCCCGCGCCCGCCGCCGGACGCCGATCAGCCGGCGCGGTCGTAGGCCTCGCGCAACCAGCCCTTCAGCTGGTCGTCGATCTCGCAGCCGTCGCCGTTCTCGAGGGTGCCGAGCTGCACCCGGTGGGTGACCATCGTGTTCCAGTTGCCGGCGAGCGCCAGCCGGTCGGTCGCCGGTTCGCCCTTCAGCTTCAGGCCGACATCCATCCGCTTGGCCGAGACCGCGACGATCGCGAACTTGCCCTTGCCACGAAGGATGCTGATGTAGGTGTCGGTCGGCGAGACGGAGACATCGCTGCCGAACTTCATGACCGTTGCCATGAGCTCGTCGTAGGCGAGCAGCCAGGTCGATTTCGGGCCCGCGAACTGCTTGTCGATGCGCTCCTCTTTGCTGGGACCAGTTCCGTTAAGGCGATCGCGAAACACGCCGACCAGCGCCATGGCGTGACCCGATCCGAGGTCGTATTCGTCCTTGAGCCACTCGATGACCGGGCCGGCCTTGACCTCGCCGACCAACAGGCCCTTCTCGCGGGCCAGCTCGACGAACTCATCGGCGGTCTTGCCGGTCTTCGCTTTGATCGTGTCGAGATACGCCTGGAAGGTCATAACTCAGGCTAGCTATTCGTCCCTCTCGTGGCCAGAGCGCTTTTTCGTCGGTTGCTGGCTAACGCAGACCTCGCTGCAACACCGGCACACTCAGCACGCCGGCACACGCAGCACGCCGGCGCACTCAAAACGCCGGCACACTCAGCACGCCGGCACACTCAAAACGAAGGAACTTCGGGGTCAAAAGCCGTTGAACGCGCCGTTCGGGGAGCTTTTGCCGGAGAACTCCTTCGTTTTCGGATCTGGACTCGGGTCAGGTCGTAGCGGGTCGGACGACTCGCGGCGGCAGCGGCTAGACCTGATTAGCGCTTCTTTTTCTGGCTCTTCTCCATCACGGGCGCGGTTCCGGATGCGCGCTGCGCCCGGTAATACTCGCGCGCCTCATCCTGCCGCTCGGCCTCGACTCCCGTGGCGATCGTCGCGCGGAGGTGCTCCGGGCCATAGCCGAAGGCATCCACCAGGTCCTGGGCGTGGGGACGCAGCCGAGTGATCAGCCGGTCGACGTAGGCGCTCACGGCCTGCGCGCGCTGGGGCGAAAGCCGCCCGTTGATGAGGTACCAGGCGAGGTGCTTCTCGATCAGGCCGAGGCCGAACGCGTCGCGCAGCCAGGTGAGAACTTGCCGCGTCCCGTCATCCGACACCTTGTCGAGGGCGCGGGTGAACGCCTCCCACTGCAGCAGCTCGCCATGCGCCCTCGCGGCCTCGATCAGGTTGTTCTGCTGGGAGTTGAACAGGGCGGCGGCATCCGCCTTGGAGAGTTTGGATGCCGGACGCAGCCTGCCCGCGATCTCCGCGATCATGGTCTCGACGCGGTCGGTCAACAGCTCGCGCTGCGTGTTGGTGTCGCGAAGCGACTGCACGCTGCGCGCGGTCGAGCCGAAGTCGGCGACCGTCTGGCCGAGGCGCCGCAGACCAAAGCCGTGGTACGCCCTCGCGGCCGTGGACGTGACGACGTAGCGGGCGAGCGCACCGGAATCCGCACTCTTGAACTTCGCGCTGTAGTCGGTGAGCAGCCGCTTGGCGACCAGCTGCAGCAGCACGTTGTTGTCGCCCTCGAACGTCACGTAGATGTCGAGGTCGGCGCGCAGCCCGACGAGGCGGTTCTCCGCGATGAAGCCGGCGCCGCCACAGGCTTCGCGCGCCTCCTGCAGGATGTCGAGCGCGGCCCACGTGGACAGCGGCTTCAGCGATGCCGCGAGCGTCTCCAGGTCCTGGCGATCATTGTCGGTGTCGGCCTTGCCACTGAAGACGGCGTCGAACTTCACGAGGAATTCGTCGTGCGCGAAGTTCATCGCGTACGCCGTTGCGAGCCTCGGCAGGAGTCGGCGCTGGTGGCGCTGGTAGTCGAGGATGACCTGTTCATCGGTGTCGCTTCCCGCCGTGAACTGGCGACGCTGGTTGCCATAGGTGATCGCGATCTTCAGCGCCATGGCCGAGACCGCGCTGGCCGCGCCATCTAGGGAGACGCGTCCCTGCACGAGTGTTCCGAGCATGGTGAAAAAGCGGCGACCGGGGCTATCGATGGGCGACGTGTACACGCCGTCCTCGTCGACATCCCCGTACTTGTTGAGGAGGTTGGTGCGCGGAATCCGCACGTCGGTGAAGTGCAGGCGGCCGTTGTCGATGCCGTTCAGCCCGCCTTTCTGGCCATCATCCTCACCACCGATCCCTGGCAGGAAGTTCAGTTTTTCGTCCCGGATCGGAACGTAGAAGCAGTGCACTCCGTGGTTGACGCCGTTCGTGATGAGCTGGGCGAAGACCGTCGCGGCCGTGCCGTGGATCCCCGCGTTGCCGAGGTACTCCTTCCACGCCCCGCGGAACGGAGTGTTGATGACGAATTCGTCGGCGTCGGGATCGTAGGTCGCGGTCGTTGCGACCGAGGCGACATCCGATCCGTGCCCCGTCTCGGTCATCGCGAACGCGCCCGGGACCTTGAGGCTCATGATGTCGGGAAGGAATTTGTGGTGGTGGTACTCGGTGCCCAGCTGGAGGACGGCCGAGGCGAACAGCCCCCACTGCACGCCCGACTTGATCTGCAGCGACGGGTCGGCCGCCACGAGCTCCTCGAAGCCCGTGATGTTGCCTCCGTTGTCTTCGTTGCCGCCGAGCGACTTCGGGAAAGCGCGGTGCACGGCGCCCTTCTCAACGAGGAGATGCAGCTGGCTGAGGGTGCGCTCGCGCTGCTCGGCGAGACTCAGCCCCGGAAGGTTGTGCAGCGCCGGATCCTTGATGAGCTCGCGGGACTGCAACCGGACGTCCGCCCAGGTGCCGAGCAGCTGCCTGCCGAGCGACTCGACATCGACGGATGCGGCAGTGCCGCCGGCGCCGACCGAGTCTTTCGCCAGTTCCCGATCGACCACCGCATCCACATTCTGAACACGGCTCTCTTTCGTGCGCGGCGCGGTGTCAACCATTGGAGTGCTCCCTCGTAAATCAGTCATTTCACGGTAGGCATCCTCATGCGGGATCCCCAATGTGCAGTGGAGGAGCTACAAAGACACCCGAAACTGGCCAGCTCTCTGCTGTGCCTATCGGCAACCGTCGCAGCCAGTACGTTGGTCTCGTGCTCCCACTGGTCGTGCTCGTCGGTATGGCGAGTGCCCTCGTGTTCGGATCCGCCGACTTCCTCGGCGGGCTCGCGTCGAAGCGAATCAGTCCCATCCGGGTGACGGCCATCGCCGCGGCCGTCGGGCTCGGCGTGCTCCTGCTCAGCTATCCGGTCATCGGCGGAGCATGGTCGTGGAGTGCCGTCGTGCTCGGCGGTCTCTCGGGCGTCGCGGGATCCCTCGCCATCTCGTTGCTGTACGCGTGCCTCGCGATCGGGCCGATGAGCATCCTCTCGCCGCTGACGGCCGTCGTCTCCGCGATCGTGCCGGCCGCGGTCGGGATCGCTAGCGGCGACACCTTCGGCCCCCTCGGATACACGGCCCTCGCACTCGCACTGGTCGCCGTCGTGCTCGTCGGCTTCGTGCGAGAGAAGAGAGCGGCGCGGCCGAGCCTGCGCGGCATCCTGATGGCGACCGGATCCGGAATCTGCATCGGCCTGTTCCTCATCATCATCGCGCTGACACCGAGCGACTCCGGGATCGTCCCGCTCATCATGAACCGCGGCGTGAACGCGATCATCATGGCGACGAGCATCGGAGTTCTCGCGCTGCTCACCCGCCGTCGCGGTACGGCAGTGTCTCGCGCAAACGGATGGCGCCCTGGACTTCGACTTGCGATCGCCTGTGGAATCGTGGATGCCGTCGCCAACGCCGGCCTCCTGCTCGGCGTGCGCATCGGCGACCTGAGCGTGATCGCGGTCCTGACGGCCCTGTACCCGGCCGGGACGATCATCCTCGCGGCCGTCGTTCTCAAGGAACGGATCGCGATCGTCCAGTACATCGGCCTCGGGCTGGCGATCGCCGCAGGAGCCATGCTCGCGCTCGACTGACCTCGCCAGGGACTCACACCATATTCTCGGCGGAGGTATTGTTAACCCACAACAACTAATTATTGGCGCTCGACGAAGACGCCTCATTACCCAGGAGGCCTCACTTTCGTGGCTGGAAAATCTGTGACCGATAAGACTGTGCGCACCGGAGCATTCAACAAAGACCATCCCCGCTACAAGTGGGTGGCGCTGAGCAACACAACCCTCGGCATCCTGATGGCGACCATCAACGGTTCCATCGTTCTGATCTCGCTGCCCTCCATCTTCAAGGGCATCCAGATCAACCCACTCGACCCGAGCAACACGAGCTATCTGCTCTGGATGCTCATGGGCTACATCCTCGTGACCGCGGTTCTTGTCGTCAGCTTCGGCCGCCTCGGGGACATCTACGGTCGCGTGCGGATCTACAACCTCGGCTTCGTCATCTTCACCCTCGCCGCCGTCGCCCTCTCGCTCGACCCGTTGCTCGGCGGGGCTGGCGCGCTGTGGCTCATCCTCTGGCGCGTCGTCCAGGCCGTCGGCGGGTCGATGCTCTTCGCCAACTCAACCGCCATTTTGACGGACGCGTTCCCTGCCAACCGTCGCGGATTCGCGCTCGGGCTCAACCAGGTCGCTGCGATTGCCGGGACCTTCCTCGGCCTCATCATCGGCGGCATCCTGGCATCGATCGACTGGCACCTCGTCTTCGTCGTGAGCGTTCCGTTCGGGATCTTCGGCACGATCTGGGCCTACATCTCGCTTCACGAGGTCGGCGCACGCGACCCGAACGGCAAAGTCGACTGGCCGGGCAACATCGTCTTCGGCATTGGGCTCACCGCCCTCCTCGCCGGCATCACCTACGGCATCCAGCCGTACGGAAACAGCAGCCAGGGCTGGGGTAACCCCTTCGTGCTCGGCGGCATCATCGGCGGCATCGTCCTGCTCGTCTTCTTCGTCTTCCTGGAACTCCGGGTGAAACAGCCCATGTTCAACATGCGGCTGTTCCGCATCCGGGCGTTCGCCTGGGGCAACATCGCGGGCCTCGTCGCCTCGGTCGGCCGAGGCGGCCTGCAGTTCATGCTCATCATCTGGCTGCAGGGGATCTGGCTTCCGCTCCACGGCTACAGCTATGAGAGCACGCCGCTCTGGGCGGGCATCTACCTGCTGCCCCTGACCATCGGCTTCCTCGTTTCCGGTCCGCTCGCGGGCACTCTCTCCGATCGCTACGGCCAGCGCGCGTTCGCCACGACCGGGCTGCTGCTGGTTGCGGCGACCTTCGTCGCGTTGCTGCTGATCCCGGTCAACTTCAGCTACGGGATCTTCGCGGTCATCACGTTCCTGAACGGAATCGGCTCCGGCATGTTCGCCGCGCCGAACCGAACGTCGATCATGAACTCGGTGGATTCGAGATCTCGCGGCGCCGCATCCGGCATGACCGGCACGTTCCAGAACGCCGGGAACTCACTGTCGATCGGAATCTTCTTCTCTCTCATGATCGCCGGGCTCGCGACGACGCTTCCGAGCGCGCTCTTCAAGGGCCTCACCGCGAACGGGGTTTCGACGCACTACGCGACCATCGCCGCGGCCCAGCCGCCGGTGAGCGACCTGTTCGCGGCCTTCCTCGGCTATAACCCGATCCAGAGCCTGCTGACGGCGTTCCACCTGACCGGCACGCTGTCACAGGGCAACCTCGCCGCGTTGACGGGCAAGACGTTCTTCCCGAACCTGATCTCCGAACCGTTCCACGCCGGACTCGTCATCGTGTTCGTCACCGCGGCCATCCTCTCGGTGATCGGGGCGGTGGCATCGCTTGCCGCTGGCGGAAAATACATGCACGTCGACACCGTCCCGGTGGGAACTGTTCGGAGCCAGGAACCCGCAGAGGCTCTCAGCGACGTCTAGGCTGCCTAGGAGCAAAGTGACGAAGGGAACGCACATGAGCGACTATGACGCCAATGCGGTCCCGGCCCGACTGGCGTTTGCCGTCGGTCGGCTGAATCGCCGACTGGTCGGAGCCACCGGCGGACTCAGCCACGGCCTGCTCTCGGCTCTCGCGACAATCGCCAAGTCCGGCCCGATGCGCCTGGCCGATGTTGCCCAGATCGAGAATGTCTCCGCGCCGAGCGTCACGCGCGTGATCGCGGAACTCGAGAGTCGAGGGCTTGTTGCCCGGAACGCGGATGCGACGGACGGCCGCGCCTTCCTCATCCAGGTGACGGATGCCGGAATGGA
>JAODMY010000079.1 GCA_025465535.1 Glaciihabitans sp.
CGAGAGGGAAACGCCCGGTTACATTCCGAACCCGGAAGCTAAGACTCTCTGCGCCGATGGTACTGCAAGGGGGACCTTGTGGGAGAGTAGGACACCGCCGGACTTCAATTGTGAAATGGCCACCCAGAATCCTGGGTGGCCATTTCGCGTTAAGCCACAACTGGTAGAGAAACGCGCCAAGCGACGGCGTACAACGAAACCGCATCCACGAAAGAGAATGGTTTTATGACCGACTCATCAGACCGCGGGCCCCGCGATTCGGATCGCCGCCCAGGCGCCGGCCGCCCCTCGAGTGCGCGCGGCGACTCGTCCCGCCCGTATAAGGGGAAGCCGCCGGCATCCGGTCGCCCGTCGCGTGAAGGCAAGCCACCGGCTCGCGAAGGAAGGCCATCCGGATCCGATCGCCCCTCGCGCGATGGCAAGCCGCCCGCTCGCGATGGTGAGAAGCGGCTCTGGACCAGGGGTGGTACGCCGGCCAGAGGCGATCGTGACGCCCGGGAGCGCGAGACGCCGGAGGATCGCGACCCCTTCGGCACGCGCTCGGTTCGATCGCGGCACGACGATCCGATCATCCCGGACGACGTGGAGCCGGGCGAACTTGACAGGATTGCTCGGAACGAACTGAAGACGCTCAGTAAGGAAAACGCCGACGGCGTTGCCCAGCACCTCGTGATGGCGGCTCGCCTGATCGAGTCGGACGCCCCATTGGCCCACCAACACGCGATTTCCGCCGCTCGTCGCGCCGGCCGCATCGGGGTCGTTCGCGAGACTCTCGCGATTACAGCGTATGCGGTGGGCGACTACGCGCTTGCTCTTCGTGAGCTTCGCACTTACCGGCGCATCACCGGTCGCAACGACCAGCTGCCCATGATGGTCGACAGTGAGCGTGGTCTTGGCCGCCCGGAGAAGGCTCTCGAGGAGGGTCGCTCGGTTGCCCGCTCGTCGCTGCCGGTGCCCGTCCAGGTCGAACTGGCCATCGCTATGTCCGGTGCTCGACTTGACCTTGGGCAGAAGGACGCCGCCCTGGAGGAGCTGCGCATCCCGCAGCTGGATCCCAATACGGCGTTCGAGTACAGCCCGGCGCTGTTCGACGCCTACGCCGCCGTGCTTGAGGAACTCGGTCGTGAGGCGGAGGCGGAGGAGTGGTACGAACGCTCCGAGCGGGCATCCGAAGCTCTCAGCCAGGCCGAGAATGGTGGTGCGGGAGACGTCGTCGAGATCATTGAGGTCGAGGACGATTCCGCGCCTTCTGACAACACGGATCTTTCGCAGGATGACGACGAGGCAGTGGATGACTGAGCCAACGCCGCTTGAGGGGATCGATCTCGTTCTCCTGGATCTCGATGGCGTCGTCTATGCGGGCCCGCACGCGATCCCATATGCCGTTGAGAGCATAAACGCCGTCGCCGAGACGATTCGCGTCGGTTACATCACGAATAACGCGTCGCGGACGACGGCTTCCGTCGCCGATCACCTCACGAGTCTTGGGCTTCGTGTTTCGGAGAACGAGGTGGTGAGCTCTCCGCAGGCTGCCGTCAAACTACTTACCGGGATGGTCCCGAACGGGGCGACGATCCTCGTTGTCGGCGGCGACGGGCTGGTCGACGTGGTGGAGAAGGCCGGATTCACGGTCACCCGATCGGCCGATGACAGTCCATCGGCGGTCGTTCAGGGTTTTGCGCCCGAGGTCGCCTGGACTCACCTGGCCGAGGCGTCGTTTGCGCTGGCCCGCGACGCCAATGGCGACGGCATCCCGTGGGTCGCAACAAACACCGACTGGACGATTCCGGTCGAGCGGGGGATCGCGCCAGGCAACGGCACCCTCGTGTCTGCCGTGCACACGGCAGCGGGCATTCTCCCGATTGTGGCGGGCAAGCCAGAGGTCGCGATCTTCGAGGAGGCGGTCGAGAGATTCGGAGCATCCTCTCCGATGTTCATCGGTGACCGACTCGACACCGACATTCTCGGGGCGAACAGGGCGGGCATCCCCTCGGTCATGGTGCTCACCGGAATCGACCACGCCAAGCAGGTCATTGCGGCGGCCGCGGACTCGCGTCCACGTTTCCTGCTCGAGGATCTGCGCGGGCTGAGCGAGCCTTATCCCCTCATCGAGGCTGGCGAAGACCACGACGGATCCATCGTGACGAAGGTCGGCGACGCGATCGTTCGTCGAAGCGCCGAGAAGATCACGATCGAGAATGCCGGAGACAGCCGGATCAACCTGATCCGGGCCGGTGCGGCAGCCGTCTGGACCTCGGGAATCGCGATCTACGCGCTCGACATTCCTGCCGAACTATATTCTTGAGCCGTGAGCGACACCGATAACGACACCGACACCGACGCCCTGTTGTCGCGCCTGCACCTGATCGAGGACCAGCCGCTGGAGTCACGTGCCGCGGCATTCGCGCAAATCAACGACGAGTTGCAGGCCCGCCTGGAGGGCGGCGACGCGACTCGAAACCATGCCTGATTCGCGACTGGACGCGGCGCTCGGCGAACGAGGACTGGCCCGATCCCGCACCCACGCGGCGCGGTTGATCGCTGACGGGCTCGTCACGGTTGACGGCACCGCGCAAGTCAAGCCGTCCTTCCGGGTCGGGGAGAGCCAGCGCATCGAGGTCGCAGAAACCGACCACTACGTGAGTCGCGCGGCGCACAAGCTCATCGCCGCCCTCGACGCCTTCGGCATCGACCCACGGGGCCGCCTCGCACTCGACGCCGGGGCATCCACCGGCGGTTTCAGCCAGGTCCTACTCGAGCGCGGCGCGAAACACGTCCTGGCCATCGACGTCGGTCACGGCCAGCTGGTTTCGAAAATTCAGGAGAACGTTGCCTTGACTTCGGTCGAGGGTTTCAACATCCGCGACATCACGCGGGAGTGGGTCGCGACCCAAATGCGATCTCCTGAATTTCCGAATCTCGTCGTGGCGGACCTCTCGTTCATCTCACTCGGGCTGGTGCTCGCGCCCTTGCGCGACTCGGTCGATGCGGCCGCGGACTTCGTCCTGCTGGTCAAGCCGCAGTTCGAGGTCGGTCGGGGCGGCATCCACGAGGGGATCGTTCGCAACCAGGGACTGCGCCAGGATGCGGTGACGAATGTGCTCTGGGCGGCCTGGGATCTCGGCCTGCCGACGGCCGGCATCATCCC
>JAODMY010000119.1 GCA_025465535.1 Glaciihabitans sp.
GCGCGGATTCAGCGTCGCGACCAAGCCGGACAGCCACGACATCTGCTTCATCCCCGATGGTGACACGAGGGGCTGGCTCGCCGACCGGGTCGGCGCCGAGACGGGGGATATCCTCGAGCGCGATGGCTCTGTGGTGGGGAAGCACGAGGGAGCTCTCGCCTTCACGATCGGCCAGCGCAAGGGCCTCAATGTCGGTTTCCCGACGGATGACGGCAAGCCGCGCTTCGTGCTGGAGATCCGCCCGAAGGACAACACGGTCGTCGTTGGACCGCGCGAGGCCCTCGACCTCTCCGAGATCGCCGGCTCCAAGATTAGCTGGGCCGGGATGCCGCCAGCGGACCCGCACATCCCGTTCGATTGCGACGTGCAGATTCGTGCTCACGCCGATCCGGTACCGGCAGTTGCCGTGGTCCGTTCCGGCGAGCTGGTCATCACGCCCCGCGAACCCCTTAACGGAGTCTCACCCGGCCAGTCCGCCGTCATTTACGTCGGCACGCGCGTGCTCGGGCAGTGCACGATCGACCGGACGGTCAGCGCTGTCCCTGTCGCCGCATCCTGAACTCGCATCCTGGCGTCGCATCCTGGCCACGCATCCTGGCCTCGACAATGCGCCTGTTTGTTATCGGTGCGGCGGCGGTGGCGCCCGCGTCGATAGCAAACCACCGCACCGTCGCGCAGGGGATGGAGACCGGGTGCGCCGTCGGCGGTCGGCCGTAAAGTGAGACTGTGGCGGACGACAACTACTCGATAGCCGAGCTCGAGACGGCCAAGGTCGAGGCGCAGCAGCTGACGGATCGCATCCTCGAGTTGCGTGACGCATATTACGAGCGCGACGAGGTACTCGAGAGCGATGAAGCGTACGACCGGATGATCCATCGGCTCGAGGAAATCGAGCGGCTGTTCCCGGAGTTGCAGAGCCAGGACAGCCCAACCCAGACGGTTGGTGGTCGGGCCGAGACGACGCTCTTCGCGCCGGTCATTCACGCCGAGCGGATGCTCAGCCTCGACAATGTTTTTTCCACGGATGAGTTCCTCGCCTGGGCCACCAAGGTCGAGCGCGATTCCGATCGCAGTCTCGATTACCTGTGCGAGCTCAAGATCGACGGGCTGGCGATCAACCTTCGCTATGTCAACGGCGTGCTTGTCAGTGCGGCGACTCGCGGTGATGGCGTCGTCGGCGAGGACGTGACCGACAACATCGCCTATCTGAAGACCATCCCGCGTCGGTTGAAGACCGACAACCCGCCGCCGCTCGTCGAGGTGCGGGGTGAGGTGTACTTCGAGGTCGAGACCTTCCGGAAGTTGAATGCAGAGCAGGCGGCGGAGGGCGAGAGGATCTTCGCGAACCCACGGAACGCGGCATCCGGAAGCCTGCGCCAAGTGCGCGAGAACAAGAACGAAGCGGCGATCATCCGGATGGATCGCCGACTCACCCGCCTGAGCATGCTGGTGCACGGCATCGGCGCTTGGGCGAATCCGCCGGTCGCGACCCAGTCCGAGACGTACAAGCTGCTGGCGGAATGGGGGCTACCGACGAGCACGCACTATCGCGTGACCTCGACGAAGGAGGAGGCCGCCGAGTTCATCAGGTATTACGGCGAGCATCGCGACAGCGTCGAGCACGAGATCGATGGCATCGTCGTCAAAGTTGACGAGCTCGTCCTGCACGAGGAACTCGGCGCCACCAGTCGTGCCCCGCGCTGGGCAATTGCCTACAAGTACCCGCCGGAGCAGGTCAACACCAAGCTGCTCGACATCGTTGTGAGCGTCGGCCGAACCGGTCGAGCGACGCCGTTCGCCGTGATGGAACCCGTGCGCGTCGCGGGATCGACGGTTCGCCAGGCCACCCTTCACAATCAGGATGTGGTCAAGGCGAAGGGCGTTCTCATCGGTGACACGGTCGTGCTGCGCAAGGCCGGCGACGTCATCCCTGAGGTGCTCGGCCCTGTCGTCGAACTGCGGGATGGCACCGAACGCGAGTTCGTGATGCCGACGCGCTGCCCCGAGTGCGGCACCCCGCTGGCTCCGGCGAAAGAGGCCGATGTCGACCTCCGCTGCCCGAACGCGTTCAGCTGCCCTGCCCAGGTTCGCGGTCGCGTCGAACATGTCGGCAGTCGGGGAGCCCTCGACATCGAGGATCTCGGCGAGGTCGGCGCGGTCGCTCTCACCCAACCGGAATATCCCGTGGTGCCACCCCTGCGGAACGAGGCTGGCCTGTTCAGCCTGCGGATGCGGGACATCTTTCCCATCGAGGTCATTGTCCGCGACAACGAGACGGGCCTTGCGAAGCTTGACGAGAAGACCGGCGAGCCGAGGCGCGAGGGGCCGTTCAAGCGATTGCGACGAAAGTCGGGCAAAGACGCTGACCCCGTATTCGATCCCGGTCTTGTCGATGAGAACGACGAGGAATTTGCTGGCGACGCGATGTACGTTCCATCGAAACGCGCGACCAGTCTTCTCGAGAACATCCAGAAGGCAAAGACCAGCCCGCTGTGGCGCATCATCGTTGCGCTCAGCATTCGTCACGTCGGACCGGTTGCGGCGCGTGCTCTCGCCGACTATTTCGGGTCGATCGACGCCATCCGTGCGGCAAGTCGCGAAGAACTCGCCGCGGTCGAGGGGGTCGGCGGAATCATCGCCGATGCGCTCATCGACTGGTTCGCCGTCGACTGGCACCAGGACATCATCACGAGGTGGGCAGATGCGGGAGTGCAGTTTGCGACGCCCGGTCACCCCGGTCCCGGCGCAGCCGGTGACGCCGACGGACCACTCGCCGGACTCACGGTCGTCGCGACCGGTAGCCTCGACGGGTTCAGCCGCGAGGGCGCGATCGAGGCGATCATCGCGGCGGGCGGCAAGGCGGCATCCAGCGTCAGCAAGAAGACCGACTTCGTTGCCGCGGGTCCCGGCGCAGGCTCGAAGCTGGGCAAGGCCGAGGCGCTTGGGCTTCGGATCATCGACGCCGAGCAGTTCGCGAAGCTGCTCGAGGGCGGTCCAGCGGCACTCGAGTAGGGCCGCGCACTTTACACGAAGTTAACCTGATTTTGGTGCGGAGCGGGGAGTCTACCCCCTATGCTCGAATTGCACGATTGCCGCGCGGCTGGGAGCCGACGTTGTGATCGTGTAAGCGAGGGGACAATACCCGAATTGCTGTTTGACGTCGCAGCGCTTCTGATCACCTCGGCAGCTATTCGACCCGCGGCCGAGGCTTCGAGCGCGCCCGCGGGCTCCTCGATCAGCCAGGTCGTCGCCGCCGGGGCAACGGTGAATGTTCCTGCCACCGTCCTCATCAGCCCGGCTGCGGTCTCGCACGCTGTGCCGATTTCGGTGTTCGAGGTTCCGCAGGCGCCGAGCCAGGTCAGCTCGCTCACGGGCATCGCTCTCCTGAGCGCGCTTTCGACACTCCCCAGCGAAGAGGTCGCGTCGTTCGCGTCGGCGCACGCCGGCGTCATTGCGGGACTCCTCGCAAACCCACCCGCTGCCAACGAGGTGACCAGCTGGTGGTCATCGCTCGCGACATCCGCGAGGGACTCGCTCGCGACATCCGCTCCGCACCTGGTCGGCAACCTCGACGGGGTCCCGACCACGGTTCGCAATGATGCGAACCGCACGTGGGTCACCCAGTCGATGGTGGCGTTGAAGGCCGGTTCGCGGGTCGTCGGCGGTCGGGCGCTTTCGTTGGACACCAAGTACGAGCTGCACATGCTGACCCAGGTGCACACCGCTCTTGCGTCGAAGGGCGGTCCGCAGCGCTCGCTGCTTTCGATTGACACGACTGGACAGGGAAAGGCCGCGATCGTCATCGGCAACCTGGACACGGCCGATTACGTCACCTACATGGTTCCGGGGATGTTCTTCACCGTCGATGGACAGGTGAAGGACTGGACGGCGGATGCGGATGACCTCTACACGCAGCAGGTCGCCTGGCTCAATCGCCTCGATCCCGTCGCGCCGGGGCAGAAGCAGAAGACCGTCGCCGTTGTTGCGTGGATGGGTTACCAGACGCCCGATCTCACTGACATCGGCTCACTGGATCTGGCCAATAAGGGGCGGGATGCGCTGGCTCGCGTCGTCGAGGGAATGCAGGCCGAGCGGGCGGCCGACCTTCCGTACACGACCATCGTCGCCCACAGCTACGGTTCGACGGCCGCTCTCATGGCGCTCAACGAATACAACTTCTCGGTGAATGCACTGGCCGTGGTTGGCTCACCGGGCAGCTCGGTCCAGTCCGCCAAAGACCTCCACGTGCAGAACGGGAACGTATTCGTCGGGGCGGCGGCGTGGGATCCGGTGCCGAGCAGCGCGTGGTTCGGAAGCGATCCGGCGTCCGCCAGCTATGGAGCCAACGCGATGGGCGTCAGCGGGCAGCGGGATGCGATCACGGGCAAGCCGCTCGGCGCGTCCATCGGCCACAACGAGTACTTCGATAAGGGAAGCGAGTCCATCCGCAACCTCGCGCTCATCGGCATCGGTCGCGGCGACCTTGTGATGAAGAAGTAGCTACCTCGCCGCCTCTGCCGATAGATCGAGCTGTAGCAGCGCGCGCTTGCTCGTCAGGGTCAATTCCCTTGTGTTGGCGACAAATGTGAACCCGGAGTCTATGAGCCGTACGAGGTAGTCGTCGAGCGCGTCGTCGTAGCCGCCGCAGGTCGTCCTGGTGTTGACGGTTACGTCGGTCGAGACGATCTCCCCGGCGTTCTCGACGTAGTGCGCGATGATGACACCGCATCCGGTTACGGCGGTGAGCGTGCCGTCGCCGCCAAAGTGGATGCTGGCGCCCGGCTCGTTGTAGGAAACGGGAGTGTCGCTCGTGTTGAGACTGAGCGGTGTCAGGGTGGCGGAATACCAGAACCGGTCGACGATGGGTTGCAGCGGGGTCGGCGTCACCTGCACGAAATGAAGGTCGACGCCGTCGGCCGTGAGGTGGAGGTCATCGCCCTGCGCCGTCGCGGCACGGATCTTGTCGAGGTCGGCGATGTAGCGGAACTCGAGCGCCTGCTGCGCTGCCGTGCCGCAATCGGTCTGGCGGGGAAGCGTCGCGTGAACCCAGAGGGAGTCCGGCGTGCCGAACACGCTTGCCGTGTAGCTGCTGCAGCTGGAGCGGCCACCCGTCGTCCTGTCGCGATCGATGGTGAGGGTGAGGTACTGGTTCAACAGGTTGATCGGACCACCCTCATCCTTCGCGTCCGCCAGAAGCCACTGCCCGCGCAGCTGCGGATCGGGTGCGCCCTGGTCGCCCGCGTCACCGGACCTGACACAGGATGCGAGACTCAGCGCCAGGAAGACGGCCCAGACCCCCGCGACCAGCCGTTGTCTGCGCATGTCAGAACTTCGAAGTCAGGTTGAGCACGCTGAGGCTGCGCACGTTATCCAGTCGAAGGCTGTGGGATGTCACGGTTGGCGCGACGCCATCCAGCAGTGTGAAAAGAAGATCGTCACGCATGACGGCGTCGGCATTGTCGGGGCACTCGGCGCTCCTGTTCTCGATCGCGCTCAGGATGACGAGGCCGGCGTTGGCACGCCAGTCTCCTTTCACCTGTGGGCACCCGCCGACATTCAGCTCGAAGCGGTGACTGCTGGAGAGCAGGAAACCGCCATAGCGCGCCACGGTATTCACGGCGTCTCCGGGCTGCGAGAAGCCCTGGCTGGTGACCGCCCAGGAAATATCCTCGATTGAGGCCTCGTCCACCGGCCGCGCGCGTTCGAACCGCAGCGTCGTTCGCGGCGAGCTCAGGGTCAACTCGGTCGTGGTGACGGATGCGAACCGGCTTGCGACGAGGGCCGCGAGGTAGCGATTGTCGGTCGAGATGTTCGGCTGCTGGCTGCATCGCCGGTTCACGCGCCGCGTGATGTCCACGAAGATGGCACCGGGCTGCCCGATGATGCGGGCGGAGTAGTCGCTGCAGGTCGACATGCCGATTGCCGCGTTCCCGCGCGAGATCGTCAGCGTGATGTAGGTGTCTGCGAGGACGATGACGCCGTCCGAGTCGTACGCCGCAACCAGGTGCCACGCACCATCGAGACGCGAGTCCGGTCCGTTGTTGTGCACCGGAGTTGCAGTCCCGCATCCGGCGATGGCGAGCGCTGTGGCGGCGGCGAGGAACACCTCGACCAGCCGAGCCACAGTGAGCATCGCCATCAACCAACTCTGCCAGACAGAGCATCCGGAGGCACCCAATAGAATTGGCGCATGTCTGAAGTCCCCCCGATCACTCCGGATGTGGTTCGCCACCTCGCCGGGCTCTCGCGTATCGCCCTCACCGAACCGGAGATCGAGAAGCTCACGGGCGAGCTCGGCATCATCATCGCCAGCATCGAGAAGGTGAGCGAGGTCGCGACCGCGGATGTCCCGGGTACGAGTCATCCCATCGCCTTGACGAACGTCTACCGCAACGATGTTCCGGGCCGGACCCTGACCAATGCCGAGGCGCTCGCCGGAGCACCCGATCACGACGGCAGCCGCTTCCGCGTGACCGCAATCCTGGGAGAAGAGCAGTGAGCCAGACCATGCCGACGAGCCTGACGACGCTGTCCGCCGCCGATCTCGCAACGAAACTGGCCGCGGGCGAGGTCAGTTCCGTCGAGATCACCCAGGCTCATCTCGATCGCATCGAGGCGGTCGACGCCGACGTGCACGCCTTCCTGCACATCAACGAGAAGGCGCTCGAGACCGCTGCCACGATCGATGGCCAGCGGAAGGCCGGCGACAAGCTCGGGCCTCTCGCCGGTGTCCCGATCGCAATCAAAGACGTGCTCTGCACACTCGGGATGCCGAGCACGGCCGGCTCCCGCATTCTCGAGGGTTGGATTCCGCCCTACGACGCGACCGTCGTCGCGCGACTGCGCGCCGCGGGTCTTGTGCCGCTCGGCAAGACCAACATGGACGAGTTCGCGATGGGCTCATCCACCGAGTTCTCCGCCTACGGCACGACTCATAACCCGTGGGATCTCGACCGCATCCCCGGCGGATCCGGCGGAGGTTCCGCTGCCGCCGTCGCCGCGTTCGAGGCGCCGATCGCCCTCGGTTCCGACACCGGCGGATCCATCCGCCAGCCCGCCGCCGTCACCGGAAGCGTCGGCGTCAAGCCGACCTACGGTGGAGTTTCGCGCTACGGCGCGATCGCGTTGGCGAGCTCCCTCGACCAGGTCGGACCCGTCAGCCGGACGGTTCTCGACGCGGCGCTCGTGCACGATGTCATCGGTGGCTGGGACCCCCGCGACTCGACGAGCCTCAAGGACGAGTGGCCGAGCTTTGCCGACGCCGCGCGCGCGGGAGCAAGGCAGGAATCCCTGCGCGGACTGCGTATTGGTGTTGTCAAGGAGCTTGATGCCCCCGGCTTCCAGCCAGGGGTCACGCAACGGTTCCACGAAGCGCTCGCGCTGCTCGAGGGTGCCGGGGCAGAGATCGTCGAGGTGTCTGCTCCCAACTTCGAGTACGCCGTCGCCGCCTACTACCTGATTCTCCCGGCGGAGGCGTCGAGCAACCTGGCGAAATTTGATTCTGTGCGATTCGGGATGCGCGTCAACCCTGTGGGGGGAGGGACGGTCGAGGATGTCATGGCTGCCACCCGCGAGGCCGGTTTCGGCCCAGAGGTGAAGCGTCGCGTCATCCTCGGAACCTACGCGCTCAGCGCCGGTTACTACGACGCGTACTACGGGAGCGCCCAGAAGGTGCGCACGCTCATCCAGCGCGACTTCGCCGCCGCCTTCTCGCAGGCAGACGTGCTCGTCAGCCCCGCGGCGCCGACGACCGCGTTCAAGATCGGCGAGAAGGTCGAAGACCCGCTGGCCATGTATCTGAACGACGTGACGACGATTCCGGCGAACCTCGCCGGCATCCCGGGCATGGGACTTCCCATGGGACTCGCGCCAGAGGACGGCCTGCCGACCGGCATCCAGATCATGGCTCCGGCCAGGGCGGACGACCGTCTCTACAAGCTCGGCGCGACGCTCGAACGGCTGCTCGAGGAGAAATGGGGCCACACCCTGCTCAGCCAGGCGCCGACGCTCTAGCCGAGGTTCAACCCTTCGAGCGGGCTGCGTTCGCCTTCTTCAACCTGGCGAGCGCGGCAGCATATTGCTGGCTGGTTCCGGGGCGCAGGATCAGGTTTGCCCCGTTGTCGATTGAGAGCTTTGTCGAAGAAACCGTCCCGTGGTTGGTCTCCTTCAACGTGCCTTCGACCAGGTGCAGGACGATCTTTCCTTTTGAGATCGTGCCAACGAAGCTGAGCCGCGATGTAGTGAGCCGCGTCTTATACCCCTTCGGCACATTCGGCGGAAGGCGGGCTTCCTGTACTGTGCCCTTAATGCCGCCCTTCGCGTCGGTCCACGTGACGTAGACGGCGCCGCCCGAGGTGGAGTGGAACCAGCTGGTCGGGATGGTGTTGCTGCTCGTGCATCCGGTGAGCGCCACAAGCGCGAGAACAAGTCCTACGACGATCAGGCCGATACGTTTCTTCACTGAGCAGCCGTCCTTCCGTGACAATTCATCAGAACTCTACCGGTCTGTCTACGCGAGGTTTGGTTAGGCCCCCTGGCGCTCGCGGTACGCGATCATGTTCATCCGGTTGCCGCAGCGCACGCTGCAGAACCGCCGCGATCCGTTGCGTGACAGGTCGACGAGAAGCCCCTCGCAGTCGTCGGCCTCGCAGGTGCGCAGCCGGTCGGTCGCCCCGGTCCGGATGACGTCGGCCAGCGCCAGCGAAACCTCGACCCGGATGCGTTCGGCGAGCGGGGCATCCGGGGCAGTGGCGTGCAGGTGCCAGTCGGTGCCATCGTGCCGCGCGAGCTGGGTCAGCGCGTGCGCCTCGCGCAGCATCGCGTTGACCTCGTCGACCATGTCGTCGCGGTCGAGCATCCACGTTGTGCGCAGGAGTGAGCGCGTTTCGAGCACCTCCCGAAGCTCGGCCTCGTCGTGATCGATGCGCCCGGAGAAGCGGCTTTCCTTGAGAAATGCGCCGAGGGTCTCGACCGTGGCGATCTCGTCCGCGCCGGTTTTCGACGCGGCGGGATCGGTGTTCGCGAGCGCCGCAGTGAAATTGAGCGTCTCTTCCGTGTCAGGGGCAAAAAGCAATTTGACTCCTCATTCGAGATAAGACTACCGTCAGGAGCGTAATCCCGTTAGCTCATTGTCAGGAGTTCTGGTGAAGCGTTCGTCGACGTCCCTCGGCCTCATCATTGCGGTCGTTTCGGCGGCGACGTTCGGCATGTCCGGCGCGTTCATCAAACCACTGCTCGAGGCCGGCTGGAGCCCAGCGGCGGCCGTCACCGTTCGCGCCCTCATCGGCGGGATCGTGCTCCTGCCATTCGCGCTGTTCTCGCTCCGCGGCCGATGGTCGGCACTCTGGCGCGCACGCTGGCGGGTCCTGTTGATGGCGATCGTCGGCGTCGCGGCGACCCAGCTGGTCTACTTCGCGGCCATCCAGCGGATCCCGGTCGGGACGGGCATCCTCATCGAATACATGGCACCGCTGCTTCTCGTCGCGTTCGCCTGGCTGCGGAGCAGACGGATGCCCAAGGCCGTCGTTCTCGTCGGCTCAGTGGTCGCGCTGGTCGGCCTGGTTCTCGTCGTGTCGCCGGGCGGGTCGGTACGCCTCGACGTCCTTGGACTCGCATTCGCTGCACTCTCCGCGGTCGGCTGCGCCGTGTACTACGTCGTCGCCGCGCGCCCGAGCGACGGCCTTCCGCCGGTCGCGCTGGCATCATCCGGCCTCGTGATCGGGGGAGTCGTGCTCGGTCTCGTAGGGTTGACTGGCGCCGTTCCATTTGTTGCACGGCTCGGGGATGTGCCGCTGTTCGGAACCGTCGTACCGTGGTTCGTGCCACTGCTCATCGTGGGAGTGGTTGCGACCGCAATCGCGTACGCGGCGAGCATCACCGCATCCGAAATGCTCGGATCGCGGCTGGCCTCTTTCATGGGGCTGCTCGAGGTTGTCGCGGCCGCCCTGTACGCGTGGGCGTTCCTCGGCGAGGACCTCTCGATCCCGCAGCTGATCGGCGGCGTGCTGATCCTGGCCGGGATCGCATTCGTGCGCTCGGAGAAGACGGCCGCGTCCCTCGAGCCGGATGCCGACATCCATACGGCGTCAATCGATACGGCGTCGACAGGAACCGTGTCGACAGAAACCGGGTCGATCCAGGCTGGGTCGATCGAAACCGAGGCGATCAGAGCAACGTAGCCAGGGGCTTCACGAAGTAGTCGAAGTTGTCGGCGGGGCCGGCCATCATCCGCTGCGAGAAAACGCAGGCGACGAGGTCGTTCTCCCGGTCGACGAAGCCTGTGGTTCCCGTGCCGCCGTTCCACCCGTAGCTGCCGGGAGTGCGGCCGGGACCCGTGCCGTCCATCATGACCCCGACCTGCCAGCCCCAGTTCATGTTTTCATCGAGGAGCGGCGGGGAACCGACACGCTGCTCGTCGGTCAGGTGACCCGAGGTCATCCGACGCTGCAGCTCGGCCGGCAGGAGAGCGCCGTCGGCGAGGGCGGTGAGGAATTTCAGGAAGTCGGGAACGGTGGAGACGATCCCGCACGCAAGGGTCTCGAACGCTGGCGCCTTCGAGAACGGCCCATCCGGGGGATCGAAGACCTCGATACCCGTCGGGGTGGTCGTGTACGCGGTCGGGAGCTCCTCGGCGCTTGCAAAGAACGACGTCGCCGACATCCCGAGCGGCTCGGTGATCCTCTCCCTAACAACCTCGGCCAGCGGCTTCCCGGACGCCCGCGCGATCAGCACCGAGAGGATGTCGCTGCCCATGCTGTACATCCAGCGCTCGCCGGGTTGGTAGGCGAGCGGCAACGCGCCGATCCGTTTCAGGTATTCATCGGCACTCATCTGCGGCGGAATCGCGCCTGGGCCAACGCCCTGCTCCGCGATCGCGGTGCTCAGCGGTGTCTCTTCGAAGATGAGGCCGATGCCGTTCGTCAGCGTGAGCAGGTGTTCGACGGTAATGGGCGTGGCCGCGGCAACGGTCTCGTCGAGCGGTCCGGTCGGGTTCTTCAGGACCCGCATGTCGGCGAGCTCGGGTAGCCAGCGCTCGACGCTCTCGTCGAGCTCCAGGATGCCCTCGTCGATCATCAGCGCCACGATCGCTCCGCCAAGGGGCTTGCCGAGCGATGCGATCCGGCACCTGGTGGTGGACTCCATCGGGTGGACCGAGTCGAATGCTCGATAGCCG
>JAODMY010000129.1 GCA_025465535.1 Glaciihabitans sp.
TCGAGCCGCGAAGTCGTGCAGTTCGTCGAGGTCCGAGTCGCTCACGATGTGCGCCCACAGCGTGTCGTGCGCGGGCCAGATCGGCTGGTCGATGAGGACGGTCACGGTTGCGGAACTGCTTCCCGCCTTCGGCGCCCGACAGCCGCCGCAGTGCCAATAACCACAATCCAGAGGCCAAGGAATCCCGCGATCACCCATGCCGCGATCGAGTATTCGTCGGGTAGCAGGACTGCCGCGATGATCGCCCCGATCGCGAAAACGCCGAATGTGAGCTGTTGGGTGATGACGTACTGCCTTATGAGTCGCTCGCGCTGGTCCGGCGACATCGGCTCGGGCGGTGTGATCGCGGCTTTCGCCAGCGCGCGCCGCACACCCAGCACCGCCACCACGCGAAGCGCCACGTACAGGGTCACGACGGCGAACACGATCCACCCGATCTGGGCACTGTCGTTAAGAAATGCGGCCGTGTCGATGGCACCGACGACGGTCACAGTAATCGCGAATCGAACCCAACTCAGCGGGGATAGCAGCCTTCGTGGGTTCATGCTCACATCATCCTCCGAATCCGCGGGGCGATGGCTAGCATCAGCACATGACCGAATCCCAGCCCGTAGTTCGCGGCGCGGCGCCGCGCTACGGGCCTCCGTCGCGTGAGCGTCGTCCACTTCCCGCGTTTGTCACCGCGGCGGGAATCGTCTTGGCCTTCCTCGCGCTGCAGTTCCTGATGGTGGCTGTCGCAGGCGTCTACAACTGGGCCGCGAGCCGGTTTTCGGAGACCATCTTGGAGATCCTTGCCTCCTCGGCGACGGCACTGCGCGGGGATGTCGTGCCGATGGCGGTCATCCTCGTTGTGAGCTTCCTGATCTTCTGGGGGATCGCCCCCATCCACTCCGCGCTGCGACTGGGCCAGGCGCTCGGCCGCGGCATTTGGGCGGCCGTCGTCTCTGGCGTCATCACGGGCATTGCGTTGGTGATCCAGTACCTCGCGGTGTTGAACAGTCCGCCGCTCGGCGCCTACGGAACCCCCAGCCAGCACGACATCCTGCGTGGCGCCGCCGAGGCGAGTGTCCAGGGCGTGACCAGCTTCGCGCAAACGGCCGCGTACATCGTTCTCGGCGCGGTGATCCTGTGGAGCTGGATGCGCGTTCATCCGCGATCTGCCGCCTCCGCGGATGCGGGGCTCGGCTCGTCCACGGACGCTCCGACGACGGTTTGACCAGCGCGCCACAAACCACGTACTATTGACCCTTGGTGTGTGCAGGGCTGAGCCCGCAATCAACGCCGCTAGCTTATTCAAGATGTGCTGAATTTTCGGCGTCTTCTAAACAAAGGGTTTGAGATGGTTTTCGCAATCGTGCGCGCCGGCGGTCGGCAGGAAAAGGTTGAGGTCGGCACTGTTGTCGTCCTCGACCGCATCAAGGCCGATGACAAGGGCAACATCCAGCTCGTTCCCGTCCTGCACGTTGACGGCGAGACGATCACCTCCGACGCGAAATCCCTCGCGAAGATCACGGTGACCGCTGAGGTGCTGAACGACCTTCGCGGACCGAAGATCGTCATCCAGAAGTTCAAGAACAAGACCGGGTACAAGAAGCGCCAGGGCCACCGCCAGGAGCTCACCCGCGTCAAGATCACCAGCATCAAGTAACCGTCGAAACTTATTAAGTCGAAAGTCGTAGGGCTAACTACTCATGGCACACAAAAAGGGCGCAAGCTCCACTCGTAACGGTCGCGACTCCAACGCGCAGTACCTCGGCGTCAAGCGCTTCGGCGGCCAGGTCGTCAAGTCCGGCGAGATCATCCTCCGCCAGCGCGGCACGCACTTCCACCCCGGCGCCAACGTCGGCCGTGGCGGCGACGACACGCTGTTCGCCCTCAGCGCTGGTGCGGTCGAGTTCGGCCAGAAGGGTGGCCGCAAGGTCGTCAACATCGTGGTGCCCGCCGAGTAACACCATTCATTTTTGACAGGGGCGAGCTTCGGCTCGCCCCTGTGTTTTTAAGAAGCGATGCCGCTGACAGGCGGCATTTCTACAAGTAATTAAGGAGCATTCGCTATGGCAACGTTTGTTGACCAGGTGACCCTGCACCTTCGTGCGGGACACGGCGGTAATGGCTGCGTTTCGGTCAAGCGCGAGAAGTTCAAGCCGCTCGCGGGACCCGACGGCGGCAATGGCGGCAACGGCGGGGACATCGTCCTCGTCGCAGACCCCCAGGTGACCACGCTGCTCGGATTCCACCGCGCACCGCACCGCGCATCCGAAAACGGCGGCCCGGGAATGGGTGACCACCGAGCCGGTTCCCACGGTGAGGTCATGGAACTCGCGGTTCCCGTCGGCACGGTCGTGCACGATGAAGACGGTGGCGTCCTCATCGACATGGACACACCGGACATGCGCTTCGTCGTCGCCCCAGGCGGCCAGGGCGGCCTCGGCAACGCCTCCCTCGCAACGAACAAGCGCAAGGCTCCCGGATTTGCCCTGCTCGGCACCGACGGCTGGGACGGCGACGTCCTGCTCGAGCTCAAGACCGTCGCGGATGTCGCCTTCGTCGGCTACCCGTCAGCCGGCAAGTCGAGCCTGATCGCCGCGGTCTCCGCCGCCAAGCCCAAGATCGCGGACTACCCCTTCACGACGCTGCATCCCAACCTCGGTGTCGTCCAGGCCGGTGAGGTTCGCTACACCGTCGCGGATGTTCCAGGCCTCATCGAGGGCGCCAGCGAGGGCAAGGGCCTCGGCCTCGAATTCCTGCGCCACGTCGAGCGCTGCAGCGCACTTCTGCACGTGTTGGACTGCGCAACGCTCGAGCCGGGCAGGGACCCGATCAGCGATCTCGACATCATCCTCGCCGAGCTCGAGGCCTATCCGGTTCCGGATGGCCAGCTTCCGTTGCTCGAGCGTCCGCAGCTGATCGCGCTCAACAAGATCGACGTGCCGGAGGGCCACGAGCTTGCCGATTTCGTGCGTCCAGAGCTCGAGGCTCGCGGTTATCGCGTGTTCGAGATCTCCGCGGTGTCGCGGGCCGGCCTACGCGAGCTGACGTTCGCCCTTGCCGAGCTGGTCGAGGCCGACCGTCTCGAAAAGGCGAAGGTCGCCGCCGCGCCGAGGATCGTCATCCGACCGCGCGCGGTCAACGAGGTCGACTTCGAGGTTCGCGTCGAGGGCGGCAGCTACGGCAACATCTACCGCGTTCTCGGCCTCAAGCCCGAGCGCTGGGTTCAGCAGACGGACTTCGAGAACGAGGAGGCCGTCGGGTTCCTCGCCGATCGCCTTGCCAAGCTCGGCATCGAGAACGAGCTGTTCAAGTCGGGTGCTGTCGCCGGCTCTACCGTGATCATCGGTCGCGGCAAGGGCATGGAGTTCGATTGGGAGCCCACGCTCACCTCGACCGCCGAGCTGATGATGGCGCCTCGCGGCACCGACCCGCGCCTGCTTCGCGGAGACGATCGTCCGACCCACATCACGCGTCGCCAGCAGTACCTCGACCGCATGGACGCCAAGTCGGCGGCCCGCGCGGAGCTCGAGGCCGAGCGCGAGGCCGGAATCTGGAACGACGACGACGGTTTTGCGGTGAGCAGGGCGGCCTCCGAGGGCGAGAGCGACAGCAGTGACTGATCAGCACCAGCTCGCGCGCCTGATGTCGCGCGCAGACATTCCGCGCGCATCCCGCATCGTCGTGAAGGTCGGCTCCTCGTCGATCAGCGGTGCCAACGTCGGTCAGATCGGTCCGCTGGTGGATGCGCTGCAGAGTGCACACGCTCGCGGATCGGATGTGGTGCTCGTCTCGTCCGGCGCAATCGCCACGGGCATCCCGTACCTTCAGCTCACCTCGCGGCCGACCGACCTCGCGACCCAGCAGGCCGCGGCCGCCGTCGGCCAGAACGTGCTCATCTACCGGTACCAGGACAGCCTCGACCGCTACAAGATCGTGGCGGGCCAGGTCCTGTTGACGGCGGGCGATCTCGAGAATCCGGCACACCGCAGCAATGCGCAGCGCGCGATGGAGCGGCTGCTCGGTCTTCGCATCCTTCCGATCGTGAACGAGAACGACACCGTCGCGACGCAGGAGATCCGCTTCGGCGACAACGATCGGCTCGCCTCCCTTGTCGCTCAACTGATCGGCGCAGACCTCCTTGTGCTGCTCTCCGACGTCGACGCGCTGTACACGAGGCCGCCGAAGGAACCAGGGGCAGAGCGCATCGACTTCGTGCGGTTTGGCGATGATCTCGCGCACGTGAAGATCGGCGACGTGGATGGGACGGGTGTCGGCACCGGGGGAGCGGGCACCAAGATCGCCGCCGCCCGGCATGCAGCCGCATCCGGAACTCCCGTGCTCCTCGCCGCTACCGACAGCGCAATGGATGCCCTGGCCGGAGCAGAAGTCGGCACCTGGTTCGAGGCCGCCGCGATCTAGGTGTTCTACTCGGGTCGCGATCTAAACTGGGGCCATGTCTGAGACAGCGGTAGCCGCACCGTCATTCACCCGGAACGAGCTCTTCGTTCACAAGCTCGAGGCCTCCCGCGCCGCCGCTCGGGTCCTCGCAACGGTGACGACGGAACAGAAGAACAGGGCGCTGCACGCGATTGCCGGGGCGATCCTGCGCAACGCCGACCGCATCCTTCCTGCCAACGAACTCGACCTGGCCAACGCCAGCGAGAGTGGCATGAGCGAGGGGATGCAGGATCGCCTCCGGCTCGATTTCCGCCGCCTCGAGGCGCTCGAAGCAGCCGTCCTCCAGGTCGCTTCGCTGACCGATCCCGTCGGGGAAGCCGTGCGCGGATCCATGCTCGCCAACGGCATGAAGATCACCCAGGTTCGAGTTCCGTTCGGCGTCGTTGGCGCAATCTATGAGGCGCGCCCGAACGTGACGATCGACATCGCCGCCCTCGCGCTGAAGAGCGGCAACGCCGTCGTGCTGCGCGGCGGATCGGCGGCCGAGAACACCAACCGCGTCCTGGTCGAACTGCTGCAGGCTGCCATCGCGGAGGAGGGTCTGCCGTTTGAGGCCATCCAGACCATCGACGAGTTCGGTCGTGATGGCGCCCGCGATCTCATGCACGCCCGCGGCTACATCGACGTTCTCATCCCGCGCGGTAGTGCCGACCTGATCAACACCGTGGTCACGGAGAGCACCGTGCCGGTGATCGAGACCGGTGCCGGTGTCGTTCACGTCTACCTCGATGAGTCGGCCGACCAGACCGTTGCCGTCGACATCGTGCAGAACTCGAAGGTGCAGCGGCCGAGCGTCTGCAACGCGCTCGAGACACTGCTCGTGCACGAGGCTGCCGCGGAGCGTTTACTTCCGCCTGTGCTGGCCCGCCTTCGTGAGGACGGCGTCACCATCCACGGCGATGAGCGCACGCTCGCGATCTTCGCGGATGCCGTACCGGCGACCGAGGGCGACTGGTCGACCGAATACATGTCGCTCGATCTCGCCGTGCGGGTGGTGAACGATCTCGACGAAGCGCTCGAGCACATCCACCGCTACTCGACCCACCACACCGAGTCGATCATCACCAACGATCTGGCTCACGCGGACCGATTTCTCGCGGAGGTGGATTCGGCGGTTGTCATGGTCAACGCCTCGACCCGATTCACAGATGGCGGCGAGTTCGGTTTCGGTGCAGAGGTCGGGATCTCGACCCAGAAGCTGCACGCCCGTGGCCCGATGGGACTTCCCGAGCTCACCAGCACCAAGTGGGTTGTCCGCGGCTCCGGCCATGTGCGCGGTTAGTCCCGGATCCGCTAATAGAATTAGAACAGTCCCGAAACGGAGAACCGAATGAACCTGCTGACAAGCGTTGCGACCGAAGCTGCGACCCATCCAACCTGGCTTCCGCCATTCGCCTTTCCGCTCATCGCGTTCTGCATTTTCCTGGCCCTCGGCGTGATCACCTGGACCTACCGGGATGTCGCCAACCGCCACGCGCCCAAGGCCGCGGCGAAGGCCAACGCCGAAATTGAGCACGGGCACGGTTCGCCGAGCCAGCACTAAGACCTATGGCCGACAGCGTCGTCGAGGAGCGCAGCGTCGCCGAACGGCGTGATTCCGAAGCAGAGCCGTCGCGACGTCGAAGGATCGGCGTCATGGGCGGCACGTTCGATCCCATTCACAATGGGCATCTCGTTGCCGCGAGTGAGGTGCAGCAGTACTTCGATCTCGACGAGGTTGTGTTCGTCCCCACCGGCCAACCGTGGATGAAGCCCGCTGTGACCGAGGGCGAGCATCGCTACCTCATGACGGTGATCGCCACGGCGGCCAATCCGGGCTTCACCGTGAGCCGCGTCGACATCGATCGAGACGGCCCGACCTACACGATTGACACGCTCAGGGATATTCGCAGCCAACACCCAGACGCGGATCTCTTCTTCATCTCCGGAGCCGACGCGATCGCCCAGATTCTGGAGTGGAAGGACGTTGAGGAACTCTGGTCACTCTCTCATTTTGTGGCGGTTTCGCGGCCCGGACACGACCTCGCTATTAGTGCCTTACCAGCTCAGGGCGTAAGCTCGTTGGAAGTTCCCGCGTTGGCGATATCATCCACGGACTGTCGGAGCAGGGTAAGCCGGGGCTTTCCGGTCTGGTATTTGGTCCCAGATGGTGTCGTTCAATACATCTCAAAGCACCACTTGTATCGGAGTTTGGCATGACAACATTCCAAGATCCGCCACCGCAGTCGCGGCGTGCGGTTCGACAGAGTGAGCGCGGCGAAACTCCTGAACAAGTCGGTATGGAACAGGTTGAGACCCAGCCCTACTCTTTCGACGCCGCCCAGGAGCAAGCTTCCGCGCCAACGGCGCCGTCGGTTACGCCGCGTACGGGTCGTCGCGTACAGCTGGACGCCGGAGCATCGGGTCCGGTAGAGGATCGCCAGGCCCAGGTAGTACCGATGGGGGAGGCGTCTTCGCCACAGCCTCTGGGAGACCAGCAGCCGCCGGCCCAGTCCGCGTTTCGCGCTCGCGACTTCAGCCCGGAAAGCCGTCGATCTTCGGCCAGCCGAGACCAGTTCCAGAATGTGGTTTCCGCGCCGGCCCCGGACCAGACTGACCCAACGCCGGTTCGTGCTCACTCCGCGGCCGTGCCTGTTGATCTCGAAAGTGGATCGAGCCACACGCTCACCCGCCGAGAATTACGCGAGTTGCGTGCCGCACAGGAGGAGCAGGCTCCAGCCCTCGCGCTTCCCGAGCCAATCGATACCCTCCTCAACTCCGGACCGATCGAGATTCCAACTCTGGCGCCCGCACCCGGCCAGTCGCAGGCGCTTGCGGATGCAATGGCCGAGTTCGACCAGTTGACGCGCGCGCGCCGCGATAGCGAAGCCCGCGCTCGGGACCTGCAGGTTGCGAGTCTCACCGCCGCAAAGCCGGCAGTTCCCGTGATCGCACCGCCTCCCGTGGCTGCCGCGTCGGCACCGGGTGCACCTGCGCTCATTGAGCCTTCGCCGACCGGGCCAGCTCCCGCGCTGTGGTCACCACCTCCGCCTTCCGGGCCGTCGGTTCCCCAGGCTCCACCCGCCGCCGTTGAAGCCGCCGCGTCCGAGACGGATGAGGTTGAAGCTGCAGCGGTTGAAACTGCAGTGGTTGAGGACGCCGTGGTTGACGACGCCGTTATCGAGGATGCCGTCATCGACGACGCGCCCGTTGAGGATGCCGCCGCCGTTCAGCCGTTCGTCGTCGAATTGGACGCTGATCCGGTGTCCGGTGAGCCAATCAACGCAGCCGCCCGCCCGGCTGGTCACTGGTCCATCCAGGCGGCGTTGGAGGACGACGAGACCCCGTTCGAGAACACCCTGAGCCGCACGGTCGGTTCGGGTACCTCGGCCATCACCACGAGCGCTTTGGTGCTGCCGTCCGTTCCGCAGGCGAGCGATCTCACTCGTCCGTTCGCCTCGACCGGCGAGATCCTGATGACCGGCTCGATCGACCTCCCGCACAGCCTTGGATCGACCGGCGCGCATCCGCATCGCATCGACAACTCAGACTTTGACGATGACCCGCTCGACAGCCAGATCGCGGCACCCGATTCCGCTCCCGTGCGCGCAATCCGCGCCGTGAGCACCCACACCTCCACTCGCGGCGTTATTGAGAACAAGAAACCGCAAAACAACCGCTGGCTTACCCGAGTCATTATCGGCGTTTCGACACTTCTTGTGGTCGGTGTCGGTCTCCTCGTGTACGTGCTCGTCACGCATACCTACTAACAATGACTCGCGCCACAACACTCCGAAGGAACCTGTGACTGCATCTCCCCGCGCCCTCGATCTCGTAAAAGTCGCGACTCTCGCCGCGGACTCGAAGGGCGGCGAGGATCTTGTCGCCCTTGACGTCTCCGGGCCGCTTCCGCTTACCGACGCCTTCGTGCTGGTGACCGGTCGCAATGAGCGCAACGTTGTCGCCATTGCCGGTGAAATCGAAGACAAGATGATCGAGGCGGGAGCCAAGCCGCTTCGCCGTGAAGGTCGCCAGGAGGGTCGTTGGATCCTTCTGGACTTCGGCGATATCGTCGTGCACGTTTTCCACGAGGAAGACCGCATGTACTACTCTCTCGAGCGTCTGTGGCGGGACTGCCCGATCATCCCGATCGAGCTGCCCGTCGGTCGCGCGGTCGAATAGAGCACGCCGATGGCCTGGCCGGTCCTCGTGGGCGAGCGGATGACGCTGCGTCCCCCGACGGACGGCGACGCCGCAGCCCTCCTTGGCATCCTGACCGAGCCGGAGGTTTCCCGCTGGTGGGTCGGTTACACGGCCGATCGAGTGCGGAAAGAGATCATCGAGTCCGGTGACGCACTCGTGATGGAGATCGACGGGATCCCCGCCGGAACGATCTTTCTTTATCCGCACGACGACGCCGAGTACGAACACGTCATCATCCATCTGTTCCTTGGTGCGCTCTGGTACCGCAAGCGCTACGGGGCCGAGGCCCTCGCGATGGCGATCAACCATCTGGTGAGCGAGGGGCATCACCGTTTCACGCTCGATCCCAACGTGAACAATGCGCCCGCCATCCGCAGCTACGAGCGCCTGGGGTTCCGGCGCGTCGGTGTGCTGCGGGAGTATCAGCTGCGCTCCGACGGCAGTTGGGATGACGGCCTGCTGATGGATCTGGTCACCTCCGATTTCGCGGGAGAACTCGATTGGAAGCGCGGCTAGCGGTTTTTCAGCAGCCACGGTCGCAGGGCCCGTGTCACGAGCGGCAGTGCGACGTAGGTCATGATCGGGCTCAGCGCGACGACGGTGATCAGCGCCCGTAGCCAGATCGGCAATGCGCTCGCCACTGGGCTCAGCGCGTAGTTCGCCCCAACGCTCAACGGATAGAACACCAAAAAGATCGACGCCATCTGCTTCCAGCGCGGCGGAACGAGTGGGGCTGCTGAGATCACCTGGACGGATGTCGGCGGATCGAACCAGCCCTCAATTCCGGTGCGCTCCTCATAGGCGCCGTGCTCGACCAACCCCTGCCCCGTCGCGACCCACCAGGCGCGCTCCGAGGACTTCTCCCATGCGGCGAGGCTGTCGGCATCCGCGAACCGGAACAGCATGTGCCATTCGTGCGAGTTCGGGTCTGGGCGAATCCAGCCCGAGCCGAGATATCCCGGATAGGAACTGATGAGATCCTGCCCCGATCGCGCCCAGGCGGCGGCTTCCCGAGCGCGCTCGGGGGAGACGGTGCGGGTGACGGCGACGGTGATGGGCTCTGGTGTGCGCGGCATCCGACCAGTCTGTAGTAATCTGTCCTAGTTGCCTTCTTGGCAATACCGAGGGTCCATGGCGCAGCCCGGTAGCGCACCTGCATGGCATGCAGGGGGTCAGGGGTTCGAATCCCCTTGGATCCACAGATGTCCTGTTCCAGGACTTACGAAAGTCCCGAACCTCCAGGTTCGGGACTTTCGTCGTTTTGGGGTCCTGTCTTACCACCGTTTTCCTAGCAGACACGCGCTGAGTGCGTAGTGCTCAAGAACTGACAATCGCCTGTGTAGCATAGACAGCACGGTGTAGATAGACGGCGCGGTGCAGATTGAAGGCACGGTGTAGCATCCCAGATGCGGCGCATTCTGGAGTTATCCTCGATAGGGGTAGCGCCGCATTCACTGGAAATTCTCGGAAAGAAATGACAAAGATGCGCGACCGGGTGAGTCTGAGGCGAGACGATGAATAGTCGTCTTTGGAACTCCGACGTCGAGATAGAGACCTTTCGGCGGGGTGAGTCACTCTTCGTGCGATTTGGTTCCCAGTACCTCGTTGACGCCTTGGCGTGGGCGATCGCACTGGTGGCAGCGGTGTTCTATCGCTACGACTTCGTTGAGCATCGCGTCGCGTGGTGGCCCGTGCTCTTCCTGTGCGTCGCAGTCGTGTTATTTCAACTCCTACTGGGCTGGGGCTTCTGGCTCTATCGCGGACGGCACACCTACGGCAGCTTCGAAGAGGTGCGCTCACTGTTGCTCACGGTGCTGGCGACGGCGTTCGTAACGGGCATCCCGGTGGTCGTCTCGGGTGCTTCTGTGCATCTTCCTCGCAGCGCGGTTCTCATCGCGTTCCCCTTTGCGTTCATCCTGATGGGCGCGGTGCGCTACATCAAACGGCTCTACGTTGATCGCGTTGTGACACCAACGGATGACGCTCGTCGGGTTTTGATCTACGGCGCCGGCTATCTCGGCGGGGTGATGGTGCGCCGGATGCTGACCGATACCCGATCCAACTACGTGCCGGTCGGACTCATCGACGATGATCGGGCCAAGCGGCACCGTCATCTCATGGGGATTCCAGTGCTGGGCCGCCTGACCGATCTCAGCCGGATTGCACAGGACACCAACGCAACCGAACTAGTTGTCACCATTGCCAAGGTCGACTCCGTACTTCTGCGCGCCATCTCGGATATCGCCGAACCGCTCGGTCTGACGGTCAAGGTGCTGCCCGTGCTCATGGACATACTCGAAGGCAAGACGAAGCTTTCGGATGTTCGCGACATCTCCATTGCCGACCTGATCGGTCGCCATCCGGTCGACACCCAGGTTGAATCCATCGCCGGGTATCTTCTCGGCAAGCGCATCCTCGTGACAGGAGCGGGGGGATCCATCGGCTCAGAACTGTGTCGCCAGATTCTCACGTTCTCGCCGGCGGAGTTGATCATGCTGGATCGGGATGAGACTGCCCTTCAGCAGGTGCAGCTCTCGATCTCGGGGCACGGGCTTCTCGACACGGAAGAGGTGGTGCTCGCCGATATCCGGGATGCGGAGGCGCTGCAGAAGATCTTCCAGGAGCGGAAACC
>JAODMY010000015.1 GCA_025465535.1 Glaciihabitans sp.
ACGGGGATTGTGTTGCGGATGGGACGAAAACGCTACCGGATCCCGAAGGATCTGCGCATCTGGTTGCGGGTTCGGGATGGCACCTGTCGATTCCCGGGATGCAGTCGCAGCGCTGTTCGGTGTGATCTCGACCACACGGTTGACTGGTTTGCTCGCGATGGGCGATCGGACCACGACAACCTGGCGCATCTGTGCCGAGGGCATCATTCGCTCAAGCACGCGAGCGACTGGAGCGTCGATCAGCTGCCCGGAGGCATCCTGCGCTGGACCTCGCCTGCGGGAATCAGGTACGAAACCGATCCGGAGCTCGAGCTGGCATCCTGAGCTGGCATCCTGAGGCGGCATCCTGAGGCGGCCTCCTGAACTGGTTTCTGGGTTGGTTTCTGGGTTGGTTCTGGGTTGGCTTCTGGGTTGGCTTCTGGGTTTGCATCCTGAGTTGCGGGCCGGAGGTGGCGCGCGCGACGCGCAAGACAGCCTTCGCGCGGCTGGTAGGCTGACAGCAATAGACATCCTTTAAGTTCCGTCCAGAGAGGCGGGGAAGGAGGTCAGAGTGACTGCACGCACTGTGTTGCAGCCCGCTGACATCACGCGAGCGTTGACCCGGATCTCCCACGAGATCCTTGAGTCCGTTCCCGCGGCGCAGGTTCCGGACATCGTCATTCTCGGCATCCCCACGCGCGGTGTCGTTCTCGCCCGTCGGATCGGCGCACTCCTCACAGGGCAAACTGGCAGTGACGTGCCGGTCGGCGCCCTCGACGTCACCATGTATCGCGACGACCTCTCCCGGAATCCGACCAGGGCACCGGCGAGGACCGAGGTCCCCTCCGATGGAATCGACGGCAAGATCGTGGTGCTCGTCGACGACGTTCTTTACTCCGGTCGCACGATCCGTGCCGCCCTCGATGCCCTGAGCGCGATCGGGCGACCCCGGTACGTGCGGCTCGCAACGCTGGTCGACCGCGGACACCGCGAACTGCCGATCCGCCCGGATTTCGTCGGCAAGAACCTGCCGACGGCCGACGGTGAGCGCATCCATGTCCGCCTGGACGAGATCGACGGGATCGAAGAGGTGACGATCGAATCATGAGGCACCTGCTCAGCACGAAAGACCTGGATCGCGCGACCGCGGTCGGCATCCTCGACGTCGCGGAAGACATGGCGGATGTCGCCAGCCGCGAGGTCAAGAAGCTCCCGACCCTGCGCGGCAAGACGGTCATCAACCTGTTCTTCGAGGACTCGACGCGCACCCGGACCAGTTTCGAGCTCGCGGCCAAACGACTCAGCGCCGACCTCATCAACTTCAGCGCGAAGGGCTCCAGCGTTTCCAAGGGCGAGAGCCTCAAGGACACCGCCCAGACGCTCGCCGCGATGGGAGCGGATGCCGTGGTCATCCGGCACTCGTCGTCTGGTGCCGCGCAGGTGCTCGCCCAGAGCGGCTGGATCGACGCCGCGATCCTCAACGCGGGCGACGGCACACACGAGCATCCGACCCAGGCGCTCCTCGACGCTTTCACCATGCGTAAACGACTACACGGCGATGCGTCGCGCGGCAAAGACCTCGACGGACTTCGCGTGACGATCGTCGGCGACATCCTGCACTCGCGGGTCGCGCGTTCGAACGCGTGGCTGCTGACGACCCTCGGGGCCGAGGTGAGCCTGGTTGCGCCGGCGACGCTGCTGCCCGCCGGGATCGCGACCTGGCCCGTACGCCTCGGCTACGACCTCGACGAAGCGGTCGACGCGAACCCGGACGTCGTGATGATGCTGCGCATCCAGGCCGAGCGGATGAACGCCGCATTCTTCCCCAACACCCGCGAGTACGCGCGCCAGTGGGGGCTCGATGACGCACGGCTCTCCCGGTTGCGCGCCGATACGATGGTGATGCACCCCGGCCCGATGATTCGAGGGCTGGAGATCTCAGCAAGCGCCGCAGACTCAAGCCGATCGACCGTGCTCGAACAGGTCGCCAACGGGGTTTCGATAAGGATGGCCGTGCTGTACCTGCTTCTCTCTGGAACGGCGGAGCAATGAATTCAGGAACTGTGAGCTCAAGAACTGTGAACACCGCGCCAATCAATTTCGTCGTCAGGGGCGCAACGTTGCCCGATGGAACCAGCACCGACCTGTTCGTCTCGGACGGTCAATTCGTCGACTCGGCCGTGGCGGGGGCGACGATCATCGACGCGGCAGGGCTCACCGCTCTCCCCGGCCTCGTGGATCTGCACACCCACCTTCGCGAGCCGGGCTACGAGCAGAGTGAGACCGTCCTGACCGGATCCCGAGCGGCCGCGGCCGGCGGATTCACCGCGGTACACGCCATGGCGAACACCTCGCCGGTTGCCGACACCGCCGGCGTCGTCGAACAGGTGGAGTCGCTCGGCGACCAGCACGGATACGTGACCGTGCGGCCGATCGGAGCGGTCACCATCGGGCTCGGCGGCGAACGGTTGAGCGAGATCGGCGCGATGGCGCAGTCTCGCGCCAGGGTCCGCGTGTTCTCCGACGATGGCAAGTGCGTCTCGGATGCGCTGCTCATGCGCCGAGCACTCGAGTACGTGAAGACGTTCGGCGGAGTGATCGCCCAGCACGCGCAGGAGCCACGCCTCACCGAAGGTGCCCAGATGAACGAGGGCGCGCTCTCCGGCGAGCTCGGTCTCGCGGGCTGGCCAGCTGTCGCCGAGGAGTCGATCATCGCGCGCGATGTCCTGCTCGCCGAGCACGTCGGAGCGCGGCTGCACGTCTGTCACCTCTCGACCGCGGGCTCGGTGGACGTCATCCGCTGGGCCAAGGCGCGCGGCATCCAGGTCACTGCGGAGGTCACGCCGCACCACCTGCTGCTCACCGAAGAACTCGCGCGCACCTACGACTCGCGCTACAAGGTGAACCCGCCGCTGCGCCGGGATGAGGATGTCCGGGTCCTTCGCGAAGCCCTCGCCGACGGCACGATCGACATCGTCGCGACCGACCACGCCCCGCATCCGATCGAATCGAAGGAGTGCGCGTGGGACGAGGCGTCCTTCGGGATGGTCGGTCTCGAGTCCGCCCTGCGCGTCGTGCAGCTCGCCGTGGTCGACACGGGGCTCCTGAACTGGACGGATGTCGCGAGGGTCCTCTCCTCGAAGCCAGCCGAGATCGGTCGGCTCGCCGGTTACGACCAGGCATTCACGATCGGCTCGGCCGCGAACTTCACGCTCTACGACGCCACGGTCAACCGGGTGTTCGGTGTCGGCGACCTCCGGGGAAAGGGCATCAACTCGCCGTATCTGGGCCGAGAGCTTCCCGGTCGCGTTGTCGCGACCATCCATAACGGTTATCCGACTGTGCTCGACGGCGACCTCGTTGAGGCCGGCCAGGTTGAAGAGAGTGCCGTGCGTGTGCACGAGAGTACGAGGTCATCCCGTGGATGAGCAAACTGTCCTGTTCCTCGAGGTGATGGCCGGGTTTGTGGTGATCATCATCCTCGGCATCATCGGCTGGACGACCCGTCGCCGTCGGCAGCGGAGCATCCCGTCGCCCGAGACTCTTCCGGCCGACATCGGCGCGGTTCACGGCGAGTTCGAGGGCTTCTATGTCTCGACGACCCTCGACGGACAGCCGCTCAACCGGGTCGCCGTGCGCGGGCTCGGATTCCGGGCGCGGGCGACGTTCGCGGTCGCCGATCGTGGCGTCGTGCTCGCGCTGCCCGGCAACAACGTGTTCATTCCACGCGAGGCGATTCGCGAGGTCACCCGTGCGCAGTACACGATCGACCGGGTCGTCGAGCCCGGCGGTCTCGTGCTCATCGCCTGGACGCTGGGCGACCCGAGCGGCGAACACACCGACGTCGACAGCTACCTGCGCATCGACGAGACGCAGAAGCTGGTCGACCTGATCGCCTCCGTTATTCCAAAGAAATCAACAAACTCAGTGCCGTCAACAGGCACAGTGAAGACAGGGGACAACTCCTAGTGGCGCTCGACCCGGCAGTACTTGTTCTTGAAGATGGCACGCGCTACGCGGGAGTCGCCTATGGCGCGCGCGGACGAACGTTCGGTGAGGCGGTGTTCGCGACCGGCATGACCGGCTACCAGGAGACACTGACCGACCCGAGCTACGCCGGCCAGATCGTCGTGATGACCGCGCCGCACGTCGGCAATACCGGGATGAACGATGAGGATCCCGAATCCTCGCGCATCTGGGTCGCAGGCTACGTGGTGCGCGATCCATCCCGCATCGTCTCGAACTACCGGGCGACCAGTTCGCTCGACGACGAGCTCGTTCGCCAGGGCATCGTCGGCATCAGCGGGATCGACACGCGTTCGATCGCGCGCAAACTGCGTGATCTCGGCGTCATGCGCGGCGGAATCTTCTCCGGCGACGATGCCCGCATCTCGCCAGTCGAACAGATCGAACTCGTGCGCGAGTCGGCGTCCATGATCGGCCGCAACCTCTCTAGCGAGGTCTCGACCGTCGACGGCTACACGATCCCGGCCGAGGGTGAGCGCATCGGCTCGGTCGCGGTCCTCGACCTCGGGGTCAAGAACTCCACGCTGAACTACCTTGCCGCGCGCGGGTTCGACGTCGCCGTGGTTCCCGAGTCGATCACCCTCGAAGCGCTGCTGGCGACCAAACCTGACGCGGTCTTCTTCTCGAACGGACCCGGCGACCCCGGCGCATCCGATCGGCATGTCGAGCTGCTTCAGGGCGTCCTTCGCGAGCGCCTTCCGTTCTTCGGGATCTGCTTCGGAAACCAGCTGCTCGGTCGAGCGCTGGGCTTCGGCACCTACAAGCTGCCCTTCGGACACCGCGGCATCAACCAGCCGGTAGTGGATGTCGCCACCGGGCGCACCGAGATCACCAGCCACAACCATGGATTCGCCGTCGACGCACCGATCGGCTCGGTCACCGACTCGCCGGCCGGCTTCGGACGGGTCGAAGTCAGCCACATCAACCTCAACGACAACGTCGTCGAGGGGCTCAACGCGCTCGACATTCCGGCGTTCTCGGTTCAATACCACCCGGAGGCGGCCGCGGGGCCCCACGACGCCAACTACCTTTTCGATCGGTTTAGAGATCTTGTGATCTCAAGCAAGGACAAGAACTAATGCCCAAGCGCGCAGACATAAATTCTGGTTTTTTTTCATCACGTGAGGACAATCGCTGATGCCCAAGCGCGACGACATCAACTCTGTACTCGTAATCGGGTCGGGCCCGATCGTGATCGGCCAGGCGGCGGAATTCGACTACTCCGGAACGCAGGCCTGCCGAGTGCTCCGCGAGGAGGGCGTCCGCGTCATCCTCGTCAACTCGAACCCGGCGACCATCATGACCGACCCGGACTTCGCGGATGCGACCTACATCGAGCCGATCACCTGGGAGGTCATCGAGACCATAATCGCCAAGGAGAAGCCGGACGCGATCCTGCCGACGCTGGGCGGCCAGACCGCACTGAACGCGGCGATCGAACTGCACAACCACGGCATTCTCGAGAAGTATGACGTCGAGCTCATCGGCGCCAACTTCGAGGCGATCAACAAGGGCGAGGATCGCCAGATCTTCAAGCAGCTGGTCCTCGATGCCGGAGCGGATGTCGCCCGCAGCCACATCGCGCACACGGTCGCCGAGGCGCTGACGGCGGCCGACGATCTCGGCTATCCGCTGGTCATCCGTCCCTCGTTCACGATGGGTGGGCTCGGTTCCGGATTCGCCTACACGCCCGAGGAACTCATCCGGATGGTGACCGACGGCCTGCACCAGTCCCCGACCACCGAGGTGCTGCTCGAGGAGTCGATCCTCGGCTGGAAGGAATACGAGCTCGAGCTGATGCGCGACACCGCGGATAACACCGTCGTCGTGTGCTCGATCGAAAACGTCGACCCGGTCGGCGTGCACACCGGCGACTCGATCACGGTCGCGCCCGCGCTGACCCTGACGGACCGCGAGTTCCAGAACCTGCGCGACATCGGGATCGACATCATTCGGGCGGTCGGCGTCGACACCGGCGGATGCAACATCCAGTTCGCGGTTGACCCGTCGAACGGGCGCGTCATCGTCATCGAGATGAACCCGCGCGTTTCGCGCTCCTCCGCCCTCGCCTCGAAGGCCACCGGATTCCCGATCGCGAAGATCGCCGCGAAGCTCGCGATCGGCTACCGTCTCGACGAAATCCCGAACGACATCACGAAGGTCACGCCCGCATCCTTCGAGCCGACGCTCGACTACGTCGTCGTGAAGGTGCCGCGCTTCGCATTCGAGAAGTTCCCCGCGGCGGACACCACGCTGACCACGACCATGAAATCGGTCGGCGAGGCCATGGCGATCGGTCGCAACTACTCGACAGCCCTGCAGAAGGCGCTTCGCTCACTCGAGAAGCGGGGGAGCAGCTTCCACTGGAACGGTGGCGTCGATATCGCAGGCACCGGCAGGAAGGAGGCACTTCTCACGCTCGCCTCCGTGCCGACGGACGGCCGCATCGTGACGGTCCAGCAGGCGCTCCGCGCTGGCGCGACCATCGAGGAGGTGTTCGACGCAACGGGTATCGACCCGTGGTTCATCGACCAGATCGTCCTGATCAACGAGGTCGCCGCCGAGATCGGATCGCTTCGACCGCTGGATGCTGCACTTTTCCGGCTCGCGAAGGATCACGGGTTCAGCGACCTCCAGATCGCGGAGATCCGGAACCTCACCGAGGAGCAGGTGCGACTTGCGCGCTGGAGCGTCGGGGTCCGGCCCGTCTACAAGACCGTGGACACCTGCGCAGGCGAATTCCCGGCGCTCACGCCGTACCACTACTCGAGCTACGACTTCGAGACCGAGGTGATTCCGAGCGATCGGCGGAAGGTCATCATCCTCGGCTCCGGCCCGAACCGCATCGGCCAGGGAATCGAGTTCGACTACAGCTGCGTGCACGCCTCCTTCGCACTGTCGGACGCCGGTTTCGAGACCATCATGATCAACTGCAATCCGGAGACGGTTTCGACCGACTACGACACGAGCGACCGGCTGTACTTCGAGCCGCTCACCCTCGAGGACGTCCTGGAGATCATCCACGCCGAGAGCCAGAGCGGCGAGCTCGTCGGCGTGGTCGTCCAGCTCGGCGGCCAAACCGCGCTCGGACTCGCTCAGGGGCTGAAGGATGCCGGCGTGCCGATCCTCGGGACGACCCCGGAGGCCATCAACCTCGCGGAGGAGCGCGGACTCTTCTCGAAGATCCTGAACGACGCGCACCTGCTCGCGCCCAAGAACGGAACCGCGACGACGGTTCGGGATGCCGTCATGATCGCCGAGGACATCGGCTATCCGGTGCTCGTGCGTCCGTCCTTCGTTCTTGGGGGACGCGGCATGGAGATCGTCTACGACACCGATTCGATGTTCGACTACTTCGACCGGGTGAAAGACCAGGCGATCATCGCGCCGGGCTCGCCGCTGCTGGTGGACCGGTTCCTCGACGACGCGATCGAGATCGACGTCGACGCGCTCTTCGACGGCAACGAGCTCTACATCGGCGGGATCATGGAGCACATCGAGGAGGCCGGCATCCACTCGGGCGACTCGGCCTGCACACTGCCGCCGGTCACGCTCGGTCGGGACGTCCTGAATCGCGTTCGCGAAGCCACGCTCGGCATTGCCAGGGGTGTGGGCGTTCGCGGATTGCTCAACGTCCAGTTCGCGATCGGCCAGGGCGTGCTCTACGTCCTCGAGGCGAATCCGCGAGCCTCTCGGACCGTGCCCTTCGTCTCGAAGGCGCTGGGAATTCCGCTGGCCAAGGCGGCCTCGCTCATCATGGTGGGCCGGACGATCCGCGAGCTCGTCGAGAGCGGGCTGCTTCCAGTTCAGGATGGCTCGATCGTCCCGATGGATGCACCCGTCGCCGTCAAGGAGGCCGTGCTCCCGTTCAAGCGTTTCCGCACCAAGGAGGGCAACATCGTCGACTCGGTGCTCGGCCCGGAGATGCGCTCGACCGGCGAGGTAATGGGAATCGATTCGAACTTCCCGAAGGCGTTCGCCAAGAGCCAGGAGGCGGCCTACGGCGGTCTGCCCGCGAGTGGCTCGGTCTTCGTGTCGGTGGCGGATCGCGACAAGCGCGCGATCATCCTTCCCGTGCTGCGCCTGAGCCAGCTCGGTTTCACGATCCTCGCCACGGAGGGAACGGCCGAGGTGCTCAGCCGCAACGGCATCGAAAACCAGGTGGTTCGCAAGTACGACCTCGGCCAGACGTCGGTGGAGGGGCATCCATCGATCGTCGACCTGATCAACGCTGGGGAGGTTGATGTCGTGATCAACACCCCGAGCGGCCGCAGCGCACGCGCCGACGGCTACGAGATCCGCACGGCAACGGTCGCGGCCGACAAGCCGATTTTCACGACCATCGCGCAACTGGCGGCGGCCGTCGCGTCGTTCGAGGCGATCCGCGAGGGCTTCGACGTTCGCAGCCTGCAGGACTACGCGCTCGATCGCGCCGAGCGTCTCCGGGAATCCGCTGGCCGGCTGGCGCAGGCATGACCGAGAGTGGCGCAGGCATGACCGAGGGATTCGGCAAACGGCTGATCGGGGTCTTTGAGGCCTCCGGGCACCTGTGCGTCGGCATCGACCCGCATCCCTACCTGCTGGCCGACTGGGGCCTCGCCGACTCCGGTGAGGGACTTCGCGAATTCGGTCTGCGGGTAGTGGATGCCGCCGCCGGCCGCGCGGGGATCGTCAAGCCGCAGGTCGCCTTTTTCGAACGACACGGTTCCGCTGGATACGCGGCCCTCGAGGAGACCATCCGCGCGGCCCGCGCAGCAGGCCTGCTCGTCATCGCCGATGCCAAGCGTGGCGATCTCGGCTCGAGCGTCGAGGCGTACGGACAGGCCTGGCTGACACCGGGCGCGCCTCTCGAGGCCGATGCAATGACGATTAGTGCGTACCAGGGTGTCGGATCCATTGCCGCACCGGTCGAACTCGCGAGGCAGGGTGGCAAGGGACTGTTCGTGCTGGCGGCGACCTCCAATCCGGAGGCGTTCGCGACCCAGAGTGCGGTCGTCGGCAGTGGCGTCGGCAGTGGCGTCGGGAGTGGAGTCGGCAGTGGAGAACTCGCCGGCCGAACGGTGGCCGCGAGTATCGTGGACGAGGTGAACAGGGGCAACGAGGCTGTGCTTGATTCCACTGTGCTTGATTCCACTGTGCTCGCGTCGGTCGGGGTGGTCATCGGGGCGACTGTCAGGCTCGCCGATTTCGGGATCACTTCGAGCGATCTGGTGTCGATGCCGATTCTCGGGCCGGGGTTCGGACACCAGGGAGCCGACTATGAATCGATCCGGGCGATCTATGGGTCCGCCGCCTCGAACGTTGTCGTGAGTTCGTCTCGTGCGATCCTCGACGCGGGACCGGCCGATGTCGCCGCCGCAATCACGGCGCAGGCGCGCGAGCTGGCTAAGGTATTGGATTGATGGAGCACGTGAACTTGGATAGGGCGCCGCTGAATCGGGCGTCGCTGGATGGGTGCTTCGCTTGAACCCGCGTCCTGAACCGCCCGAGGTGGATCGGATTGCCGCATCCCACGCCGCAGTTGCCGCGCGACGGGCTCGGGCCGCAGTCAAGCACGACGTCGCGACCCGCACGCGGTCGGCGAGAGATGTCCTGCACGTGGCCTGGGAGGATCCGAATTCGGCTGAGGCCGGACTTCGCGTGCGCGAGTTGCTCACGAGTGTGCCGACCCTCGGCCCGGCCCGAGTGGCCAAGGTGATGACCGAGCTTGGCATCGCGGAGTCCAAGAAGACCGCGGGCCTCGGCATCCGTCAACGGTCGGGACTGTGGGCGTATCTTGTCACCCGGGAGGGCGGCGTCGAACCGGGGCACCTCGTCGTGCTTGCAGGGCCCACCGCGGTCGGGAAGGGCACGGTCTCTGCCTACATTCGCGAGAACTACCCGGAGATTCTTCTGAGCGTGTCGGCGACGACGCGTCCGCCGCGTCCGGGGGAGATCGAGGGCGTGCACTACTACTTTGTGAGCGACGAGGAATTCGATCGGATGATCGCCGACCACGAACTCCTCGAGTGGGCGGTGGTGCACAACTCGTATCGCTATGGAACGCCGCGACCCCCCATCGACGCGGCTCTCGCGCTCGGAACCCAGGTGTTGCTCGAGATCGACCTGCAGGGTGCGCGGAACGTTCGGCGTGAGATGCCAGAGGCAGTTTTAGTGTTCCTGCTGCCACCGACCTGGGAAGAACTCGTCCGTCGGCTCACCGGTCGCGGCACGGAAGAACCCGCCGAACAGGCCCGTCGACTGGAGACCGCGCGAGTCGAATTGGCCGCCCAGGATGAGTTCGATCACCGTGTCGTCAACACCGACGTCGGTGTTGCGGCCCGGGAAGTCGTAGAATTGATGGCAGTGCCCGGGCACCGGCCGTGATTTTGTTCGCGGACGCAGCATCCCGCAGGCGCGAAATTTTCCTTTCCGACTTCTAAAGAGAGAACGTAACCATGGCTGACAAGCAGACCGGAATCATTGACCCGCCCATCGACGAGTTGCTCTCGAAGGTCGACTCCAAGTACGCGCTGGTCATCTTCGCGTCCAAGCGCGCCCGCCAGATCAACGACTACTACGCGGACCTGCACGAGGGAAGCCTCTTCGACAACGTCGGACCGCTGGTCGACTCCACGATCGACGACAAGCCGCTCTCGGTCGCTCTTCGCGAGATCAACGACGACCGTCTGGTCCTGACCTCCCTGATCGAAGAGTAGTTTTCACAGACACGATTTTGAGCTGGTGAATTGAGGCTGCTGGCATGAACATCGTTGTCGGCATCACCGGCGGAATTGCGGCCTACAAGGCCGTGAACGTGGTGCGAGCCTTTGTCCTCGCGGGGCATTCCGTGCAGGTCGTCGCAACGGATGCCGCACTCCGGTTCGTTGGCAAGCCCACGCTCGAGGCGATTAGCCGCAATCCCGTCCACACCGACCTCTACGAGGGCGTTGCGGAGGTTCGGCACGTAGCAATCGGGCAGGCAGCAGACCTCATCGTTGTCGCTCCGGCCACAGCCAATTTCATCGCGCAACTCGCCGGTGGATTTGCCGCGGATCTCCTCGGCAACACCATTCTCGCGAGCGCCGCCCCGCTTGTCATCGCGCCGGCGATGCACACGGAGATGTGGCAGAACGCGGCGACTGTCGCGAACGTGGCGACGCTTCGTTCGCGCGGGATCCACATTGTCGGCCCCGCAGTCGGGCAGCTCACGGGTGCGGACTCGGGCGCCGGACGGATGTCTGAACCGGACGAGATCGTTGCGGCGGCACTGGCCGTTGTGGAGCCAGCGACTGTCGAGCCTGCGGCCGGCGACCTCGTCGGCCGCAGAATCGTGGTGACAGCTGGCGGCACCCGTGAACCGCTTGATCCGGTGCGTTTCATCGGCAATCGTTCGAGCGGAAAGCAGGGTGTCGCCCTCGCTCTCGCCGCCGCCGCAAGGGGCGCCGAGGTGACTCTCATCGGTGCGAACCTCGAGGTCGAAGTTTCGGATGGCACCGGTGCAGGTGACACGAGCGCGCAGAGCATCGTCGTGCAGCGCGTCGGCACTTCCCTCGAGTTGTCCGACGCCGTTACGGCGGCGGCACTCAAGGCCGATGTGGTGATCATGGCCGCTGCCGTCGCCGATTATCGTCCGGAATCCGTTGCCGAAGCGAAAATCAAGAAGGAAACCCAGGGCGACATCCTTCAGCTCACCCTTGTGAAGAATCCGGACATCCTGCACGATCTTTCCGCCGCCAGGTCCGCCTCCAATCGCGCGGGCCAGACCATCATCGGCTTCGCCGCGGAGACCGAGACAGACCCGGAAGCGCTGCTCGCTCTCGGTCGGGCGAAGATCGCGCGCAAGGGCTGCGACTATCTAGTCCTCAACAGCGTTGGCTGGACGACCGGGTTCGCAACGGACGGTAACGCTGTCAAGATTCTGGACAGCGCCGGCGATATAGTTGGCGAGGCCTCCGGCAGCAAGAAGACGGTGGCCGATCGTATCCTCGATCTGTTGGCCCGCTGAGTTGTGGATGCCGTTTCCCGTGATTTGGAGTATTTGAATGAGCACAGCTCTGCGTCTCTTCACCTCTGAATCTGTCACCGAGGGTCATCCCGACAAGATCTGCGACCAGGTCAGCGACAGCATCCTGGATGCGCTCCTCCAGCAGGATCCGCATGCCCGGGTGGCCGTCGAGACGCTCGTCACAACCGGACTCGTGCACGTCGCTGGCGAGGTCACGACGACCGGTTACGTCGATATTCCGGCGATCGTGCGAAAGCGGATCACCGATATCGGCTACAACTCCTCCGACGTCTGGTTTGATGGTCGCTCCTGTGGCGTCGAGATTTCGATCGGCGGACAGTCGCCGGACATCGCCCAGGGTGTCAATGCCGCCCAGGAGTCGCGCGAGGAGTCCAGCTCGGACGCGAACGACTCCCAGGGTGCGGGCGACCAGGGCATCATGTTCGGGTATGCGACGACCGAGACGCCGCAGTTCATGCCGATTCCGATCTGGCTCGCTCACCGCATGGCAGAGAAGCTGGCGGACGTGCGCAAGTCGGGCGCCGTCGACTACCTGCGACCCGACGGCAAGACGCAGGTGACGATCGGGTACGACGGCGCGATCCCTCGCACGATCGACACCGTGGTGGTGTCGACGCAGCACTCGCCGGCCATATCGACCGCCGACCTCCGCGCGCAAATCGAGGAACTCGTCATTCGGCCGATTCTCGACCCAGTCGAGTTGGACTCGTCGCACGTCAAGGTGCTCATCAACCCGACCGGCGTGTTCCACATCGGTGGCCCGCAGGGGGATGCCGGGCTCACCGGCCGCAAGATCATCGTCGACACCTATGGTGGCGCGGCCCGCCACGGCGGGGGAGCCTTCAGCGGAAAGGATCCGTCGAAGGTCGACCGCTCCGCGGCGTATGCCCTCCGCTGGGTCGCCAAGAATGCCGTGGCCGCCGGCCTCGCCGATCGGCTCGAGGTGCAGGTCGCGTACGCGATCGGCAAGGCCGCGCCCGTCGGCCTGTACGTCGAGAGCTTCGGCACGGGGCACGTGGACGACGAGACGATCATCGGCGCGATCCGCGAGGTGTTCGACCTGCGCCCCGCGAGCATCATCCGCGAGCTCGATCTGCTTCGTCCGATTTACGCGCAGACCGCGACTTACGGCCACTTCGGCCGTGAGCTGCCCGACTTCGGGTGGGAGCGCCTCGATCGGGTCGACGCCCTGCGCGGCGCAGCCAAGCTCTAGCCATGACGGCGGCGCCGGGGGAGACGATCGCCGGGACGACCGCCGAGACACTGGCAGCGGCAGTGCCAGCGTCCAATGAGGCAGTGCCGGCACTGGCAGCGGCGCCAACTTCGGCGGCGATCGCGCGTGTGATGGTGGATTCGCCGGTGCCGCAGCTCGACCGCCTCTTCGACTATCGGGTTCCCGAGGAACTGCGGGGCGACATCCGGCTGGGGGTTCGGGTTCGGGTTCCGCTGCGATCCGCCGGGCGGGTAGCCGACGGCTATGTCGTGGAACTCGTCGACCAGGGTGACTACACCGGGGTTCTCAGCGACGTTGAAGGCTTGGTTTCGGCGGTTCCCGTGCTGGCACCGGAGGTCGCAATTCTCGCGCGCAGGGCCGCGGACCGAGCCGCGGGGTCGGCCATCGATGTCGTCCGCGTTGCCGTTCCCGGCCGCCAGGCGCGGGTCGAGAAGGCGTGGCTGGCCGCGGATCGGCCTTCGCCGCTGCCGCGGGTGACCGCGCCGACGATTTCGGGATACGCGGCGGGACGGATCGAGTCCGCCGTGGCCGAGGGTGCGCGGCTGGCCGTCGACGCGATTCCCACCGTCACACGTGTGGTCGCCCTGCCGAAGGCGGGGCCGAGCGCGCAGGCAGGGCCGGACACAGAATTGGGCACAGAATTGGGCAGAGAGGTCTGGGTCGGCCACTGGGCCGTGACGATGGCGGCCGCGGCCGCTGGATGCCTCGCGGCGGGCAAGTCCGCCATCCTCGCCGTCCCCGACTATCGCGATCAGGAGCAGTTGACGTCCGCACTCGAGGCGATTCTGCCCGCTGAGCGCATCGTGCGGCTCGACGCCCGCCAGTCGAATCCGGATCGCTATCGCGCGTTCCTGCGCTGTCTGGACAGCGGGGGCGATCAATCCAGCGATGCGCTCGTGATCGTCGGCAACCGCTCCGTCGTGTATGCGCCGGCCGCGAATCTCGGGTTGATCGCGATCTGGGATGACGGTGACCCGCTACACAGCGAGCCGCTCGCGCCGTACGTTCACACCCGGGATGCAGCCCTGCTCCGACAGGAACAGCAGGGCTGCGCGCTGCTGTTCGTCGGACACTCGCGAAGCACAGAGGTCGAGAGGCTGGTCGAGGTCGGCTGGGTCGCATCGGTTTCACCGGCGCCTCTCGTTCTGCCCAAGGTCATCCCGACGGTGCAGCAGTCTTCGACGGATCGCCTCGCGGCCCAGGCTCGCATCCCCTCGAGCGCGTGGAGCGCCGCCCGGACCGCGCTCGAGAGCGGTCCCGTGCTTGTCCAGGTCGCGCGCCCCGGATATGCGCCGAGGCTCGCCTGCGTTGACTGCGGCCAGTCCGCGCGCTGCCTCCGCTGCGAGGGGCCGCTCGCCCAAAAATCGGCCCGGTCGATTCCCGCGTGTGCGTGGTGTGGGGCGCTGGCCGCCGACTGGCGGTGCGAGAACTGCGAGGGGACGAGGTTGCGCTTCGTCGGAACGGGTGCGACTCGCACCGCGGAAGATCTCGGACGAGCCTTCCCCGGTGTGCGGGTCATCATCGCCGATGGCGAGCGGCACATCATGTCAATCGGGCCGGAGCCTGCGCTGGTGATCGCGACTCGTGGCGCGGAGCCGGTCGCGGCGGGCGGGTACCGAGCCATCCTGCTTCTCGATGGCGAACGGATGGTGGCGAGGGAGAGCCTGCGGGTCGCGGAAGACTGCCTGCGCTGGTGGTCCAACGCGACCGCCCTCGCCGCGCGCGGGGCCCCCACCTACCTCGTGGGGGTTGGCGGGGCACTGGCTTCGGCCCTCTCCACCTGGCGACACGCAGACTTCGCGAGGGCGGAACTCGCCGACCGGAGGAGACTGCGGTTTCCGCCCGCCATCCGCGTTGCGACGGTGACCGGCACGCTCGAAGCGGTCGCCACAGCGGTTGCGGCCGCGACGATTCCGGCGGGATCGATTCCCGTTGCGGATATCCTCGGCCCGGTGGATACCGGGCCGGGCACGGTTCGCACGATTGTTCGTTTCGATTACTCCGCGGGGGCAGAGATCGCGTCGACGCTACGCGCCGAGATCATCCGAAGCTCGACGAACCGAAGGCGGGCCATCGCTGCGAAGGGTGCTGGCGGAGCAGCCACGCCGAACCTGCGCGTGCGTTTCGACGACACAGAGCCGTTTCTGGAGTAGCCGCCGCGCTCGGCCGGACTCGCGCACGTCGCGGGCGAGAGCCGGGGTCGTGGAGAATAGCCGGGGTCGTGGGGAATAGCCGGGGTCGTAGAGAATAGAGGGATGCCACCGCTCTCGATCGTCTTCGCTGGAAGCCCGGAGGCGGCGGTTCCGAGTCTCCGTCGGATCGCGGCGAGCGAGCACACCATCGCGGCCGTCCTGACGCGTGAGGATTCTCCGCAGGGCCGCCGCGGCATCCTCACTCCAACGCCCGTCGCGCAAGCCGCCGATGAACTCGGGCTTCCCGTCATCAGGGCCAATCGGCTTGCTGGGGCCGCGACGGAGGCGATCGGCGACATCCAGCCAGACCTCGGCGTGATCGTTGCCTATGGCGGTCTCGTTCGTCAGCCGCTCCTCTCAACGCCTCGCCTCGGCTGGATCAACCTGCACTTCTCGCTTCTGCCGCGCTGGCGTGGGGCCGCGCCGGTGCAGCGCGCGATCATCGCGGGAGACGACCTGACGGGCGCGACCGTCTTCCAACTCGTCCCAGAGCTCGACGCCGGTGACGTGTTCGGCCAGTTCACCCAGCCGATCGGCGCGCACGAGACCGCGGGTCACCTGCTCGAGTCCCTCTCCGAGACGGGTGCCGAACTGCTGTTGCGCGTGATCGAGAACCTGGCCAGCGGCGAAGCACGTGCCGATGCGCAGGTTGGCGACGTGACGCTCGCTCCGAAGCTCACCCTCGAGGACGGCCGGATCGACTGGTCGAGGTCCGCAATCGACGTGGTCAACCTGGTTCGCGGAGTCACTCCCGAGCCTGGTGCCTACACGACGCTCGACGAGGCACGCGTCAAGATTCTCGATGCGTCGATTGCGCGCGATGCCCCACGATCCGCGCCCGGAACGCTCTCGCTCGAGGGACGTCGGCTCCTGATCGGAACGGGGACGGATCCGGTCGAGCTCGCCACGGTGCAACCCGCCGGTAAGAAGGCGATGTCCGCGGCCGACTGGTGGCGCGGACGACCAGCCGGCGGAAGCGCGGTGGCATCGTGAGCGCACAACAGGGTCGGCCGCAACAGGGAGGGGCGCAACAGGGTCGGCCACAACAGAGTCGGCAAAAGCCGGCCAGCATTCAGCCAGCCCGGCGCATCGCGCTGGATGTGATCATGGCGGTCCGCGAATCGGATGCCTACGCCAACCTCCTTCTGCCGGTCCGGATCGAGCGAGCCCGCCTGTCCGAAGCGGATGCCGGCCTCACCACCGAGCTGACCTACGGCACCCTGCGCCTGCGCGGTTACTACGACCGGGTCATCGAGCTCGCGGCCAATCGGCCCGCAGCGGACATCGATCCGGCCATTCTCGACGTGCTCCGGCTCGCCTGCCACCAGCTCCTGTCCATGCGGGTCGCCCAGCACGCCGCGGTCGATGAAGCCGTCTCGCTTGCGAAGACGGTCGGATCCAATTCGGCGACCGGTTTCGTGAACGGCGTCCTTCGCACGATCACGCGAACCCCGGCCGACGTCTGGCACGAGCGGGCGCTGGCGAGCGCGAAGACCGATGACGAGCGCCTCTCGCTCGAGTTCTCGCACCCGCAGTGGGTCATCCGTTCGTTCCGGCAGTCGCTCGCGGCCGAGGACCGCGAGGATGAGCTCGAGCAGCTTCTCGCCGCAGACAACATTCCACCGCATGTCAGCATCACGGCTCTGCCGGGTGAGTCGAGCGTTGCGGAACTGGACGCCCACGAGAGCGAGTATTCGCCCGTCGGCGCCACGCTCGATCGAGGCGATCCGGCGAAGCTTGACGCGGTGCGCCACGGAACGGCGCGCGTCCAGGACGAGGGCTCGCAGCTCGCGGCTCTCGCCCTCAGCCGCGCTCGGCCGGTCGCCGCTGGCGAGCTGTGGCTCGACCTGTGCGCGGGGCCGGGTGGGAAGGCGGCGCTACTGGCCGCGGAAGCCAGGGTCGGTGGCGCAACCCTCATTGCCAATGAACTCGTGCCGGCCCGAGCGCAGTTGGTGCGCAATGCGCTCCAGGTGTTCGAGCCAGCGCCCGAGGTGTGGGAGATCGACGGTACCTCGATCGGCGACACCCACCCCGAACGCTTCGACCGCATCCTGCTCGACGCTCCGTGCACCGGTCTGGGGGCGCTTCGCCGACGGCCGGAGGCGCGTTGGCGCAAGCAGCCGAAGGATGTCGCGGACCTCGCCGAGCTGCAGCTGCGACTCCTTCGCTCCGCGGTCAGAGCCCTCAAGCCCGGGGGCATCCTCGCCTACGTCACCTGCTCTCCGCACCTCGGTGAGACACGCGTCGCCGTGCAGTCCGTTTTGCGGCGGGACGGCTCGCTGCGGGCGATCGACACCCCGGAGGTACTGCGCGGCGTGACGCGGGTCCCGCTCGATCTGCCCGAGGCCGAGCACGTACAGCTGTGGCCGCATCGGCACGGCACCGACGCGATGTTCATCCAGCTAATCGAGAAGCTGGATGAATCAGCAGAGTGAGTAGGTTCGAGACATGAGAATCAACCCGAGCATCCTTTCCGCGGACTTCGCGAACTTCGAGTCGGAGTTGCAGCGGGTCGCGGCAGCCGACCTCATCCACGTCGACATCATGGACAACCATTTCGTGCCGAACCTCACGTTCGGACTTCCCATGGTCCAGCGCCTGCAACAGGTCACACCCAAGCCGCTCGACGTGCACCTGATGATCGACGACCCGGAGCGCTGGGCGCCCGGATACGCCGAGGCCGGCGCGTACTCTGTCACCTTTCATGCCGAGGCGACCGGCGACTCCGTCGGACTCGCGCGCAGGCTGCGTTCGATCGGCGCGCGGGCGGGCATTGCCCTGAAGCCTGGGACGGATGTCATGGACTACCTCGAAATCCTCGGCGAGTTCGACCAGGTGTTGGTCATGACGGTCGAGCCCGGATTCGGCGGCCAGTCGTTCATGGAGTCGACCATGCCGAAGCTTGTCGCTCTGCGGGAGGTCGTCACAAAGACCGGACTCGATGTCTGGTTGCAGGTGGATGGCGGCATCAACGAGAAGACCATCGGAATCGCCGCCGAGGCCGGTGCCGACACCTTCGTCGCGGGATCGAGCGTCTTCGGTTCCGATAATCCGGCCGCGGCCATCACGACGCTGCGTGAACTCGCGCGAGCACACACCCACGCGTAGCCGATGCTGTGTAGTCGAGTGCTGTGTAGCCGAGTGCTGTGCAGTTGCGTTCGCAGTCGTGCTTGACTTGTCCTATGACTGATAAGACCAAGCCAGAAATTGATTTCCACGAGGGCCCCGAGCCGACAGACCTCGTCATCAGGGACATCGAAATCGGAACCGGCGCCGAGGCGACCCCCGGCGCGACCGTCGACGTGCACTACCTCGGCGTCGACTTCGAGTCCGGCGAGGAGTTCGACTCGAGCTGGGGCCGCGGCCAGTCGATCTCGTTTCCGCTGTCCGGCCTGATCAAGGGCTGGCAGGATGGCATCCCCGGCATGAAGGTCGGCGGTCGCCGCGAGCTCATTTGCCCGCCGCACCTCGCCTACGGACCCGCCGGCGGAGGACACCGTCTCTCCGGCCGCACCCTGACGTTCGTGATCGACCTTTTGGGCGTTAAGTAAGCAGCCGTTAAGTAAGGAACCGTCAAGTAGGCAGCCGTCAAGTAGGCCAGGGAAAGCCAATAGTTTCTGCGGTCTCGCCGACGCGGACGCCGTCGCCTGGCACAACCAGGACCCCGTTCGCGTCGGCGAGGCCGCGCATCATCCCTGAACCACTCCAACCGTTGGGCACGGCGACGTCATCGACGAGGCGATACGGCATGAGCATGCTCGTGCCGTATCGCCCGGCGATGTCGACCGCAACGGCTACGGATCCGGTGCTCGGTTGACGGCGACCGCCGAGTGCGGCAAGAAGTGGCGCCGCCAGGGTCAGCATCCCCATCATGGCGGCGAGCGGATTTCCCGGGAGGCAGGTCACGAAGCGACCGTCGGGCAGCCTCGCGAGCAGGCTCGGACCACCGGGACGCATCGCCACCCCGTCGATGATGAACTCCGCGTCGAGTTCGCGCAGCACCCCACGAAGGTGATCGGCGGCAGAATCTCCCGTTCCGCCGGTCGTGATGACGACCTGTGTGCGGGTTTGTTCGGGGCTGGTTTGCTCTGTGCCGGTCTGTTCTGTGCCGGTCTGTTTGGAGCTGCTCTGTTTGGAGCCGCCCTGCCCGAGGGCTGCGAGCGTCGCGGCGGGATCGTCGCCGATCCGCTGTCGTGAGACGACCCTGCCACCGAGCATGCGAACGAACGCGGGCAGCTGCGGGCCGAAACTGTCACGCACCTGTCCCGGCCGCGGCCGCCCCGATTGGATCACCTCGTCGCCCGTGAACAGCATCGCGACCCGGGGTTCGGCGACGACCTCCAGGATGTCGTGTCCCGCGATCGCCGCAAGAGCGACGTGGGCGGGATTGAGAAGCGTGCCGGCACGGATCACCGTGTCGTCCCTCGCCGCCTCCTCACCAGCTGGCCGGATGTGCTTGCCCTCCTGCGGTTCGTCGGCGGCTGCCGCGACGCCCCTGGTGAGGAATCGTGGCAGCGATGATGAGGCCGAAACCGTCGCATTCTCGCTCCGGAGAACGCCGCGTGTGCCCGGGGGAATCAGGCCGCCGGTAACGACCACGGTGGCGTGGCCGGGCCGGAGGGATGATGCGGCGGCATCTTCCGGCTCGACGATCTTCCATGGCGCCTCCCCGGCGACCGCCCATCCATCCATGGCGGACGACGAATAGTGCGGCAGTTCGTAGAGCGTGCGAACCTCTTGCGCCAGGATCCGCCCGACCGCTGCGTCGATCGAGACAGACTCGGCCGGGAGAGTGGATGCCGCGGCGAAACTCCGGGCACAAGCGCTGTGCCATTCAACCGCCTGTCGACGAATGGGTCGCGTCACGCCGGATCGCTCGGTCGTCGTTCGGCAGCGAGCGTGCGGGCGATCGCCGCAGCTCGGGCGAACGCCTCGTTCGCCGTGACCGAGCCGCCGGCAGTGGCAAGCCCCGCCGCGTAGCCGACAAGGAATGTCGTCAGCGGCGCTGCTGGTCGAACGACAGAGTGCGCCGCAATCCCGGCGAGCCCGAGCACGGCGTCGATGTCGACCTCGAACTCTTCGATTTGCAGAGCGGTGACCAGTTCGCCGCTCCACTCGGCGAGGATCGCGTTCTGGTCTGCATCCGCTGACTCCCGGTCGGTCATGCTGTCTCCTTCGTGGTTGCGCGCGCTGCGATGCCGTAGCGCGCCGCATCGCTCCAGGTATCGATGTCGTCGGTCGATCCGGTGGGAACCGCGGTCGGCGCAAGCTCGAGCTCGCGCAGGAGCGCGCGCATCGAGAAGTCGGTCAGTTCTGTTTTGTGGAGCACAACAGCGGATTCGAGGGACGCGGTCCGGTAGACGCCGGCGAGATACTGCGTGCTTCCGGCCGAATCCACGGCGATGGCACCATCACGCGCCGACCCGGCGGCCGCGAACAGCACGGAGACGGCGCTAGCAACCCGCGGCATGTCACAGGCGAGCACGAGGACGAATTCCGAGGGGGTCGCGTGCGCTGCGGCAAGGACGGCGAGACCGGCGGCGAGACCGGCGGCCGGCCCACCGAACTCCGGTGTCTCGCGAGTGTGCAGCACGCTCGAGAGCAGGGGAGTCGGCAACAGCCTCTGTGACTGCACATCACCTACGACCACGGTCTGGCGCGCAACGGATGCCGCATCCACAGCTCGCGCCAGCAGGGTTCGCCCCTCGACGACCAGCCCGGCCTTCGGTTCGCTGCCGAGCCGGGAGGACCTTCCTCCGGCGAGGACCACGGCGTCCACAATCATGCTTCCACTCTAGATTCATCGGAAACGGTGTAGATCCCAACGGTGTTGCTCAGAAACGGTGTTGATCAGAAACGGTGTTGATCAGAAACGGGTGTTCTTCGAAGCTGTGTCGATCCTGACGGTCGACAGCGTTCTAGTTGTGGGGCTGGGCCGTCAGTGTTAGGACTGCATGATGGGCAGAATCACGTCACGGAGACGAGTCACAAGAATCACGGTCGGACAGGATCCCCAGCACCGCGAGGACGTTCTGGCCGTCGAGGAACCGCTCGAGATCCGTGTCGGCGGCAACGCCCTCGCGATCACGATGCGCACCCCGGGCCACGACTTCGATCTCGCGGCGGGCTTCCTGGTCTCGGAGGGGGTCATCTCCCGCGGTGAACACTTCGGCGCCGCGCGATACTGCGCCGGTGCGACGGTCGACGGCGAGAACACCTACAACGTGCTGGATGTGACCCTCGCTTCGGGTGTTCCCGCACCGGATCCAAGCCTCGAGAGAAATTTCTACACGACCAGCTCCTGCGGCCTGTGCGGCAAGGCCAGTATCGACGCGGTTCGGACGCTGTCCGTTTATCCCGTTGCCGACGATCCGCTCCAGGTCGATGCGGCGTTGCTCGCGACATTTCCCGACCTCCTTCGGGCCCGGCAGGATGTGTTCGAGAAAACGGGCGGACTGCACGCGGCGGCGCTGTTCGATGGCAGAACGGGGGAGATGCTCGTGCTTCGCGAGGATGTCGGACGCCACAACGCGGTCGACAAGGTCGTCGGCTGGGCGCTCACCAACAACCTGCTTCCGCTTCGAGGTACCGTGCTGATGGTCTCGGGTCGGGCGAGCTTCGAGCTGACCCAGAAGGCCTCGATGGCCGGGATCCCGATCCTCGCGGCGGTCTCCGCGCCGTCGTCGCTCGCGGTCGAGTTGGCCGCCGAGATCGGGCTGACCGTGGTCGGGTTCCTGCGTGGCCCATCGATGGTCGTCTACGCGGGGGATCAGCGCATCCGATCCCACGCCGGAGATCCGGGTGGGGAAATCGTGAGCGGGGTTAGCGGAGTGAGCGAAAAGGTGACCGTGTCATGACCGAGAACTTCGATCAATCGAACGCGGATCGCGCGGCAGCTGGCCAGTCCGAGTATCCCGACCTGAGCGTCGGGCACGTCAAGGACTGGGCCGTTGGTGTTCCGGGAATCGTGCACTCGATGGTTCCCGCGGTGCGACAGATGGGCGTGGTCAGGTCGGCCGAGCTCCTGACCTCGATGAACCAGAAGGACGGCTTCGACTGCATGAGTTGCGCGTGGCCGGATCCCGACCATCGCAAGATCGCCGAATTTTGCGAGAACGGCGCAAAGGCCGTCACCTGGGAGGCGACGCCGATCAAGATTCCGTCCAGTTTCTGGGCGGAGAATTCGATCGACGACCTGCTGGGGATGTCCGAGTACGAGATGGGGATGAAGGGCCGTCTCGTCGAACCCGTCTTCAAGGCGGCCGGCGCCGACCACTACGTTCCGATCGGCTGGGATCGCGCTTTCGAAATCGTCTCGGACAAGCTCAAGAGCCTCAAGTCACCGAACGAGGCAGCGTTCTACACGAGTGGTCGAACCGCGAATGAGACCGCCTTCGTCTACCAGCTGTTCGTGCGCGCGTTCGGCACGAACAATCTTCCGGACTGCTCCAACATGTGCCACGAGTCGACGGGGACCGCGCTCGGCGAGGTGATCGGGATCGGCAAGTCGACGATCGCCTACGACGACTTCGAGAAGTCAGACCTGATCATCATCATGGGCCAGAATCCGGGCACGAACCACCCGCGAATGCTGACCGCGCTCGAGGATGCGAAGGAGAACGGCGCACGGATCATCGCCGTGAATCCGCTGCCGGAGGCCGGACTCATGCGGTACAAGAACCCGCAGAAGGTGCGCGGCATCGTCGGCCGTGGCACGGTCCTCGCCGACCAGTTCCTGCAGATCCGTTCCGGCGGGGACATGGCGCTCCTGCAGGCCGTGTCGAAGCGGGTGCTGGAGGCTGAGGCCGCGGCGCCTGGAACGGTTCTCGACCACGACTTCATCGACGCCCACACGCAGGGCATCGACGAGTTCACGGCTCACCTCGCCGGGCTCGACGAACAGGCCGTGCTGGATGCGACTGGACTGACCGTGGCCGAGATCGATGAGGTCGCGAGAGCGTATCTTTCCGCCGATCGCGTCATCATCACCTGGGCGATGGGCCTCACTCAGCAGCGCAAGGCCGTCGACACGCTCAAGGAGGTCATCAACCTGCTGCTCCTGCGCGGCAACATCGGTAAGCCCGGCGCGGGCGCATCTCCGATCCGCGGGCACAGCAACGTGCAGGGTGATCGCACCATGGGCGTGTGGGAACAGATGCCCGACGGCTTCCTCGACGCGCTCGAGGCTGAGTTCGGGTTTGTCGCGCCGCGCGCGCACGGGGCGGATGCGCTCAAGGCGATCGAGGGACTCCAGCGGGGCGAGATCAAGGTCTGGTTCGCGATGGGCGGCAACCTGGTCGCGGCGATTTCCGACACCGCGGCGGCCGAGAAGGCGATGCACGGTACCGAACTCACCGTGCAGGTCTCGACCAAGCTGAACCGATCGCACGCGGTCGTCGGCGCGGAGGCACTCATCCTCCCGACCATGGGCCGCACCGAGGTCGACATGCAGGAGACGGGCCCGCAATTCGTCTCCGTCGAGGACTCCGTGTGTGCCGTGCACGGCTCCCACGGAAGGGTTGCTCCGATTTCTGATGCGCTGCTGTCCGAGGTGTCGATCGTCACACGCCTCGCACGGGCGACCCTCGGAGATTCTGTTCCGATCGACTGGGCGGCCATGGAACGGGACTACGACCAGATCCGCCTGCACATCAGCCACGTCGTTCCCGGCTTCGAGAATTTCAACTCGGACGTGCGTCGCAAGGGTGGATTCGTCCTTCCCAACGGTCCGCGCGACTCCCGAACCTTCGCCACCAGGACCGGAAAGGCCATGATCACGGTCAACGAGCTTGAGCGCCTCGAGCGCCCGGCCGGCCGACTCATCCTGCAGACCCTTCGCTCACACGACCAGTTCAACACGACGATCTACAGCCTCAACGATCGCTACCGCGGCATCCGGAATGGGCGCGACGTCATATTCGTGAATCCAGAAGATCTCGCCGAACTCGGCATTGAGGACGGCACCCGCGTCGACATCTTCAGCGAGTGGAGAAACGAGCCCGACCGCGTCCTGCGGAACTTCCGGGTCGTCTCTTATCCGACGGCGAAGGGATGCGCGGCCGCATACTTCCCCGAGGCGAACGTCCTCGTCCCGCTCGGCAGCGCGGCCGAGGGGAGCAATACTCCCGTATCGAAGGCCGTCATCGTGCGGTTGGTACCGGTCGCCGTGCAGGTTCCCGTCCCGTAAAACCGGTAGCGTTGACCCCGTGAAATCCTTTGACGGGCTGTTCGCCGAGTTGAGCGAGAAGTCAGTGTCGCGCCCGGAAGGGTCGGGTACGGTCGCGGAACTCGACGCCGGGGTGCACGCCATTGGCAAGAAGATTGTGGAAGAGGCCGCCGAGGTCTGGATGGCCGCCGAGTTCCAGTCAGACGATGAGACAGCGGCCGAGATCTCGCAGCTGATCTATCACCTGCAGGTGCTCATGGTCGCGAAAGGTCTGACGCCGGTCGATGTCTACCGACATCTGTGACCAAGGTGCCTGCCGACCTGTATTTCGTCGGGGCTGCCGACCTGTACCTCGTCGGGCCTGCCGACCTGTATTTCGTCGGGGCGCTATGACTGCCCTCCTTTTCACATCTGATCTGACCTGAGGACCATCCCATGCTGAGAATTGCGGTGCCCAACAAGGGTTCCCTGAGCGAGACAGCCGCCGAAATGCTGTACGAGGCCGGATACGCCGGTCGTCGCGATCCCCGCGCCCTGACCGTGGCGGATCCACGCAACGACGTCGAATTCTTCTACCTGCGCCCGCGCGACATCGCCACCTACGTCGGATCCGGAGCGCTGGATGTCGGAATCACCGGCCGTGACCTTCTCCTGGACTCCGGCTCGGTTGCGACAGAGATCGCGAGCCTCGACTTCGGCGAATCCACCTTCCGTTTCGCGGCGGCCGCCGGCAAGTTCGACTCGCTCGATGACCTGAACGGAGTTCGCGTCGCGACCAGTTATCCCGGTCTCGTCGGCGACTTCCTCGCAGCGAAGGGCGTGAGCGCGACGCTCGTCTCGTTGGATGGCGCCGTCGAATCCGCGGTCAAGCTCGGAGTCGCGGATGCCGTCGCCGACGTGGTGTCGACCGGTTCGACCCTGCGGGCCCAGGGTCTCGAGATCTTCGGTCCGGTCATCCTCGAGTCAACTGCCGTGCTGATCAGTGCGAACAAGGATCTGGCTGGGATCACGACGCTCCAGCGCCGACTGCAGGGCGTGCTGGTTGCGCGACAGTATGTTCTCGTCGACTACGACGTCCCGCTCAGGCTGCTCGAAGCGGCAACCGCGATCACGCCGGGCATCGAGTCGCCGACCGTGTCGCCGCTGCACGATCCGGAATGGGTCGCCGTGCGGTCGATGGTCCCGCGGGCCGACACCAACCACATCATGGACGCCCTATACGAGATCGGCGCGCGCGCAATTCTCGTGAGTTCGATCCACGCGGCACGGATCTGAGACCGGCAATGTCTTACACCGACACCGAAGCGCGCGAGGTCATCACCCGCGTCGCGTTCGACGCCAAGGGTCTCGTGCCCGCGATCATCCAGGAGGCCGGAAGCAACGACGTCCTCATGCTCGGCTACATGGACGACGAGGCGCTTCGCCGCACCCTCACCGAGGGACGCGTCACGTTCTGGTCGCGCAGTCGCCGGGAATACTGGCGCAAGGGCGACACGAGCGGGCACCGCCAGTACGTGAAGGGTGCAGCGCTCGACTGCGACGGCGACGCGGTCCTGGTCACTGTCGAGCAGATCGGCCCGGCCTGTCACACGGGCGAGCACTCGTGCTTCGACGTCGGCCCACTCACGCCGACCGTCGGGGACTCCAGCACGGGAAGTGCGGATGTCGACGTCTGACCCAGCGACCGGTTCCGCCGGAGCTACTGACGCCGACTCACCTGTCCGCCAGCCAGCCGACTCGCGTCAACGACGGCTTCGGGTGCTCACGATCTTCGGGATCGCGGCGATTGCCGGCCTGACCATGCTCACCACCACCCAGAACTGGTGGACGCTGCACCTTGAGGGCCACACGGTCCCCGTGCCCGGGAGCTCCGCTGCCCCTGCGCTGACGTCGTTGGCGCTCTGTGGGCTCGCGCTTGCCGCGGCCCTCGCGATCGCCGGTCCGGTGATCCGACTGATTCTCGGGATCATCCAGCTCTTCATCGCGTTCACAATTGTGCTGTCGTCGATCCAGTCGCTCTCGGACCCCGAGCAGTCTTCTGCTTCGCTGATGACGACGGCGACCGGAATATCCGGAGACGCCTCCCTCCGCAAACTCATCGAGAGTGTCGCGTACACGCCGTGGGGCTGGATCGCGATCTTTGTCGGAGTGCTCACCTTCCTGGCCGGGATCTGGCTGCTCGCGACGTTCCGGTTCTGGCCCGTCGCTTCGCGCAAGTACCAGAGCGTTCGCTTCGCTCCCGCGGGCGGCCCGCGCGACGCGGTCATCGATTGGGATGCGCTGAGCGACGGCGCCGATCCGACGGACGATGAGGCTGGCGAGGACGAGGCCGACGGCGAGGCTGACCACGACGAGGATCGCCCGAGCGACGACAAAGAATCAAGCCGGTAAAGTTGTTTCATCCCCCAGCGCCCATTCGGGCCAACCCCCAAGGAGAATCGTGTCAGCAGGCTCAGTAGCAGGCCATGGCAACTCGCCCGCAGCGTGGACCACTGTCATCATCATGGTCGTCGCTTTCATCATCGGCACCTTCGCCTTCTGCCTCGTCGTCCCGTGGCTCGTCTGGGCATCCGCGGGCCTGCTCCTGGTCGGAGCGATCGTGGGTCTGATCCTGAAGGCCGCGGGCTACGGTGTGGGCGGCGACAAAGTGACGCCCTCCTCGCATTCCTAGCGCGGGTGTGATTTTCGCGTGTTAGCTGAACTCGTCGCCGGTGCCCTCGAGGACGCCTCGGACCGCCGTGCCGCCGTCAGTTTCTCCCAGATTGAAGCGGTGGCGACCGCCGCGCCGCCGGCACTCGACGTGCTGTCCGCGCTCGCGCCGTCGGAGCAGGTCAAGATCATCGCCGAGGTGAAGCGGGCGAGCCCGTCTCGCGGGCCGCTCGCCGACATCCCGGATCCCGCTGCGCTTGCCGCCTCCTATGAGACCGGGGGAGCGAGTGCCATCAGCGTGCTGACCGAGCGTCGCAGGTTCGGCGGATCGCTGCACGATCTCGAGCAGGTGCGCGCGACCGTGTCGATTCCCGTGCTGCGAAAAGACTTCATCGCCGACCCGTACCAGGTCTTCGAGGCCAGGGCGGCGGGCGCAGACCTCGTGCTGCTGATCGTCGCGGCTCTCGAGCAGGCGAAGATGCAGGAACTCTTCAACCTGATCGGCGAGCTAGGGATGACGGCTCTCGTGGAGACCCACTCCGCGGAGGAACTCGAGCGAGCGCTCGAGATCGGTGCGCCGGTCATCGGCGTGAACGCCCGCAACCTGAGCACCTTCGGCCTCGACCGCGAGCTGTTCGGATCGTTGGCTCACTCGATCCCGTCCGGTGTGATCCGGGTTGCGGAGTCCGCGGTCAAGACGTCCGCGGACGTTGCCCACTATCGTGCCGCAGGGGCGGATGTCGTCCTGGTCGGTGAGGCGCTCGTGACGGGCGGCGATCCGGTGGCCACTCTCAAGGAATTCCGGTCAGTTTAATGAACAGCCCGACCCACCTTCGCGATGAGCTCGGCCCATACTTCGGCGAGTACGGCGGACGCTTCGTCCCCGAACCCCTCATTGCCGCGCTCGACGAACTCGACGCCGCCTACCAGGCGGCCAGGGTCGATCCCGTGTTCCAGGAGGAGCTCGCCGAGCTTCACCGCACGTACACCGGCCGGCCGTCGATCATCACCGAGGTGCCGCGGTTCGGCGAGCACGCCGGCGGCGCGCGCATCATCCTCAAGCGCGAGGATCTCAACCACACCGGCTCGCACAAGATCAATAACGTCCTCGGCCAGGCTCTCGTCGCCCGTCGCCTCGGCAAGACGCGACTGATCGCCGAGACCGGAGCCGGCCAGCACGGGGTAGCGACAGCCACGGCTGCGGCGCTTTTCGGTATGGAGTGCGTCGTCTACATGGGCGAGGTCGACACCGTGCGACAGGCTCTCAACGTCGCACGGATGCGGCTGCTCGGCGCGACGGTCATCCCGGTGACGACCGGTTCGCGAACCCTGAAGGATGCCATCAACGAGGCGCTCCGAGACTGGGTCGCGAGCGTCGACAATACCCACTACGTTCTCGGAACCGTGGCCGGGCCGCATCCGTTCCCTGTCATGGTGCGTGACTTCCACAAGATCATCGGCGAGGAGGCCCGCGCGCAAGTGCTCGAGCTGACCGGCGCGCTTCCGGATGCCGTGACGGCGTGCGTCGGCGGTGGCAGCAACGCCATGGGCATCTTCCACGCCTTCCTCGACGACCCCTCCGTGAAGCTCTACGGCTACGAGGCGGCGGGCGAGGGGCACCTGACCGAGCGACACGCGGCGACGATCACGCGCGGTCGTCCCGGCGTCCTTCACGGTGCCCGCAGCTACATGCTCCAGGATGAGGACGGCCAGACGATCGAGTCGCACTCGATTTCCGCTGGTCTTGACTACCCGGGTATCGGGCCGGAGCATGCCTGGCTCGCGGATATGGGACGAGCCAGCTACCTGCCCATCACCGACGACGAGGCCATGCAGGCGCTCCGACTACTCAGCCGCACGGAGGGCATCATCCCGGCCATCGAATCCGCCCACGCGCTTGCCGGAACGATCAAACTCGGTAAGGAGCTCGGGCCGGACGCCACCATCCTGGTCAATCTCAGCGGCCGCGGGGACAAAGACATGGAGACCGCGGGCAAGTACTTCGACATCCTCGACGCCGAGGCCCTCGCGAGCGAAAATCTCGCGCCGGTCGACAGCAGCGACATCGGCACGGGAGCCAGCGAGTGAACGCCGCCGTCGAGTCGCGGGTCGCGAAGGTGATCGCCGCTCGCAAGAGCTCTGGATCCGGGGCACTCATCGGATACCTGCCGATCGGCTACCCGGATCTCGCCACGAGCATCGAGGCAGCCGTTGCTCTCGCCGAGAACGGTGTCGACGTGCTCGAGCTCGGTTTGCCTTATTCGGACCCGGTGATAGACGGCGTCGTTATCCAGAAGGCCACCCAGGAGGCTCTCGCGGGTGGTTTCCGTCTCAGCCACGGATTCGAGGCGGTCGCCGCCATCAGGGCGCGAGTCGACACTCCAGTGCTGCTGATGACGTATTGGAACCCCGTGCTGCAGTTCGGCGTCGATCGTTTTGCGGACGAACTCGTGGCCGCGGGCGGATCCGGCCTCATCACGCCGGACCTCATCCCGGACGAGGCACACGACTGGCTCGTGACCTCCGACCGCACGGACCTCGATCGCGTTTTCCTTGCCGCCCCCTCGTCGACGGACGCCCGGCTCAGCCAGGCGGTCGAACTCAGTCGCGGATTCGTCTACGCGGTCTCGACCATGGGCATCACGGGGGCCCGGTCCGATGTCGACTCCGCGGCACGGTCGCTCGTTGCCAGGCTGCGAACCGCGGGCGCGACGAGCACCTGCGTCGGGCTCGGCATCTCGACTCCGGAGCAGGTTCATGAAGTCCTCGGCTATGCTGACGGCGCCATCGTTGGCTCGCTGCTTGTGAAAGCTCTGGCCGACGGGGGAGTGGATGCCGTGGCAAGGGCCGCGGCCCATCTCGCCACCGGTAAGTAGCGTCCCGCTCTGCAATTTCGCGCGAGCGGCGGCGGGTACGCTTGCGTAGTTCGTATTTTTTCGAAAGGTGAACCGACCGGTGTCCTTGCCACTGAGCATGTCTCTGCCTCTGAGCATCCCAAGTCCACCCGCTTCGTGGGCGGACATCATCATTCCCTGGGGGCAGTGGTTTCACTGGGCCGGAATGCCGCTCGGCTGGGCGAGTGACATCAAGACCTACGCGCTCTGCCTGATCGCCGGCATCATCCTCGCCGTCATCATTACCTCGCGTCGTCTGACCAAGCGTGGCGCAGAGCCCGGCCTCGTGCTCGACATCGCACTCTGGTGCGTGCCGCTCGGCATCATCGGCGCGCGTATCTATCACGTGCTCACCCATTACAACGACTACTTCGGCCCCGGCAAGAACCCGATGACCGCGTTCTACATCTGGGAGGGTGGCATCGCCATCTTCGGCGCGCTGATCGGTGGCGCGATCGGCGTCTTCATCGGTTGCCGCATCGCGGGGATCCGATTCTGGAGCTTCGCGGACGCGCTTGCACCCGGGCTCCTCGTCGCCCAGGCCGTCGGTCGCTTCGGCAATTACTTCAACCACGAGCTCTACGGTCAGCCGACGACGCTGCCGTGGGGGCTCGTCATCCCGAACCCTGCATCGAATCCGAATCCCGAGTACCCGGTCGGGCTGCCCGCCGGCACGCTGTTCCACCCCACGTTCCTGTACGAAATGCTGTGGAACCTGCTCGGCGTCGTTGTCCTGCTGCTGCTCGAGCGCGAGTACAAGTACCGCTGGGGCAAGATGATCGCGATCTACTTCATGTGGTACGGCGTTGGCCGCATCTGGTTCGAGTCGATCCGGATCGATCCGAGCGATGTGATCTTCGGCCTGCGCTCGAATGTCTGGGGCGCGATCGGAGCGGTTGTCATCGGAATCATCGTCTTTGCCGTGCAATCGAGACGGCATCCAGGGCTCGAACCGAGCCCGTACGTTTCCGGCAAGCTCTGGGAGGCCCCGTCTAAGGTAGACTCCGACGAGACCTATTCGGATAGCGACGATGCCGGCGATGATGCCGTTCGATCACCCGAAGTAGCCGCCACAAGCGGCGCAGGCGTCTGACCCCGAAGCCGCACCCTCCGCGCTGGGCACACTTTCCCCCGGGCCGCCGACGTCCCTTCTTTTACTCGCATCATCGTGAGGACGGCATTTCATGGCTCTCACGCCACAGCACACCAGCTCCGGTTTCAGCCGCATTCCGGCCGCCACCGGGCTATACGATCCTGCCCGCGAAAAGGATGCCTGCGGGCTGGCGATGGTTGCGACCCTGCGCGGAACCGCGGGTCACGACATCATCGAGCTCGCGCTCGAGGCGCTTCGGCACCTCGAACACCGTGGCGCGATCGGGTCGGACGCCGGCACGGGCGACGGCGCGGGAATCATCACGCAGGTTCCGCACGAGTTCCTGCAGGCGGTAACAGAATTCGACTTACCTGAGGCTGGCGCCTACGCGGTCGGGATGGCGTTCCTGCCGACGGATTCCAACGAGCGGGCCGCACTGAAGTCCGGCATCGAGGCGATTGCCGCGAACGAAAACCTCGACGTGCTCGGCTGGCGCGAGGTTCCCGTCGATCCCGACCAGATCGGAAACCTGGCGCGCGAGGCCATGCCGGTGTTCGAGCAGCTCTTCGTTGCCTCTGTTGGGGCGAGGCTGTCGGGGATCGGGCTGGATCGGGTCACCTTCCGTTTGCGCAAGCGCGCCGAGCGTGAACTTGGCGCCTACTTCCCGTCGCTGTCGAGCCGCACGCTCGTCTACAAGGGCATGGTCACGACCCTGCAGCTCGAGCCGTTCTATCCGGATCTCTCCGATGAGCGGTTTGCCTCGAAGCTCGCGCTTGTCCACTCCCGCTACTCGACGAACACCTTCCCGTCCTGGCCGCTCGCGCAGCCGTTCCGGATGATCGCGCACAACGGCGAGATCAACACCGTCCAGGGAAACCGCAACTGGATGCGCGCGCGCCAGTCTCAGCTCGAGTCCGAACTGCTGGGCGACATCCGTCCGTTGCTCCCGATCGTGACGCCCGGCGCGAGCGACTCCGCATCCTTCGACGAGGTCGTCGAGCTGCTTTCGCTGACCGGACGCTCGTTACCGCACTCGATCATGATGATGGTGCCGGAGGCCTGGGAGAACCAGGCCGACATCGACCCGGCCCGCCGCGACTTCTACGAGTACCACTCGATGCTCATGGAGCCGTGGGACGGCCCGGCCGCGCTCGTCTTCACCGACGGTTCGCTGGTCGGCGCGACGCTTGACCGCAATGGCCTTCGCCCCGGTCGCTACCTCGTGACGGATGACGGGCTCGTCGTGCTCGCGAGCGAGATCGGCGTCCTCGACATCGCGCCGGAGAAGGTGGTCCGCAAGGGCCGCATCCGTCCGGGAAAGATGTTCCTCGTCGACACCGAGGCTGGCCGCCTGATCGAGGATGACGAGATCAAGGCTGAGCTCGCCGCGGCCGAGCCGTGGGGCGAATGGCTGGATGCCGGCCGCATCAACCTCAAGAACCTGCCGGACCGCGAACACATCGTGCACACCCCGGCGTCCGTTACCCGGCGCCAGCGCACGTTCGGCTACACAGAGGAAGAGGTGCGCATCCTCGTCGCGCCCATGGCGAAGAACGGTGCTGAGCCGCTTGGTGCGATGGGATCGGACACGCCGATCGCCGTGCTTTCGCAGCGCCCTCGACTTCTCTTCGACTACTTTTCGCAGCAGTTCGCGCAGGTAACGAACCCGCCGCTCGACTCGATCCGGGAAGAAACGGTGACGTCGATGAGCCTCGGCCTCGGGCCGGAGCGCAACCTTCTTACCGCGACGCCGGAGCACGCGAAGCAGATCATCCTCGACTTCCCGGTGATCGACAACGACGAGTTGGCCAAGATCCAGCACATTGATCCGGCTCCCGGCTCGACGCTGACGACGACCATCCGTGGCCTGTACCGCGTCGACAAAGGCCCGAAGGCCATGGAGAAGCGCCTCGCCAAGATGTGTGCGGAGGTGGACGCGGCGATCGCGAACGGTGCGCAGTTCATCGTGCTGTCGGACCGCGACTCCAACAAGGACTTTGCGCCCATCCCGTCGCTGCTCATGGTCGCAACGGTTCACCACCACCTGATCCGGGCTGAGAACCGGATGAAGGTTGGCATCGTTGTCGAGGCGGGCGACGTGCGCGAGGTGCACCAGGTCGCACTACTGATCGGCTACGGCGCATCGGCGATCAACCCGTACCTCGCCATGGAGACGGCTGAGGAACTCGTCCGCAGCGGGTTCATCGAGAACGTGTCGAGCGAGAAGGCCGTCAAGAACCTGATCAAGGCGCTCGGCAAGGGCGTCCTGAAGATCATGTCGAAGATGGGGATCTCGGTCGTGGGCTCCTACGCGGGCGCACAGGCGTTCGAGGCCGTCGGGCTCAGCCAGGAGTTCGTCGACCAGTACTTCACCGGCACGACGAGCCTGCTCGGCGGAATCGGCATCGAGGTCATCGCCGCGGAGAATGCGGCGCGACACGCTGCCGCGTACCCGGAGGACGGCGCCGTCAGCGTGCACGAGCGTCTCGCTACCGGCGGCGAGTACCAGTGGCGCCGCGAGGGGCCACCGCACCTGTTCAACCCCGAGACCGTGTTCAAGCTGCAGCACTCGACGCGCGCTCGTCGCTACGACATCTTCCGTGACTACACGAAGCTCGTTGACGAACAGGCCGAGAACCTGATGACGCTTCGCGGGCTGTTCAAGCTGCGGAACGGCGTTCGCAAGCCCATCCCGATCGATGATGTCGAGCCGGTGTCCTCCATCGTCAAGCGCTTCTCGACCGGCGCCATGAGCTATGGCTCGATTTCGAAAGAGGCGCACGAGAACCTCGCGATCGCGATGAACAGTATCGGTGCGAAGTCGAACACCGGCGAGGGCGGAGAGGATGTCGACCGACTCCTCGACCCGACCCGCCGCAGCGCGATCAAGCAGGTCGCATCCGGTCGCTTCGGTGTCACGAGCCTGTACCTGACCAACGCGACCGACATCCAGCTGAAGATGGCGCAGGGCGCCAAGCCGGGCGAGGGCGGCCAGCTGCCGTCGAGCAAGGTGTACCCGTGGATCGCCCGCACCCGCAGCGGCACGGCAGGGGTCGGCCTCATCTCGCCGCCGCCGCACCACGACATCTACTCGATCGAAGATCTCAAGCAGCTCATCTACGACGTCAAGCGCGCGAACCCCAAGGCTCGCGTTCACGTCAAGCTCGTGAGCCAGTCCGGCATCGGAGCCGTTGCCGCCGGTGTCACGAAGGCGCTGGCGGACGTCGTCCTGGTTTCCGGTCACGATGGCGGCACCGGCGCGAGCCCGTTGAACTCGCTCAAGCATGCCGGAACCCCGTGGGAGATCGGGCTGGCCGAAACCCAGCAGACGCTCATGCTCAACGGGATGCGGGATCGTGTCGTCGTCCAGGTCGACGGGCAGATGAAGACCGGCCGCGATGTCATCGTCGGTGCGCTCCTCGGCGCCGAGGAATTCGGCTTCGCAACGGCTCCGCTGGTGGTTTCCGGCTGCATCCTGATGCGCGTCTGCCACCTCGACACCTGTCCCGTCGGTGTCGCGACCCAGAACCCGGTGCTCCGCGAGCGCTTCAGCGGCAAGCCGGAGTTCGTGGTCAACTTCTTCGAATTCCTCGCGCAGGAGGTTCGCGAATACCTCGCAGCGCTCGGCTTCCGCAGCATCGATGAGGCCGTTGGCCATCACGAGCTGCTGGACGTCGACCGCGCCGTCGATCATTGGAAGGCGTCCGGACTCGACCTCGCGCCGATCCTCGTCGGACCGGACTTCGCCGACGACGAGCCGCGCAACAACCGCCGCGGCCAGGACCACGAGCTCGAGAAGCACTTCGACGTTGAACTCATCCGGCTGAGCCATGACGTGCTCGAGAACGGTGGATCGATCGCGATCGACCTCCCCGTTCGCAACACCGAGCGTGCCGTCGGAACCATGCTCGGCCACGAGGTGACGGTTCGCCACGGCGAGCACGGACTGCCGACGGGATCGATCGACGTGACCCTGCACGGATCCGCGGGCCAGTCGTTTGGCGCGTTCATGCCGAGCGGCATCACGCTGCGGCTAATCGGGGACAGCAACGACTACGTCGGCAAGGGACTCTGCGGCGGCGAGATCATCGTTCGTCCCGATCCTCGATCGACGTTCGCTGCGGAGGAGAACGTCATCGCCGGCAACGTGATCGGCTACGGCGCGACCCGCGGCAGCATGTTCATCCGCGGTACCGTCGGGCAGCGATTCCTGGTTCGCAACTCCGGGGCGACAGCGGTTGTCGAGGGGGTCGGCGACCACGCGCTCGAGTATATGACGGGTGGCCTCGCGGTCATCCTCGGCGAAACCGGCCACAATCTCGGTGCGGGAATGTCGGGTGGAACCGCCTACGTTCACGGCCTGAAGACGGAACTCGTCAACCGCGATTCACTCGCGAGCGGCGAGTTGCGCCTCGAGGCACTCGGCAGCGCCGACGTCGAGATTCTGCGCGACCTACTGGAGCGCCACGTTCTCGAGACCGACTCGGCCGTCGCCGCGCGAATGCTCGCCGACTTCGAGGCCAGCTCCACGGAGTTCGTCAAGGTCGTTCCACGCGACTACGCGGCAGTCATGGAGACCCGCCAGATCGCGCTCGATGAGGGACTCGACCCCGACGGTGACGTCGTGTGGTCTCGAATCATGGAAGTGGTGGGTGGCTGATGGCTGATCTGTTGTGGCTGTCAGGTGCTGGCCTGTGTGTCGTGAAGTGTGAGGTGCCTCGTGGCTGATCCCAAGGGATTCTTGAAGGTTCCGGCTCGTGAGACCCCGGCGCGACGTCCCATCGCGCTTCGGCTCATGGACTGGAAAGAGGTCTACGAACAGGGCGATGCCGCCACCCTCAAGCGCCAGGCCGGACGCTGCATGGACTGCGGCATCCCGTTCTGTCATCACGGCTGCCCGCTCGGCAACCTGATCCCGGAGTGGAACGATCTCACCTGGCGCGACGAGGGCAGGGCCGCGATCGAGCGCCTGCACGCGACCAACAACTTCCCGGAGTTCACCGGTCGGCTGTGCCCAGCGCCGTGCGAGTCGTCCTGCGTGCTCGGGATCAACCAGGATCCGGTGACGATCAAGCAGGTCGAGGTCTCGATCATCGACCAGGCCTTCGCAAACGGCTGGGTCACCCCGCATCCGCCGGAGCGTCTCACCGGAAAGACCGTTGCCGTCGTCGGATCGGGCCCAGCAGGGCTCGCGGCAGCGCAACAGCTGACCCGAGCCGGTCACACTGTCGCCGTCTACGAGCGCGACGACCGCATCGGCGGCCTCCTGCGCTACGGCATCCCGGACTTCAAGATGGAGAAGAAGCACCTCGAGACCCGTCTCGCGCAGATGCAGGCCGAGGGAACTCGTTTCCGCGCCGGCGTCGAGATCGGTGTGAACATCAGCTGGGGCGACCTGAGGTCGCGGTACGACGCGGTCATCGTCGCGACTGGGGCGACCAAGCCGCGCGATCTGCCGGTTCCCGGCCGCGACCTTCTTGGCGTGCACTACGCCATGGATTATCTTGTGCAGCAGAACCGGGTTGGCGCTGGCGACTATGTCGCAGGGCAGCTCACCGCGGAAGGCAAGCACGTAGTTGTCCTTGGCGGTGGAGACACCGGCGCTGACTGCATCGGAACTGCCCACCGCCAGGGCGCACTCTCGGTCACGAACCTCGCGATCGGCATCCAGCCGCCGAGCGAGCGACCCGAACACCAGCCCTGGCCGATGACGCCGACGCTGTTCGAGGTGTCGAGTGCCCACGAGGAGGGCGGCGAGCGGGTCTACCTGGCCTCGACCGTCGAATTCCTCTCCAATGAGGTCGGTGAGGTTCGTGGAATCCGCGTTGCCGAGACCGAATACCTCGATGGACGACGGGTGCCGAAGGCGGGCACAGAGCGTGACATCCCGGCCGATCTCGTGCTTCTCGCACTCGGATTCAGCGGTCCGGAGGACGACACCATCGAGGGCCAGCTAAACCTTCCGTTCGAGACCAACGGCAACATCACGCGCAACGGGCAGTACGAGACGAGCGAGTCCGGAGTCTTCGTGGCCGGGGATGCCGGACGCGGCCAGTCACTCATCGTCTGGGCAATCGCGGAGGGTCGCGCCGCGGCCTCGGCGGTCGATCGTTTCCTCGAGGGGGAGACCGACCTGCCGTTCCCGATCAAGCCAACCGACCGCGCAATCGCGCTGTAATTTCCTCGACCAACATCCATACCACCACCGATTCACAACCACCACAGAAGGACGTAATGAGACGCGCCAAAATCGTCGCGACGCTAGGCCCAGCCACGTCAAGCTACGAAAACATCCGGGCGATCATCGAGGCAGGAGTCGATGTAGCCCGAATGAACCTCAGCCACGGCTCGTATGACGTGCACGAGGAGGTCTACAAGAACGTTCGCAAGGCGGCAGAAGACTCCGGCAAAGCGGTCGCGGTCCTCGTCGACCTGCAGGGACCGAAGATCCGCCTCGGAAAGTTTGAGGGCGGCCCGTACGAGCTCGCGGTCGGCGACATCTTCAAGATCACGACCGAGGACGTCATCGGTACAAGGGAACTCTCGGGCACGACGTTCAAGGGCCTTCCCCAGGATGTGTCGCCCGGTGATTTCCTGCTGATCGACGACGGCAAGGTCAAGGTCCAGGTCCTTGAGACGGATGGCACGGTCGTGACGACGAAGGTCGTCGTCGCCGGTCCCGTCTCCAACAACAAGGGCATCAACCTGCCTGGCGTTGCCGTCAACGTTCCCGCGCTGTCCGAGAAGGACGAGGCGGACCTCCGCTGGGGCCTGAAGCTCGGTGCCGACCTGATCGCGCTCTCGTTCGTGCGCGACGCATCCGACATCACCCGCGTGCACGAGATCATGGCTGAGGAGGGCCGCAAGGTTCCCGTCATCGCCAAAATCGAAAAGCCGCAGGCCGTCGACAACCTCGAAGCGATCATCGACGCGTTCGACTCGATCATGGTCGCCCGAGGCGACCTCGGCGTCGAGCTCCCGCTAGAGGCGGTCCCGATCGTGCAGAAGCGCGCAGTCGAGCTCTCCCGCCGCATGGCGAAGCCGGTGATCGTGGCGACGCAGATGCTCGAGTCGATGATCAGCTCGCCCGTTCCGACCCGTGCCGAGACGTCCGACGTCGCGAACGCGGTTCTGGATGGCGCCGACGCGGTCATGCTCTCCGGCGAGACGAGCGTTGGCCAGTACCCGGTGATCACGGTGCAGACCATGGCGCGCATCGTCGAGTCCACCGAGGACCACGGCCTCGAACGCATCCCCCCGCTCGGAACGAGGCCGCGAACCCAGGGTGGCGCGATTACGCTGGCAGCGGTTGAGGTCGCCGACTTCGTCGACGCGAAGTTTGTGTGCGTATTCACAGAGTCGGGGGATGCGGCCCGCCGTATGTCGCGACTTCGCTACCGCGTGCCCATGAAGGCGTTCACTCCCTATCCCGAGATCCGGCGCCGGATGTCGCTGTTCTGGGGCATCGAGGCGTTTGTCGTCGAGCGGGTCACGCACACCGATGCGATGTACCACCAGGTGGATGACGTGCTTCTGACCAAGGGACTCGCGGAGGTCGGTGACAAGGTCATCGTCATCTCCGGTTCCCCTCCCGGAATCTCCGGGTCGACGAACGACCTTCGCGTGCACATCGTGGGTGACGCCCTCAACGGCGCAGCGCCCGCGTACGCGAACTAGCGGGCACGTCGACGGACACTGCTACGAAATAGCGGGGTCATCGCGCACGTCGATGGCCCCGCTATTCGCGCGCCCGGACGCTGTGTCGGGCGGCCCGTGACCCTGGCTCCGGCGCAACGGTGCGCCCGCTTGTCATCCGTGCGGTGGCCGCAGCCGGCGCGCCGATGGCGAAACGGCGCATGGTCGAACCGCCGGAACTGCGCGGACGATGGATGTCCCGAGTCAGCCGTGAATGATGACCCGAGACATCACGTTGTGCCGGTGGTGGGACTCGAACCCACACGCCCTTTCGAGCAAAGCATTTTGAGTGCTCCGCGTCTGCCATTCCGCCACACCGGCGCACAACAACCCTCGAAACAATACCGTAGGGTTGGATCGTGAGTGATCAAGGAAACGCATCTTCAGTCCCACGTCGAGTAGTCGTGGCAGAGGATGAATCGCTCATCCGACTCGACATCGTCGAAACCCTTCGCGACAACGGATTCGAGGTTGTCGGTGAGGCGGGGGATGGCGAAACTGCGGTCGCCCTTGCGACCGAGTTGCGTCCAGACCTCGTCATCATGGACGTCAAGATGCCGCAGCTCGACGGAATCTCCGCGGCGGAGCGCCTGACCAAGAACCACATCGCGCCGGTCGTCCTGCTGACCGCCTTCAGCCAGAAAGAATTGGTCGAGCGGGCGAGCGAGGCCGGAGCGCTGGCTTACGTCGTCAAGCCGTTCACTCCCAACGACCTGCTGCCGGCGATCGAGATTGCCCTCGCGCGCTACGCGCAGATCATCACCCTCGAGGCCGAGGTCACCGACCTCGTCGAGCGCTTCGAGACTCGCAAGCTCGTTGATCGGGCCAAGGGCCTGCTCAACGAGAAGATGGGCCTCACCGAGCCCGAGGCATTCCGCTGGATCCAGAAGGCATCCATGGACCGTCGCCTCACGATGCACGACGTCGCCCAGGCGATCATCGAACAGCTGAGCGCCAAAAAGTAGCTTCGCACCGGGCCAAAAAGTAGCTTCCAGCGGTGTCTGCCCCCGGGTGATGCGCGTGCCCCCGTACGTACGGGGGCAGATGCATCGCCCGGGGGCAGACACGTGTAGGGCGCTACTGGCTCCGAACCATGTTCGTCATGCGGACGGTCGAGAGTCTGCGGCCCTTCTCGTCGGTCATGACGATTTCGTGAGTGGCGAGAGTCCGTCCGAGAACCAGCGCGGTGCAGGTACCGGTGACCCAGCCCTCGGTTGCCGACCGGCTGTGGGTCGCGTTGATCTCGATGCCGACCACGTACTTGCCGGGGCCCGCATGGATCGCAGACGAGATGGATCCGAGCGACTCACCGAGGACGACGTGGGCGCCACCGTGTAGCAGCCCGATGACCTGGGTGTTTCCCTCGACGGGCATGCGCGCGACCGAGCGCGTCGCAGAAAGCTCGAGAAACTCGATGCCCATGCGAGTCGTGAGAGCTCCTCCGCCCGACTCCACAAGACGCGCATACAGCTCTGGGTCGAGGTCGTCGGGGAGGATCGTCATTGGCTTCTTTCCTGGGTCGATTCCTGAGTCGATTCGTGAGTCAATTCCTGAGTCGATTCGCCGTCGGTAGCCGCGACTAGGCTGGCTCAGGTGACGGACTCCGAAAAGCCTACCCTCATGGTTATCGACGGCCATTCGCTGGCATTTCGTGCCTTTTATGCGTTGCCTGTCGACAGTTTTATGAATCGCGAGGGGCAGCACACCAATGCGATCCACGGGTTCATTTCTATGATGAACAACCTGCTCGCCAACGAGAAGCCCACGCACCTTGCCGTCGCGTTCGATATCTCGCGCTACTCGTTCCGAACGCGGGAATACCCGGAGTACAAGGGCACCCGGGGCGAGACGCCACCCGAGTTCGTCGGTCAGATCCCGCTGCTCGAGGAGGCCCTCGCGGCCATGGGGATCCGCACCGTCTCGAAGGAGGACTACGAGGCCGATGACATCCTCGCGACGCTCGCGCACGAGGGGTCAAGGCAGGGCTTCAACGTCCTGGTCGTCTCCGGCGACCGTGACGCCATCCAGATGATCAACGACGATGTGACCTTGCTCTATCCGAACGCGCGCGGAGTGTCCGAGCTCAAGCGCTACGACCGCGACACCGTGTTTGAGCGCTACGGGATCGAGCCGCACCAGTATCCGGATGTCGCCGCGCTCGTCGGTGAGACCAGCGACAACCTGATCGGTATCGACAAGGTGGGCGAGAAGACCGCCGTCAAGTGGATCAACCAGTTCGGCAGTCTCGCCGGTGTGCTTGAACACGCAGACGAGGTCGGCGGGGTAGTCGGCGAAAAGCTGCGGGAGCAGAAGGATCGCGCGATCCGAAACCGCAAGCTCAATCACCTGCTCACGGATGTCGACCTCCCGTTCGGACCGGCCGACCTCGAGCGCAAACCCATGAACATGACGGCGGTGCGCGAGGTCTTCGACAAGCTGCAGTTCCGCACCCTCCTCGAGCGAGTGCTCAAGATTGCGGAGGCCGAGGGGGGCTCGCAGAGCGACCCCATCGACGCGCTGGTGGATGGCGTCGCCACGGGTACCGTGACGCCGCCCGTGCGCGTCATGGTCGACGAGGAACTGGCCAAGTGGCTCGACACCCAGTCGGGTAAGGGCACGAAGCCCCTCGGGCTCCGGGTCGAGACCGCGGCGGGAGAGGTCACCGGTCTCGGGATTGCGAGCGAGTCGGATTCCGCATTCGTACCGTGGGAGCCGGGTCGGCCGGACTACGTGGCGCTCGAGGCCTGGCTTGCCGGCGAGGCGCCGAAATACCTGCACGACTCGAAGCGCGAGCTGAAGTCGCTGCAGCGGGCCGGCCTCGCGTTGAGCGGAATCGCCTTCGATACGACCCTGGCGGCCTGGCTGCTCAAACCCGGCGGCAAGAACGAGGATCTCGCGGGCCAGGTCTACTCGCACCTCGGCGAGACTCTGCCGCAGGCGGACCCCAACCAACTGGTTCCGGAGACGGAGGCACCGAGCCCCGCGACCGAGGCCTGGTACGTGCTGCGGTTGGCCGACTACCTCGCGGACAAGCTGGACACCGGCTCGCGGAAGGTCCTCGACGACATCGAGCTGCCGCTCGTTCCGGTTCTCGCGCTCATGGAGACGACTGGGGTCACGGTCAACGCCACGCTCCTTGCGCGACTGAACGCGTCGCTGACCGAGACCGCGGCAGACCTCGCGTCCCGCTCGTACGCGGAGATCGGCCACGAGATCAACCTCGGCTCGCCCAAACAGCTACAGCAGGTGCTGTTCGAAGAGCTGGGGATGCCGAAGACACGGGCGAATAAGACCGGATTCTCGACGGACGCGGCTTCGCTGGCCGACCTGCAGGACTCCGCGCCGCATCCATTCCTCGACCTGCTTCTTCGGCATCGGGATGCGACCAAGCTCAAGCAGATCATCGAGACGCTCGAGCGTGGCATCTCGACCGACGCGCGCATCCACACGACGTACGACCAGACCGGAACGAGCACGGGCCGCATCTCCTCGAACGACCCCAACCTGCAGAACATCCCGGTGAAGACCGAGGTCGGCCGCGAGATTCGTTCGGCGTTCGAGCGAGGCGAGAAGTTCGAGACACTTCTGACCGCCGACTACTCGCAGATCGAGATGCGGATCATGGCGCACCTCTCGGGCGATGAGGGGCTGATCCTGGCGTTCAACGAGGGCGAAGACCTGCACCGTTTCGTTGGATCACGCATCTTCGGAGTCGAACCGGCGGAGGTCACGCCGATCATGCGAACCAAGGTCAAGGCGATGTCCTACGGCCTCGCCTACGGGCTCAGCGCGTTCGGGCTGAGCAAGCAGCTGCGCATCGAGACGGCCGAGGCCAAGCAACTCATGGGTGACTATTTCTCCCGCTTTGGCGCGGTGCGCGACTATCTGCGCAACGTCGTCGAGCAGGCGAGGGTCGACGGCTACACCGAGACGATCTTCGGTCGTCGGCGCCCGTTTGGCGACCTGACCTCGAACAACCGGGTGCTCCGCGAGAACGCGGAGCGAGCCGCGCTCAACGCGCCCATCCAGGGGTCGGCCGCCGACATCTTCAAAATTGCCATGCTGGGCATCGCCGACGACCTCCGCACGGGCGGCCTCGGCTCGAGGATGCTCATGCAGGTGCATGACGAGCTGGTGTTCGAGGTCGCCGCGGGCGAGTTGGATGCGCTCAGCGCCATCGTCCGCGACCGAATGGGGCACGCCGCTGACCTGCGCGTACCGCTGGAGGTCCAGATCGGCACGGGAGAGAACTGGGACCAGGCAGCGCACTAGGTTCCGGCGCGGTAGATTCCGGCCAGTAGATTCCGGCCAGTAGATTCCGGCGCGGTAGATTTGAGGCATGGCTCCTTCGCGCTCCGAGCTTCGCGTGCTGCTGCCCGAGACATCCATTGATCTCGATGCCACCGCGACCAGCCGGGATGATGCAATTCGCCAGGTCGGTGCGCTGCTCGTGTCAGCGGGATCCGTCGACTCCGGATACGTCGATCAGATGCTCGACCGTGAGCGAACGGTGTCGACCTTCGTCGGTGACGGTGTAGCGATGCCGCACGGAACCCTCGCGGCCAGGAACGACGTTCTCGTCGAGGGGCTCGCACTGCTGCGCCTGGCCAACCCGATCGCCTGGGGCGACCAGCAGGTGGCCATCGTGATCGGGATCGCGGCGCACGGCAGGCGATACATCACGCTGCTGAGCCAACTCGCGTCCGCGCTGCTTGAGGAGGGTCGGGCGGAATCCCTGCGAACCGCAACGACGGTCGACGAGGTTTACCAGCTTCTCGCCAGCTAGCTGAGCACGTGTCCTAGGCTCGATCCATGACAGCCGACGAGCAGCAGGGTACTGACCAGCACGGGCAGATTCGCCCGCAGACCGAAATCGATCGGGTGGCTGAGGGCTGGGTCACGACCCTCGGCGCTCTCGTCCCGACGCTCGCGACCTACATCGGTCTCGACAACGGGAAACTGGGGGAGTGGGAAGACTTCTCGCCTGCCGGGCACGAGCAGTTGGCCGACGCGACACGATCCGTTATCGGTGAGCTTTCGCCCCTGAACCCGGTGGATGAGGTCGACCGGGTCACCAAGGAAGACCTGCTGGCGACGCTTCGGCTCGATCTCGAGCGATTCGACCTTCGGCTGCACCTTCGTGACGTAAACGTCATCGCCTCGCCGCCGCAGGGCATCCGCGAGATCTTCGACATCATGCCGACCGAGTCAGAGGGCGACTGGTCCAACATCTCTTCCCGATTGAACGGTGCGCCGGCGGCGATCGACCAGTATCTCGAAACCCTGCGCCAGGGAATTTCCCAGGGGGTCGTTCCAGCCGGTAGACAGGTTCGCGAGGTCGTCGCCCAGGCGCGAACAACCGCGGATCCCGACGGACTGTTCGCCGAGCTTGTCGCCAAGGCGGACGGCGTTTCCGCCGGGCTCGCCTCAGACCTGCGCAGGGGTGCGCGCGCGGCAGCCGAGGCCTACGACACCCTCGCGGACTTTCTCGAGAACGAGCTGCTTCCTGTCGCGGGCGACCGGGACGCCGTGGGTCGAGACATCTACGAGGTCGCCTCGCGCTCCTTCCTCGGTGCGACGGTCGACCTCGACGAGACCTACGAGTGGGGCATCGAGGAGCTCCGGCGCATGGTGGAGGAGCAGACGGCCATCGCCAACGAGATCAAGCCCGGTGCCTCCGTCGAGGAGGCCATCGAGTTCCTGAACGCTGACCCATCCCGCAAGCTCCACGGTACCGATGCGCTCCAGAGATGGATGCAGGAGACCAGCGACCGTGCGGTCGAGGAACTCGGCAGGACCCACTTCGACATCCCGCAAGAGATCCGCACGCTCGAGTGCATGATCGCGCCGAGCCACACCGGAATCATCTACTACACCGGTCCAACCGATGACTTCTCCCGTCCGGGACGGATGTGGTGGTCGGTTCCCGAGGGCGTCACGGAGTTCGACACCTGGCGTGAGTTGACGACGGTCTACCACGAGGGAGTCCCAGGTCATCACCTGCAGATCGCGCAGGCCGTCTACAACCGCGCGACCCTGAACAGCTATCGCCGACTCCTCGCCGGTACGTCCGGGCACGCCGAGGGCTGGGCCCTCTACGCCGAGCGTCTCATGGAGGAGCTCGGCTATCTCGAAGATCCCGCCGATCGACTCGGCATGCTCGACGGCCAGCGGATGCGCGCAGCTCGCGTCGTCCTCGACATCGGCGTGCACCTCGAGAAGGAGCGTCCGGACGGCAAGGGCCCCTGGACCGGCGACTACGCGTTCGAGTTCATGGCTGGCAACGTCAACATGAATTCGGAGTTCGTGCGCTTCGAGGTCAATCGCTACCTCGGCTGGCCGGGACAGGCGCCGTCGTACAAGGTCGGCCAGCGCATCTGGGAGCAGATTCGGGATGAGTACAAGTCGCGCGAGGGAGCGGCATTCAGCCCGAAGGACTTCCACAAGAAGGCACTCGACCTTGGCGGAGTCGGGCTCGACACACTGAAGTCGGCCCTGCTCGGATGACAGTTGAGAATTGCCGCATGACCGTGCCCGCTCACTCGGATATCAGGATCCAGACCGAGACCAGCGGAGAGGCGTGGCTCGAGATCGCCGCTCGCATCCTCGCCGATGGACGGCCGAGCGAGTACGACGAGTTGCCGATCCTCGAGGTTGAGCAGGCCACGCTGACCGTGACCGGGCCGAGTGCGACCGACGCGATCATCTCCCGGTTCGCTGACCCCGAGCGCCTCGAGTGGATGCACGCCAACTTCACCGACCACTCGCTGGTTGCCGAACTCGGAGGCGCGCGAAGCTACGCGAGCCGCCTGTTCGATTACGCCGGCGCCGGGCGTAACCAGGTCGAGTGGGTGATCGAGAGGCTCCGCACCGATCCCTCGACCCGATCCGCCACGATCACGACGTTCGAGCCGCTCCTCGACACCACCTACATTCCCTGCGTCAGCCTGTTGGACTTCTGGATGCGCGACGGCGCGCTTGAGCAGGTCGTCTACGCGCACAGCATCGACTTTGGCTCGAAGGGTTACGGCAACCTCGTCGAACTCGCCTGGCTGCAGGAGTACATCGGCGCACAACTGGGTGTACCGGTCGGCAAACTCGTCTTCGTAATCAAGTCAGCTCATGTCTATGACACGGAGCTCGACGTGATGAATGGGGTACTCGCGAAGTCGGGTGCGCTCGGCGCGTAGCCCGACAGCCGCCCTGGCCCGTCCTGCCCTGTCAGCGCCTGGTGCGCGGCCTCGCCTTAGAGCCCGGATGGGCTGCAGGCGAACAGGACGTCGGGGATCGACGTCGACGACAGCCGCTTGGGGGCGTAGTCCTTTTCCGGGACCACCGTGCAGTGCGCCATCGCCCAGTTGCGGAATTGAAGGTCGGGTGGGGTAGCGCCAATATTCTTCGCCGACGGACCGGTCAGGAGCAGATATCGCAACTGTCCCTGTTCGATCAGATCCTCAATCCTGCTCGTTGTCAGCGATGGCGCCTTCGAGGTGAAGCCCCCAATCGCCAGTGTCCTGCGCGCGTCATCCATGATCAGGGGAGCGTCGCTCCGCCACGAATCGGTCGCGAGAACATAGGTGAGCCGGCGCGCGCGCGCAAACGCGTAGTCATAGCCAGCGTCCTCGACGGTGGCCGTTTTCGGCCTCGCTCGGTTTGAACTGAGGCCGCTCCCGTACAGGGCGGGCGACGTGACCGGCGGATTGAACAACGAGGTGACACGCGGCCCGGCGTAGGCGTCATTCGGGGAACCAGCGAAGGGAAGGCTGAGCGTACTGAACGACCAGACGATCGGACCGAGTAGGGCAAGCCCGAGTGCGGCGATGGCGACGAAAGGGTTGATTGCGTGTCCCATTGCCCTGGCGTTTGTCCGTCCCCTCGCCGACCGAAACAGCAGCACCGTGGCAAGGGCGCCGATTACGAGGATCGGTGGAGTCATCCAGTTGGCGAACGCCGGGAAATTCGACAGGAGGTCCACCACCCACGCGCACTGCACCGCAACGGTGATCGGGAGCGCGTACTTCCAACGAGGTTCGCGGCGGCGGAAGGCACGCCACAGCAGGGTGACGCCGACGGCGCAGAGCACGGCAAGAGGCAACGCCATGCTCGCAAGATAGGTGGTGTGCGGCAAGCTCATGAGCCCGAGTACGACGGCAAGCGTCAGGAGGAACGCGGTGCTGAACAATACTGCGATCCCGAGGGGAGCGATGGGAGTTCCGGCCCCGCGCGCCCGGCGCAACTCGAGGATCCCGAGCACGATGCCAGCAGCAGCGAGCGGGAACAGCCAGCCGATCTGGGTCGCGTATTCGGGGAAGAACAGCTTCAGCGGGGTGTGACCAATGAGTTTGATGAGCATCGAAGAGGTTCGGACGCTGCCACCAGCCGGGGGCGCCGCACTGAGCGCTCCGGGCACGGCACCCCGGAGAAAGTGGTCAATGCCGTTGTATCCGAAAACCATCGAGAAGATGTTGTTGTTGGACGTGCCGTCGATGTACGGCCTCGAGGATGCAGGCACCAGGCTGATTGCCGTCATCCACGATACGGACACCGCCACGGTCGTCAATCCAAAAACGGCGATCTGACCCAGCCTGTGCCGCCTCGAGCCGGAGGCGGCCAGCAAGAAGACAACGACCATCGCCGGGAGCACCAACCAGGACTGCAGCATCTTGGCCTGGAATCCAAGGCCGACCATCACCCCAGCGATCACCAGCCATCGGGTGCTGCCGAGTTCCATGCCCCGCTGCCACGCCACGACGGCGAGCACGGTGAACATGGTGAGCATCGAATCTTCCATCGGATGCGCAAACATCGAGACCAGAAGAGGTGTGAACGCCATGGCGCAGGCACCGACCAGGCCGGCTCGTGGCCCAATCCACCGAGCGACAAGGTAGAACACCGCCGCGATCGTTACGAGGCCCTCGATGACCTGCGGCAGACCGAGCGCCCACGCCGAAAAGCCGAACACTCGAACGGAGAGAGCCTGGGGAATGAGGAACCCGGCCAGCTTGTCAAGCGTGATCGTCGCGTTGGGATCGAAGGCGCCAAAGGCGAAGGCACGCCAACTCAGCCCCATGCTTCGGGCAGCAGTCGCGTAGTAGTCCGAGAATCCGCCGGAGCCAAGGTTCCAGCTGTACAGCACGGCCGACGCGCAGAGGATCAACGACAGGCCCAGCCAGATTCGGCGGGGGATTTCGCGCACGCCCACTAGATCACCAGCCCCGCGTGGGCCAGTGCCTTTTCGATCGCCGACTCGAGCACGAGCTGCCCCGCTGGGCGGGGGTGAAGGTGGTCGGCCTGCATGAGTTCCGGATGGAGACGAAGGGGAGTGCCGAAGTCAAGGTAGATCCCGTGCACGTTTGCCATCGCCCCGGCGATCTGCGCATTGATCACCGCGACCTTGCCAGGCGGCGGCTGGTCCCCCCACGCAACATTCAGGCCGATCAGGGTGGCGCGCGGAAACTCCGTCCTGAGCGCTTCGACAGCGGCGTCGGTGGTCGCCCGTAGTTGGTCGTCGTCGGTACCGAAGTCGTTTGCGCTGCCAGAAATGATCACGAAATCGGGCGCCAGGCCCTTCGATGCCGCGACGATAGCTGGAAAGTTCTTCCCGCAATCGGCGGCGCCGACGCGGATGAATCCCGCGCCATCGCAACTGCGGTCAATGAGGTTCCATCCCTGCATCGTCGCCAGCTTGTCGAGCCATGAGTCGCCGGGCGGGACACCGTATCCCTTCATCACGGAGTCGCCGATAGCGAGGACGGTCGGTCGAATCGGGGATGGCGGCGGCGCAGGGGTCTGGATGACTATTGCGGTGTTGGTCGCAGTCGGCTCACTCGCCGCGCCCTGCGACGCGGGAGCGGTCACCACCCGCCCGAGAATCGTGATAGCCACCACCGAGGCGGTGGCCACGCCGGCGATGACTGCAATAGTCGGCCCAACGCGCGGCCGTTGCTTGACCATGTGTTTTTGCATCAAGACATAGTGAACGATATCCAGCGGGGAACGGTCTGGGTCGGGATGTGAAAGTACTCAGGCATTTGTTAGGCAGGAGGCAAGGTCAGGCATTGGCATCGATCGACAGATCCCGCTAGGCTGGAATGTCGCAACTGTGTCTCTATGCTGCAGTCGACTTCCTATTCCGATCGTCAGTGACGAAATCACAACAAGAGCTTCATCGTCACCGGCCTGATTTGTGCCCGATTTCGGGCATTTCCCTACTGGAGCAATAACTACATGACACTCGTAACGACCGACAAGGCGCCCAAGCAGGTAGCCATCAACGACATCGGATCTGCTGAAGATTTCCTTGCCGCGGTCGAAAAGACTCTCAAGTTTTTCAATGACGGTGACCTCATCGAAGGAACCGTCGTCAAGATCGATCGTGACGAGGTTCTCCTCGACGTCGGTTACAAGACGGAGGGTGTCATCCCCTCCCGTGAACTTTCCATCAAGCACGACGTCGACCCCACAGAGGTCGTTCAGGTCGGCGACCTGGTTGAGGCCCTTGTTCTCCAGAAGGAAGACAAAGAAGGCCGCCTCATCCTCTCCAAGAAGCGCGCGCAGTACGAGCGCGCGTGGGGCGATGTCGAGAAGATCAAGGATGCCGATGGCATCGTGACCGGCTCCGTCATCGAGGTTGTCAAGGGTGGCCTCATCGTTGACATCGGTCTTCGTGGATTCCTCCCGGCCTCGCTCATCGAGCTTCGCCGCGTTCGCGACCTCACGCCGTACCTCGGCCAGGAGATCGAGGCCAAGATCCTCGAACTCGACAAGAACCGCAACAACGTTGTGCTGTCGCGTCGCGCGCTCCTCGAGCAGACGCAGAGCGAGAGCCGCACGACGTTCCTCAACAACCTGTCCAAGGGCCAGGTTCGCAAGGGTGTCGTTTCGTCGATCGTCAACTTCGGCGCATTCGTCGACCTCGGCGGCGTCGACGGACTCGTTCACGTTTCCGAGCTGTCGTGGAAGCACATCGAGCACGCGTCCGAGGTTGTCGAGGTCGGCCAGGAGGTCACTGTCGAGATCCTCGAGGTCGACTTGGAGCGCGAGCGCGTCTCGCTCTCGCTCAAGGCAACGCAGGAAGACCCGTGGCAGGTGTTCGCTCGCACTCACGCGATCGGCCAGGTTGCACCCGGAAAGGTCACCAAGCTGGTGCCGTTCGGTGCGTTCGTCCGTGTTGCAGAGGGCATCGAGGGACTCGTCCACATCTCCGAGCTGTCGGGCAAGCACGTTGAGCTGGCCGAGCAGGTCGTTTCGGTCGGCGACGAGGTCTTCGTCAAGGTCATCGACATCGACCTCGAGCGTCGCCGCATCAGCCTTTCGCTGAAGCAGGCGAACGAGGGCGTCGACCCCGAGGGAACCGAGTTCGACCCGGCTCTCTACGGAATGCTCACCGAGTACGACGAGGCCGGCAACTACAAGTACCCGGAGGGCTTCGACCCCGAGACGAACGAGTGGCGCGAAGGCTTCGAGACCCAGCGCGAGAAGTGGGAGCAGGACTACGCTGCGGCCCAGGCTCGCTGGGAAGCCCACAAGAAGCAGGTCATCGCTGCCGCCCTCGAAGAGGACCACCCGTCGACCGGCGTGCCGGCTGGCGCATCCTCCTTCTCGAGCGAGGACGCGGCTCCCGGCATCGGCGGAACGCTCGCGGATGACGAGTCGCTCGCGGCCCTTCGTGAGAAGCTGAGCAGCAACAACTAGTTCGTTCTGGTTCGATAGCGAAAACGGCCGGTACCCTTCGGGGTGCCGGCCGTTTTTGCTGCGCCCGAACCAGAAAACATGGCGTTCAGGAAACATGGCGGAGACCATCCGGTACATCTCGGTGATTTCACGGGCACTGATCGGAAACCATCGCATACTCTTTCAGCGTGATTCGAGTGCGCGTGTGGCCCGCGGGAGGTCATAAGCGCGCCTGGATTCGTCGTGGTGCAATTCTCACGGGGATCAGCCTTGTCGTCGTGGCTGGACTGGTCCTTGGCGGCGTGGTCCTCGGCAGCGATGTCGAAGGCACTGGTGTCGAAGGCACTGGTCCGGCGGGCAATCACACGACGAGCAGTGCAGCGGCAAGCGCAGGCTCCTCGACGTCGGCTGGGTCTGGGTCTGGGTCTGAGTCTGGGTCGCAACGTACCGGCGGGTCGCCGCATCCGGTAGATCCGACGGACGAGGTTGTGCGTGAGCAGTTTCGCCTGCACGCGACCGGTGGGGCCGACATCTCACCGAACTTCGACAACTATGCATCGCGGACCAACGTGTCCAGCCCGCTACTGCTCTTCCTGCCCGCAACGGGGTACCACCCCTCCGAGTACACGTCCTTCCTGAGCACGGCACGCTCCGTTGGCTATCACGTGCTTGCCCTCGACTATTGGAACGTGGGCTCCTCTGTCGCGAGGATCTGCAAAACCAACGCAAAGTGTTACGGCGCCGTCCAGAGGAATCGACTCGACGGCACCCACCCGGGGCGGTACAGCGCCGTCAACCCCCAGAACTCGATCGTGGACCGGCTGACCAGTGCGATTCATCAGCTGGAAGTCACCGACCGAAAGGGCGGATGGGGGCGGTTCTTGGGTGCCGGGGGGATCGACTGGAGCCGCATCGTCGTCGCCGGCCACTCGCAGGGCGGCGGCGAATCCGCCTACATCGCACACGTCCACCCGGTAAGGGGCGTGCTCATGTTCTCGTCGCCGGTCGATAGCGATCACGGGGTGGATGCCTCCTGGATGCACCAGCCGGGCGCGACGCCTCCGTCGCGGATGTACGGCTTCGACGACACGGGCGACGAGTTTGCTTCGCGGATCCTGCCGTCCTGGAACGCGATCGGGCTTGGCGAATTCGGTCGCCCGGCGGACACGGCCGAAGCTCCGCCGTATGCGTCGCACGAGCTCTTGAGCCATCTCGATCTTGGCGGCCCGAAAAGCTCGCACCTGCGCGACATCACGAACGCGACACCCCGCACAAAGTCGGGAGAGTCGGTGTTCGAGGGAGTCTGGAAGTGGATGTTGACTCAGCTCTACCGCTAACCCGCAAATCATAGGAAACGTCTAGCCCCTTCACAGGCCCCAGGGCCGGGGCAACATTTCCGCGCCCTTAAAATAAAGGTATGGATAATGCTGCCGGCGACCTTTGCCTCGCCGAGTTGATCCGGCTGCGCGCAAGTACGTCTCCGAATCACCCCTACATCGAAGACGCCCGCTCGACTCGCTTGATCGACTATCGCGGACTCGACGCACGAATCGGCGACTGGCGGTCGCTGTTCGAGGCCCTCCGGCTCGTCCCGGGCTCGCCCGTGCTTGTCGCGGTTTCCGACCCCATCGCATTCGCCGTGGCACACCTGGCTGCGATCTCCAGTGGGATGCGCGCCGTCCCGCTTGATCCGTCTCTGCCGCTCGGCGAACCCCAGCGCACCTCCGACCTCATCGGGGGAGCGGCACTCGTCGTGGTCGACACCGAACTATCCGCCGAGCGCTACTCGGGTGAGGTTGCGCTCGTGGACGTCGCGACCGGTCGTCCCGTTCATCCGCTGTTCGATCCTCGACCGATGCCCGAGACCGGATCGTCGGACGTGTCGACCGGGTCCGCGGTGATGTTCACTTCCGGGTCGACCGGCGTGCCAAAGGGTGTGGAGCTGCCCGAACGGCAGTTGCTCTTCGTCGCCGGGCAGATCGCCGCCAATAACCAGCTGACCACAGGGGATCGCGGTTTCAACTCGCTGCCGCTGTTCCACGTCAACGCGCAGGTCGTCGGTCTCCTCGCGACGCTTCTGGCCGGCGCGACCCTCGTGGTCGACTCGTCCTTCCACCGGACTGGATTCTGGGAATTGCTGGCCGAACGCCGCATCACCTGGCTGAACGCGGTTCCGGCGATCCTCGCCGTGCTGACCCGCGACGGTGCCCCCGTTCCGGATCTCGGCCTTCGGTTCATCCGTTCCGCCTCGGCTCCGTTGCCGGATGCGGTGCGGGAATCGCTCTCGGGCATTCCCCTCGTCGTCAGTTGGGGTATGACGGAGGGCGCCAGCCAGATTGCCGCGACAGCTCCCGGCGACCGTTCGCATCCGGGCTCGGTGGGTCTGCCGCTCGGAAGCGAGATTCGGGTTCGCGCCGAGGACGGGACGGATACGCCCGTCGACGAAATCGGAGTCCTGTGGATCCGTGGACCCGGCATCGTGTCCTCCTACCTGTTCGGTCGCGCACCCGAGCGCTTCGACTCCGACGGATGGCTCAACACGGCCGACCTCGGCCGCATCGACGCCGATGGCTACGTCTACCTTCACGGTCGCGCGGACGACGTGATCAACCGCGGCGGGGAAAAGGTCTACCCGGCAGAGGTGGAAGAGGTCCTCCTCGGCGATGCGCGGGTTCTCGAGGCGGTCGTCGTGGCGAAGCCGGATGATGTGCTCGGCGCTGTACCGAAGGCATACGTCATTCCGGTGAGGGAAATGAGTGTCATCGCCGCCGACCTCGTTGCCTCTCTCCAAAGCCGGTGCGACGCGGAACTCCCTCGCTTCAAGCGCCCCGCCCAGATCGTAGTCGTCAAAGACCTGCCGAGAGCGCCGACCGGAAAGGTCCAGCGAAGCAGGGTTCGCTCACTCGCAGAAACGGGCGCGATGTGAGCGAAAAGGTAACGGAACACCAGGAGGACGGCATCGGCGTCATCGTGGCTCCGCCCGTACCGCGCGAACGACAGCACCTCTGGGAGGTCGACGTCGTCCGCATCCTGACCTTCCTCTGCGTGATCGGTGTCCACACGATCAGCGCCACGGCCGCGCGGTCCGACCTCTCGCTTTACCTGCTTCTCGGTCTGCTGCACTTCACGCGGAATGTGTTCTTTGCTCTCACCGCTTTCGTGCTTGTGAACAGCTATCTGCACCGGCCGGTGCTGATGCGGAGGTTCTGGCCGCGGCGGTTCCTTCTGGTCGGCATTCCCTATGTCGTGTGGTCCGCCATCTACTTCGTGGCAAACGACCTGCACACGCCAAGTTCCGCATCGATCGGCCAGCTGTTCCTGAAATTCCTGGGCGAGCTGGTCACCGGAACCGCGTGGTATCACCTCTACTTCCTGCTCGTCACGATGCAGGTGTACCTGCTCTTGCCCGGCATCCTCTGGCTCGTTCGTAAGACTCGCGGGCGCCACTGGTTCACGCTCGGTGCTGGATTTGTCGTGCAGCTGGTAATCGTTGCGCTCTACTTCTACTGGCCGGCATCGGTGGCCTTCCTGCACGGTCTTCAGGGCTCCTACTTCTTCAGTTACGAGTTCTTCATCCTCGCCGGCGCGGTCGCCGCGGATCACGCGACCGAATTCCTCGCCTGGGTGCGGGCCCACCGTCCGCTCATCGGTTGGGTTGTGCTCGGCAGTGCCGTCCTTACGATCGGGGTCTTCCTGATCGCTGCCGCGCTCGGCATGGTGTATTCACCGCTGGTGGCGCCGCTTCAGCCGATCATGATGCTGTGGGGGACCGCGATCGGGCTTGGCTTCCTCGCCATCGGAACCCGGTGGGCGGATCGGCGGAACCCGAGTGGCGTCGGCACTCGCTTCGTCACGCTCGCGTCCGATCGCTCCTTCGGGATCTTCCTCGCACATCCACTCGTCATTTGGCTGCTGCTCTGGGTCGGCGACGACTGGTTCGAGCACGCGGTGCCGAAGCCGTGGCTGACCCTCGTGATCTACCTTCTCGTGGTCGCGGGTGCGATAGCCATTACGGAAGCCGCGCGTCGCACACCACTCAGCCTTGCGCTGACGGGTCGCCGATTCGGTGGCCGCTGGTTCAGGACGTCTACTCGGCAGTAGCCGCAACGGGAGCGCCGTTCGAATCGGCGTCGTGTGAACCGGTCCTGTTCGACTGGGCGGTGATCGGGTCGACCCGCTTCGGGCGCATGACGCCGGCAAGAACTGCCGCGCCCACGAGGATCGCGATCGAGACCCCGAACGGGATGGCGAAGCCACCGGTCGCGTCGACGAGCGCACCAACGACGATGGGCGAGATGATGCCGGCGACGGCGAAGCCCGTGTTCATCATTCCGCTGGCCGTTCCGGACCAGGTCGGGGCGACATCCATCGGAATCGCCCACAACTGCGCGTTCGTGAGCTCGAGGAAGAAGAACGAGAACGCGAGGGCAACGACGGCGACGTTGAGCGGGGGAGTGAAGAGTAGCGGCGTCAGGCAGAGCAGCGAGCCGATGAAACCGATCAGCAGCAGTGTGCGGCGGGCCAGCCCCGGGTTGAGCGTGCGGCGGAGGATGCGGTCACTCGCGAGTCCGCCCAGCGTGTCGCCAACGACACCGCCGACAAGCACCAGCGAGGTGAGCAGGCCGTAGGTCGAAACGTTCTGGTGATAGGTGGTCGCAAGCAGCGTAGGAATCCAGGTGAAGAAGACCCAGGCGACCCAGCCGTAGCCGAAGTCGACGAGGGTCACGGGAAGGATGGTGCGCATGAGTCGGCGCCACGGCACCGGCGGCCGGTCTGCCGCTGCGGGTTGGGCGGGAACCTCCGACAGTTCAAGAGCCGTGATGCCTTTGACATCCTTCGGCCGGTCGCGGAACAGCGCCATCCAGATGAAAGCCCACAGCATGCTCAGGATGCCGATGTAGATGAACGAGGAGCGCCACCCCGAGGCGACGATGATCGCGGCAACGACAACGGGCGCGACGGCCGTTCCAAGTCGGGAAGCCGAGTGAACGATGCCCTGGACGAGCCCATTGCGGTCCGGTGGCACCCATCGGCTCATGGCCTGGGTGGCGGTCGGGAAGGTCGCCGACTCGCTGAAGCCCAGGATCGCGCGCGCAACCAGCAACGTCACGAGCCCGACAACCAGCCCGGTGAAGAGGGTGGACAGGCCCCACATCAGGCCGAGGATCAACAACCCACGACGTGGGCCGATCTTTTCACCGATCCAGCCGCCAAAGATCTGGAGTACGGCATAGAAGATCGAAAAGACGGAGGCGGCCAATCCAAACTGCGCGTCGCTGAGATGAAACTCCGCGATGATGCTCGGCCCGGCGGTCGCAATGTTGTTGCGATCGAAGTACGAGATGAAGTACATGACGCACAGCAACACGACGACGACGCCGCGTCGCCGGTGAAAAAGAATTGGCGTGGGCTTGGCCGCTCGAGGCGGAACTTCGGTCGTCGTAGTCATCGACATCAACGCTACATTTCGCCAATCGACGAACATGATGCGGCGGTTGTGAAATGCCTTTGAATCGCGCGCAAAGCTAGAATCTGCACATGAGACTGGTCGCTGTCACCGGCGGGATTGCGTCGGGTAAGTCGACCGTGGGGAAACGTCTCGCCGAGCTCGGTGCCATCGTCATCGATGCGGACGTGCTCGCGCGTGAGGTGGTCGAACCCGGAACCGCGGGGCTCGCGGCGATCGAGCAGGCCTTTGGCGCATCCGTCATCTCGGCCGACGGCACGCTCAACCGTCCCGCTCTCGGCGCCATCATCTTCGCGGATGCGGATAAGCGCGAACAGTTGAACGCGATCACACACCCGGCAATATGGGCCCGTGCCCGTGAGCTCTTCGACGCCGCAGCGGCCGAAGACCCCGATGCCGTGCTCGTCTACGACGTACCCCTGCTGGCCGAGGCCAAGGGCGACCGACACAAGTCGTTCGACCTCGTTGTCGTCGTTGATGCCGACATCCAGACGCGCGTCGACCGGATGGTGGAGCTGCGTGGGATGAGCCGAGCGGAGGCCGAGGGCAGACTACGTGCCCAGGCGTCCGACGCTGACCGGTTGAAGCTTGCCGACCTGGTCATCGACGCCAACGGGTCACTCGACCACACGCTCGAGCAGACGGATGCGCTCTGGCGGGAACTAAGGGCTCACTAGCCCGAGCCGTTCCCGGATCGGCACGCCCCGGCGGATGTCGGCCGGGCTGCCTAAGCTTGAAGCATGCAGCCGACCCGCGCCGTCCGCCCGTTCGAGGTGATCAGCGAGTATGTTCCGAGCGGTGACCAGCCGCAGGCCATCTCCGAACTTGCTCAACGCATCAACGCGGGCGAGACGGATGTCGTTCTGCTCGGCGCTACCGGCACCGGCAAGTCCGCGACGACGGCCTGGCTCATCGAACAGGTGCAGCGGCCGACGCTCGTCCTCGCGCACAACAAGACTCTCGCGGCCCAGCTCGCGAACGAGTTCCGCGAACTGATGCCCAACAACGCGGTCGAGTACTTCGTCAGCTACTACGACTACTACCAGCCTGAGGCCTACGTTCCGCAGACCGATACGTTCATCGAGAAAGACTCCTCGATCAACTCAGAGGTGGAGCGACTCCGGCACTCGACCACGAACTCGCTGTTGTCCCGCCGGGACGTCATCGTGGTCTCGACCGTGTCGTGCATCTACGGCCTCGGCGCCGCGGAGGAGTACCTCGGTGCCATGGTCGCTCTCCAGGTGGGCGACCACGTCGGCCGTGATGCGCTCATCCGCGGGTTCGTCAACATGCAGTACCAGCGCAACGATGTCGACTTCTCGCGCGGAAAGTTCCGCGTGCGTGGGGACACCATCGAAATCATCCCGGTGTACGAAGAGCACGCCATCCGGATCGAGCTGTTCGGTGACGAGATCGAGGCCATCTACGCCCTGCATCCGCTCACCGGCGATGTCATCCGGAAGCTGGATGCCGTGTCCGTCTTTCCTGCGACCCACTATGCGGCAAGCCCGGACACCATGAAGAAGGCCATCGTCACGATCAAGGTCGAGCTGGCGGAGCGCCTGGCCGAGCTCGAGCGCCAGGGCAAACTTCTGGAGGCCCAGCGACTTCGGATGCGAACCACCTTCGACATCGAAATGATGGAGCAGATCGGATTCTGCAGCGGCATCGAGAACTATTCGCGGCACATCGATGGCCGGATGCCAGGGGAGGCCCCGAACTGCCTGCTCGACTACTTCCCGGAAGACTTCCTGGTCGTGATCGACGAGTCACACGTCACGGTTCCGCAGATCGGCGCGATGTACGAGGGTGACGCATCCCGCAAGCGCACGCTGGTCGAGCACGGCTTCCGGCTCCCGAGCGCGCTGGACAACCGACCACTGAAGTGGGAGGAGTTTCTCGATCGAGTCGGGCAGAAGGTCTACCTTTCCGCGACACCGGGCAAGTACGAGCGCGGCATCACCGACTCGGTGGTCGAGCAGATCATCCGTCCGACGGGCCTCGTCGATCCGCAGATCGTCGTCAAGCCGTCCAAGGGCCAGATCGACGACCTGCTCGAGCAGATCCGCCAGCGAGTGGAGAAGAACGAACGTGTTCTCGTCACGACTCTCACCAAGAAGATGGCAGAGGAGCTCACCGACTTCCTCGGCGAGGCGGGCGTGCGCGTGCGCTACCTGCACTCGGACGTCGACACTCTCCGCCGGGTCGAGCTGCTGACCGAACTGCGACAGGGCGTGTACGACGTGCTCGTCGGCATCAACCTGCTGCGCGAGGGCCTCGACCTCCCTGAGGTGTCACTCGTCGCGATCCTGGATGCCGACAAGGAGGGCTTCCTCAGGTCGGGAACCTCGCTCATCCAAACCATCGGTCGAGCGGCTCGCAATGTCTCGGGCGAGGTCCACATGTACGCCGACAAGATGACCGACTCGATGACACTGGCGATCGAGGAGACCACGCGGCGCCGGGAGCGGCAGGTCGCCTACAACCTCGAACGCGGGGTTGATCCACAGCCGCTACGCAAGAAGATCGCCGACATCACCGACCAGCTCCTTCGGGAGGGAGCGGATACCGCCGAGCTGTTGAGTTCGGGGCGCAACAGCCGGGACGGCAAGAAGCGCGCTCCGACGCCAAACCTTCGGCGGGAGGGAATCGCCGCCGCGGGGGGTAACGACCTCGAGGCGATCATCGCCGACCTCAACGAGCAGATGCTGCAGGCCGCTGGCGAGCTCAAGTTCGAGCTGGCGGCACGCCTGCGTGACGAACTGTCCGACCTGAAGAAGGAGCTGCGCCAGATGGAGTCGGCCGGTCACCTGCGGTAGCAGCCCTTGTAGCCAGGCAACTGCGACACGCGGCGGAACGATGTCGGTGGCTTCCGTAGACTATAGAGAGTGTCGATTTCATCTGTAGAAGGCTCCTCCAAGCTCAGTGTTCGAGGCGCCAGGGTCCACAATCTCAAGGATGTGGATCTCGAGATTCCCCGCGATTCCCTCGTCGTCTTTACGGGACTGTCCGGTTCGGGAAAATCGTCGCTCGCGTTCGACACGATCTTCGCTGAGGGCCAGCGCCGCTACGTAGAGTCCCTTTCGGCGTACGCGCGCCAATTCCTCGGGCAGGTCGATCGACCTGACGTCGACTTCATCGAGGGACTGAGCCCCGCCGTCTCGATCGACCAGAAGTCGACCAACCGCAACCCGCGGTCGACGGTCGGTACGATCACCGAGATCTACGACTACATGCGGCTCCTCTGGGCCAGGATCGGCATCCCGCACTGCCCCGTCTGCGGCGAGAAGATCGAGCGCCAGACCGTGCAGCAGATCGCCGACCAGTTGATGACCCTGCCGACCGGAACGCGCTACCAGGTGGTGAGCCCGGTGATCTCGCAAAAGAAGGGCGAGTTCGTCGACCTGTTCCAGTCGCTCGCGGCGAGTGGATACTCGCGCGCGATCGTCGATGGTGAACAGATCCAGCTGAGCGAGCCTCCCATCCTCAAGAAGCAGATCAAGCACGACATCGCGGTGATCGTCGATCGCCTCGTCGCCGCCGACGACATCCAGACCAGGCTGACCGACTCGCTCGAGACGGCACTGCGGCTGACCGACGGCCTCGTCGCGATCAACTACGTCGATGAGGTGGGGGACGCGGCCTGGCGCAACTTCTCGGAGAAGCTGTCCTGCCCGAACGGGCATCCGCTCCAGCTCACCGAAATCGAACCGCGCACGTTCTCGTTCAACGCCCCGTTCGGCGCGTGCCCGGAGTGCTCCGGCCTCGGAACGCGGATGACCGTGGACGCCGACCTCCTTATCGCGGACGACTCTGTCAGCATCAACGACGGTGTCATCCTGCCGTGGGCACAGTCGGGCAAGGGCATCCAGCAGTACTTCGGGCGCATGCTCGAGGGGCTCGCGCACGACCTCGACTTCTCGCTCGACACCCCGTGGGGCAAGCTGTCCGACGACGTTCGCAGCGCGATCCTGAACGGCAACAACTTCGAGGTCACGGTCAAATGGAAGAACCGCTTCGGCCGCGAGATGAAGTACACGACGGGCTTCGAGGGCGTCATCCCGTACATCGTGCGGAAGAACCTCGAGGCGGACACGGAGTGGACGAAGCAGCGTTTCGCGAGCTACCTCCGCGAAACGCCGTGCCCGGTTTGCGACGGCAAGCGGTTGAAGCCAGAGGTCCTGGCCGTGACGATCAACGACTTCTCGATTTCGGATGCCTGCGTCCTCAGCCTCGTGGACACGCACGCGTTCATGGCGGCACTCACGCTCACCGATCGTGAGGCGCACATCGCGGCGGCAGTGCTCCGCGAGATCCGCCTTCGCCTCGAGTTCCTGATCGAGGTCGGGCTCAGCTATCTCGACCTCGCCCGCGCCGCCGCGACGCTGAGCGGTGGTGAGGCGCAGCGCATCCGGCTGGCAACCCAGATCGGATCGGGTCTCACCGGCGTGCTTTACGTGCTCGACGAGCCGAGCATCGGGCTGCACCAGCGCGACAATCGCCGACTCATCGAGACTCTCGTGAAGCTGAAGAACCTCGGCAACACCCTCATCGTCGTGGAGCACGACGAAGACACCATCCGCACGGCCGACTGGATCGTCGACATCGGTCCGGGTGCCGGCGAACTCGGTGGAGAGGTCGTCCACTCCGGGTCGTACGAGAACCTGCTGGCGAACACGAGGTCGTTGACGGGGGACTACCTCTCCGGCCGGATGGCGATCGAAACCCCAAGGAAGCGTCGTCCGATCGACAAGCAGCGCCAGGTCACGGTCGAGGGCGCGCGTGCGAACAACCTCAAGAACGTCACGGTGAAGTTCCCGCTCGGCGTGTTCAGCGCCGTCACGGGAGTGAGCGGATCCGGCAAATCCTCGCTCGTGAACGACATCCTGTACAAGGTGCTCGCAAACGAGCTCAATGGAGCGCGGCAGATTCCGGGCAGGCACACGAGAGTCACCGGGCTCGAACTGCTCGATAAGGTCGTGCACGTCGACCAGGCGCCGATCGGGCGCACGCCACGGTCCAACCCGGCGACGTACACGGGAGTCTTCGACCGCATCCGCACGCTGTTCTCGGAGACGGCAGAAGCGAAGGTCCGCGGATACCTGCCCGGGCGATTCAGCTTCAACGTCAAGGGTGGGCGCTGCGAGAACTGCGCGGGCGACGGCACCATCAAGATCGAGATGAACTTCCTGCCCGACGTTTACGTCGCGTGCGAGGTCTGCGGGGGAGCGCGCTACAACCGCGACACCCTCACCGTGCACTACAAAGGCAAGAACATCGCCGAGGTGCTCGACATGCCGATCGCGGAGGCGGCCGACTTCTTCGAGGCCATTACGGCCATCCATCGCTACCTGAAGACCCTCGTCGAGGTCGGACTCGGCTACGTCCGCCTCGGCCAGAGCGCGACCACGCTGTCGGGCGGTGAAGCGCAGCGCGTCAAGCTCGCAACCGAGCTGCAGCGTCGCGCCACGGGACGAAGCGTCTACGTGCTCGACGAGCCGACGACCGGGTTGCACTTCGAGGATGTCCGCAAGCTCCTGCTGGTCCTGAACGGACTCGTCGACAAGGGCAACACCGTGATCGTGATCGAGCACAACCTCGACGTCATCAAGTCATCGGACTGGGTCATCGATCTTGGTCCGGAGGGTGGCGCCGGCGGTGGCGAGCTTATCGCGGTCGGAACTCCGGAGCAGGTGGCAAAGAATGCCGCGAGCCACACGGGAATGTTCCTTCGTGAGATATTGGCCCAGAAGCCCGCGGCAGCTCGACCGACGCTTGCTCGTGTGGTGAACGCCGAGAGCTCTCCCGTCGCGAGGAAGTCCGCGGCGGGCGCCAGGTAGCGAAGGGGAGTGTCATGGCTGACACGGTGAGCTATCGGCCCAAGGCCGGAGAGATCCCGACATCGCCCGGGGTTTATCGCTTCCGGGATGCGTCAAATCGGGTTCTCTACGTCGGTAAGGCCAAAAATCTCCGCTCGCGCCTGAGCAACTACTTTGCCCCGCTGCACACCCTGCACCAGCGGACTCGGCGGATGGTGGTCTCGGCAGCGTCCGTCGAGTGGACGGTCGTCGGCAACGAGTTCGAGGCTCTCGAACTCGAGTTCACCTGGATCAAGGAGTTCGATCCGCCGTTCAACGTACAGTTCCGGGATGACAAGTCGTACCCGTACCTCGCGATCACGCTGCAGGAAGATGTTCCGCGCGTGCTCGTGACTCGCAACCGCAAGATGAAGGGTGCCCGCTACTTCGGTCCGTACACGAAGGTGTGGGCCATTCGCGAGACGGTCGACACGCTGCTTAAGGCATTCCCGATGCGCAGCTGCTCAGACAGCACATACCGGCGCGCGGAGCAGACCGGGCGTCCATGCCTCCTCGGAGATATTGGCAAGTGCGCGGCGCCCTGCGTCGCGCGGATCAGCAAAGAGGACCACAAGTCGATCGCGGTCGACTTCGCCTCGTTCATGGCCGGCAACGACTCAACCTTCGTCGTCGACCTCGAGCGAAAGATGAAGAACGCCTCAGCCGAGATGGACTACGAGTCCGCGGCGCGTTACCGTGACCAGCTCGGAGCGATGCAGACCGCGCTCTCACGGAACGCCATCGTGCTGGCCGACGATACCGACACCGACATATTCGGCATCGCGCACGACGAGCTCGCGGCTGCGGTCCAGCAGTTCATCGTCCGCGGCGGACGCATCCGCGGCGTCAAGAGCTGGGTGGTCGACAAGGAGCTCGATCTCGAGCTGCCGGAACTCGTCGAAACGGTGCTGCAGAACGCCTACAACGAGACGGACACGCCGCCGCGCGAGGTCGTTGTGCCTGTGCTCCCCGAGGATGCGGCCGAGCTCGAGCAATGGCTGAGCGGCCTGCGCTCGGGGGCCGCCAACGGTGCCGCGCGCGCATCGCTGAAGACGGCCCAGCGTGGGGAGAAAGCGGCACTGGCGCTCACCGTGGCAACCAATGCGCGCAACGCCCTCGTGCTGTACAAAACGCGGCGTAGCGGCGATTTCACGGCGCGGTCGCAGGCCCTCGCGGACCTGCAGGAGGCCCTCGACATGCCGGATGCTCCGTTGCGCATGGAGTGCTACGACGTGTCGCACCTCAGCGGCACGAACATCGTCGCGTCGATGGTCGTCTTCGAAGACGGTCTGCCGCGAAAAGACCAGTACCGCCGATTCAGCATCCCGGACTCCACCGACGACACCGAATCGATTTACCAGACCCTCAGTCGCCGGCTCGCCCACCTCGGCGAAGACGGAGAGCGGCCCGAGGTGGCACCAGACGACGGCGCAGAGGCCGAAGCGGAGGGCACACCGCGGCGCCGCTTCGCCTATCGACCCAACCTCCTGATCGTCGATGGCGGCCAGCCGCAGGTCGCCGCGGCCAAGCGCGCCCTCGAGGACGCCGGCGTCACGGGCATCACGCTCGTGGGAATTGCCAAACGACTCGAGGAGATCTGGCTCCCGGATTCCGACTACCCGGTCATCCTCCCGCGTAACAGCGACGCACTCTTCCTGATCCAGCGGATCCGGGATGAGGCACACCGGTTTGCCATCACCTACCAGCGCCAGCGTCGGTCGAGCGACATCACATCGTCGCTGTCGGAGATCCCGGGCCTCGGGCCGGCTCGTGTGAAGCAGATCCTGAAGCATTTCGGATCGGTTACCCGCCTTCGTTCGGCAGATGCCGAGGCGATAGCCGAGGTGAAGGGCGTCGGTGCCGTCCTCGCGAAGCAGATCTACGAGAGGCTGCGCGGTTGAGGTCGCGCTTCATCGGGCTGCGCGATGTGAATGCGTGCCCGGAGCATACGCGCGCCCCTAAACTGTGGACTATCCAAACGCCTGAATATCGACGAGCTGGGGCAGCATGACCGTGGACGACGAACGGCAGGAGTTGCTGGTCGTGACCGGGATGTCCGGAGCGGGCCGCTCGACGGTCGGTAACGCTCTCGAAGATCTCGGCTGGTATGTCGTCGATAACCTTCCGCCGCAGATGCTCACGACACTCGTGGATCTGGCAGAGCGCGCCGGCGACTCGCTTCCCAAGATCGCGGCGATTGTCGATGTCCGGGGCGGCAGGTTGTTCGCCGACGTGCAGCGCTCTGTTGAGGAACTCCGCAAGAAGATCCGCGTTCGCGTGCTGTTTCTCGACGCAACGGATGCCGCCCTCGTGCGTCGTTTCGAACAGGTCCGGCGCCCGCATCCGCTCCAGGACGACGGCACGCTGCTCGACGGCATCGCGCGCGAGCGACGGCGGATGGAGGAGCTGCGAGAGGGCAGCGACCTCGTAATCGACACTTCCGAACTCAACATCCATCAGCTTGCAACCAGCATTTCTGGCACGTTCGCGGAAGAGGACACACCCGGGGTCCAGGTCACGGTGGTTAGTTTTGGGTTCAAATACGGGCTGCCGGCAGATGCCGATCTTGTCGCCGATATGCGGTTTCTTCCGAACCCGTTTTGGATCCCCGAACTCAAGCAACTGACCGGTCTCGACCCGGAGGTCGGCGAGTATGTCCTCGGCGCGGAGGGTGGCTCGGAGTTCGTCAAGAGTTATGCCGAGGCGCTCACCACGGTGCTCGCTGGGTATCAGCGCGAGAACAAGAGACACGCTACGATCGCCATTGGATGCACCGGTGGAAAACACCGTTCCGTCGCGGTGGCGGAGAAGCTCGCGAGTATGTTACGCGGCCTGCCCGGAGTCGCCGTGAGCGTCAAGCATCGCGATCTGGGGCGCGAGTGACCGTGTGAAACTACCCCGCAGCTCGAATTAGCACTGATGAAAAGGAAATACACGTGGCACTGACCGCCGATGTCAAAGATGAACTCGCCCGGATCGATGTCAGCAAGACGACGGTCCGCGCGGCCGAACTCGCCACGATCCTCCGCTTCGCCGGCGGCCTGCACGTCATCTCGAATCGGATCGCCGTCGAGGCAGAGCTCGACTCCGCACTGCTCGGTCGACGCGTGCGCAAGGATCTCGCGGAGCTGTACGGCGTTCGCAGTGAGGTCGCGGTTGTTTCCACCTCCGGTTCGCGCCAGGCCAACCACTATCTGGTCCGCGTCGTCGACGGGGGAGAGACCCTCGCCCGCCAGACCGGACTTCTGGATGCGCGCAGGCGCCCCATCCGCGGCCTCCCGAACCGCCTGACCACGGGGTCCCGTGACGAGCTTGCCGCCGTCTGGCGCGGCGCATTTCTTGCCCGTGGAACGCTGACCGATCCCGGCCGCTCAGCGGCGCTCGAGGTCACCTGCCCCGGCAACGAATCGGCAATGGCGCTCGTCGGCGCGGCCGGCAGGTTGCGTGTCTCCGCGAAGGCCCGCGAGGTGCGGGGTGTCCACAGGGTAGTCATCCGCGATGGCGAAGCGATCAGCGCGATGCTCGTCCTGATGGGCGCCGTATCGAGCGTCTCGGTGTGGGAAGAGATGCGTCAGCGTCGCGAAGTGCGCGCCACAGCGAATCGTCTCGTCAACTTCGACGATGCAAACCTCCGTCGTTCCGCGCAAGCCGCCGTAGCCGCCTGCCTTCGGGTCGAGCGAGCGCTTGAGATCATCGGCGACGAAGTGCCTGAACACCTCCGCTACGCCGGTGACCTGCGGTTGCGATTCCGCGATGCGAGCCTCGATGAGCTCGGCCACCATGCCGAGCCGCCCATGACGAAGGATGCCGTGGCCGGCCGCATCCGACGCCTCCTCGCCATGGCGGACAAGAAGGCCTCGGACCTCGGTATCCCCGGCACCGACGCGAACGTCCCGCCGGACTTGGAAGATTTGTAGTCGCAAATCGGCGCTGCACTGTTGATCGATTGCACTGGGAAGCATCCGGGAGTGCGCCGGGTTGTCGTGGATAGACTGAAATAGTCACCCCGGCGAAGCACGATTCAGTTGTTCGGGGCCAATTTGCAAGGAGTAATTTGATGGCTGAGTACACCCTTCCGGACCTCCCATACGACTATGCAGCTCTCGAGCCGCATATCAGCGCGAGGATCATGGAACTTCACCATGACAAACACCACGCTGTGTACGTCGCCGGTGCGAACACCGCACTTGCGAAGCTCGCAGAGGCACGTGAGTCAGGCGATTACGCCAACGTCCCCAAGTTCGAGAAGGATCTCGCGTTCCACCTCGGTGGCCACATCAACCACTCGATCTTCTGGAAGAACCTTTCTCCAGACGGTGGCGACAAGCCGACCGGCGAACTCGCGGCCGCGATCGACGAGTTCTTTGGCTCGTTCGACAAATTCGTCGGCCACTTCTCGGCGGCAGCAACGAGCCTTCAGGGCTCCGGCTGGGCCGTCCTGTCCTGGGATGCCGTCGGCAAGCAGCTGCTCATTCAGCAGATGTTCGACCAGCAGGGCAACACGGCGCTCGGCACCATCCCCGTTCTCCAGCTCGACATGTGGGAGCACGCCTTCTACCTCGACTATGTGAACGTGAAGGCCGATTACGTGAAGGCGTTCTGGAACATCGTCAACTGGGAGGACGCCTCCGCTCGTTTCGAGGCCGCTCGTACGGGCACAAGCGCCCTGCTGCTACTCTCATAACGGCAACGTGGCCGGGGTTTTTGACCCCGGCCACGCCCCTTTTTTGCGATTTTTCTACCACCGCACCACCTCCACCACACAAAAAACCCAGCGCCCTCCGTTGGCGCATGAGCACCAGGAGTTCCATTGAGCGTCAAGATCGGTATCAACGGTTTCGGCCGCATCGGCCGCAACTTTTTCCGCGCCGCACTCGCCAAGGGCAGCGACCTCGAGATTGTTGCAGTCAACGACCTTGACAGCCCCAAGGCGCTGGCGCACCTCCTTCAGTACGACACGGTCGGTGGCCGCCTCGACGCAACCATCGAGGTCGACGGAGACACGATCATCGTCAACGGAAAGCCGATCAAGGTTCTCGCCGAGCGCGACCCGGCCCAGCTCCCATGGGGCGAACTCGGTGTCGACGTCGTCATCGAGTCGACCGGCCGTTTCACCAAGTCGGCGGATGCTCGCAAGCACATCGAGGCCGGCGCCAGGAAGGTCATCGTCTCCGCCCCCGCGACTGGCGACGACGTCGCAACGCTGGTTCTCGGAGTCAACGAGGGAACCTACGACTCCTCGAAGCACGACATCATCTCCAACGCCTCGTGCACCACGAACTGCCTCGCCCCGCTCGCCAAGGTCTTCATGGACAACTTCGGCATCGAGCGCGGCCTCATGACCACTGTTCACGCCTACACGGCAGACCAGAACCTGCAGGACGGCCCGCACAGCGACCTCCGCCGTGCGCGCGCCGCTGCGGCCAACATCATCCCGACCTCGACGGGTGCCGCCAAGGCACTCGGCCTCGTCATCCCCGAGCTGGTCGGCAAGCTCGACGGCTACGCCCTGCGCGTGCCGGTCATCACCGGATCGATCACCGACCTCACCGTCGAATCGAGCAAGCCGGTTACCGTTGCCGAGGTCAACGCCGCGTACAAGGCCGCGGCCGAGGGTCCGCTCAAGGGCATCCTGCGCTACACCGAGGACGAGATCGTTTCGAGCGACATCGTCGGCGACCCGCACTCCTCGATCTTCGACGCCGGCCTCACCAAGGTAATCGGCAACCAGGTCAAGGTCGCGTCCTGGTACGACAACGAGTGGGGATACTCCAACCGCCTCGTCGACATCACCGAGTTCGTCGCCGACAAGCTGTGACCCTCGTGAGCCGGGTTGTCACGGAGCGGGTTCGATGAGCCTGCGCACGATCGATTCGCTGGGAAACCTCAGCGGTAAGCGAGTCATCGTTCGGTGTGACCTCAACGTCCCGCTTAAGGATGGCCAGATCACCGACGACGGACGTATCCGCGCGTCGGTCCCGACGCTGCAGCTGCTGTTGAAGGCTGGAGCACGGGTCATCGTGGTCTCGCACCTCGGACGGCCCGACGGCAAGCCGAACGTGGACTTCAGTCTCGAGCCGGTCGCATACCGCCTCGGCGAACTGCTGAAGACTCCCGTCGCGTTCGCCTCGGACACCGTGGGCAGTTCCGCTGCAGAGACGGTCGAGGGCCTCGACGATGGCGACATCGCGGTCCTCGAGAATCTCAGGTTCAACCCTGGTGAGACGAGCAAGGACGACGAGGAGCGCAAGGCGTTCGCCGAGCAGCTCGCTCAGTTTGGCGATGCCTTCGTATCCGACGGGTTCGGTGTCGTGCACCGCGAACAGGCGAGCGTCTACGACCTGGCGGCGCTTCTCCCGAGCGCGGCCGGCCTGCTCATCATCGACGAGCTTGGTGTCCTCGAGAAGTTGACGAAGTCACCCGAGAAGCCGTATGTCGTGGTCCTCGGCGGTTCGAAGGTTTCGGACAAGCTTGCCGTCATCGGCGCGCTGCTGCCGAAGGTCGACAAGATGCTTGTCGGCGGCGGAATGGTGTTCACCTTCCTCGCGGCCCAGGGCCACAAGGTCGGTGCGAGCCTCCTCGAGTCCGACCAGATCGAGAACGTCAGGGGCTACATCGCGCAGGCCGAAAAGCTCGGCGTCGAACTCGTGCTTCCAACGGACATCGTTGTCGCCTCGAAGTTCGGTGCGGATGCCGAGGTCGCGGTGACCCCGGCTGACGCGATCGAAGGCACCTCGTTCGGCGCGTCCGGCCTCGGTCTCGACATCGGGCCGGAGTCATCCGCCGCGTTCGCGAAAGCCATCGAGAGCGCGAAGACAGTGTTCTGGAATGGACCGATGGGCGTCTTCGAGCTCGAGCCCTTCGCCGCCGGGACCAAGGCCGTCGCCGAGGCGCTCACCAGGGTCGACGGGCTCAGTGTTGTCGGCGGGGGAGACTCCGCAGCTGCGGTCCGTGCGCTCGGCTTCGCGGATGACCAGTTCGGGCACATTTCGACGGGCGGCGGCGCAAGTCTCGAGTTCCTCGAGGGCAAGCGCCTCCCAGGACTGGAGGTTCTCGGATGGCAAGCGTGAGTTCAGACAAGCGTGTCCCGTTCATCGCGGGCAACTGGAAGATGAATCTCGACCACCTCCAGTCGATCGCGTTCGTGCAGAAGCTCGCCTGGAGTCTCAAGGACGCCAATCACGACTTCGCGAAGACCGAGGTCGCAGTGTTCCCCCCGTTTACCGACCTCCGTTCGGTACAGACGCTGATTTCGGCAGACAAGCTCGAGCTCGGTTTCGGCGCGCAGGATGTCTCGGCGCACGCCTCGGGTGCATACACCGGCGAGATCGCGGCCCAGTTCCTCAAGGCCCTCGACGTTCGGTACGTGATCATCGGTCACTCCGAGCGTCGGCAGTATCACAACGAGACAGACGAGCTCCTCGCCCAGAAGATCGCGATAGCGATCGAGAACGGCATCGTTCCCGTCATTTGCGTGGGTGAAACCGCCGAGGATCTCGAACTGCACGGTCAGAGCGCCGTACCGGTCGCGCAGTTGCGGGCGGCACTCGCACTCGCGGGCGGTGCAACGAACATTGTGGTTGCGTATGAGCCGGTGTGGGCGATCGGATCCGGCCAGGCGGCAACGCCAGAGCAGGCCGAACAGGTCGCAGAGCAACTCCGGCTCGTCGTCGCCGAGATTCTCGGTGACGAGGTGGCCGACGCCACCCGCATCCTCTACGGCGGATCGGTCAAGTCGACGAATATCGCCGGATTCCTGCGCAAGCCGAACGTGGATGGCGCGCTTGTCGGCGGCGCGAGCCTCGACATTGCCGAGTTCGCCAGCATCTCGCAGTTCCGTAAGCACGTCGGCACCTAAGCCCACGTGCTCGGCCGCGGCAATGCATTTTGCCGCGGCCCGATATACTTCATAGCGGTTCGTATCCACCCGAACGTAATCCGTTCGCAAAGTCAGAACCGTTCGAAAGGTTGATCCGTGCAAATTCTCCAGGTCGTCCTGCAGGTCATTCTCGGTCTTACGAGTCTCCTGCTGACGCTTCTCATCCTTCTGCACCGCGGTCGCGGTGGCGGTCTCTCCGACATGTTCGGCGGCGGCGTCACTTCCAACCTCGGTGCCTCGGGTGTCGCGGAGCGCAACCTGAACAGGATTACGGTCATGATCGTCGTGGTGTGGTTCGTCTGCATCATCGTTCTCGGTCTGATCACGAAGTTCTCTGCTGCTTAAGAAGTTCTCTGCTGCTTAAGCAACAGCCCTTCATCCTTAAAACAACCTTCCTTTAACGAGAAAAGAGACATCGTGGCCTCTGGCGGTAGTGCAATTCGCGGATCGCGCGTCGGCGCAGGTCCCATGGGCGAGCAGGACCGCGGTTACCACGCGGACCGCATCCAGGTCTCTTACTGGGATGAGCTCGGCAATGAGACCGTGCGTAACTTCGCGGCCAATCTTCCGGCGGACGAGATCCCGGACATCATCGACTCACCGTCGACCGGGTTACCCGCAGGCCGGGACAAGGCCAACCCTCCGTCGGTGGCCAAGCTCGAGCCGTACAAGACGCATCTCGCCTACGTGAAGGAGCGCCGCACCGAGGAAGAGGCCGCCGGCCTTCTCGACGAGGCTCTCGAACAGCTGCGCGTTCGTCGCGGCAAGGTGACGAGCTAACACCACCGACCTCAGCGTGGGACGGATATCTCGTTCCCACCCCGCGCGAGTCCTGAGAAATGGCCCTTCCCGACACCCGGGAAGGGCCATTTCTCACTACTCGACGGCCCGCGATGGCCGACTACAGCTACGCGTCTTCCCCTGTCCAGAACAGCCCGGGAGTCGTGAGGTTCTCCGGGACCTCGGCTGCCGCATCCTGGTCGACGAAGAAGAGCGTGCGACGACGCCCGTGGACTCCCGCGGCCGGCACCTCGAATACGCTGGCGTCCGCAAGCGTGAGACCGAGCGCGGACGCCTTGTCCGCACCCGCGATAACCAGCCAGATGCGATCCGAGGAGTTGATCACCGGAAGCGTGAGGCTCAGGCGTTCCGGCGGTGGCTTGGGGGCGTTACGGACCGAAATGGCCGTCTTCGTCTCCTCCTTGATGCCCCCGCGTTCCGGGAACAGTGAGGCAATGTGTCCATCGGGCCCGACACCGAGGAAGGTGATGTCGAACCGGGGGAGCTCGCCACCTTCGACGGCGTGGTCGGCGAGTTCGATCGCGTAGGCCGCGGCCGCATCGTCGAGGTCCAGCCCGCCGTCCGAGGCGGCAAACGCGTGGACCCGCTCTGGATCGAGCGTGACGTGGTCGAGCAGCGCGTCACGCGCCTGCGTTTCGTTGCGTTCGGCGTCTCCCGCCGGGAGCCATCGCTCATCGCCCCACCAGAAGTTCACCTTCCGCCAGTCGACGCTATCCCGAGCGGCGGAATCGTTGACCGCCTTGAGCGTCGCGATTCCCATGGTGCCACCGGTCAGAACCACTGTCGCTTCACCCTGGGCGTCGATGATATCGACCAGCTTCGTCAGGAAGCGCGCCGCGATGCTGGCCGCAAGAGATGCCTTGTCGGGGTGGACGAGAACGCGCCGCTCGACGCTCACTAGCTGGCTGCCTTCCCCGAGGCGGAGGCGATGTCGCTGTCCGCCGTCTCACCGTCGTGCGACTTCTTGAGGGTGGTGGCTCCTGTACCCCTGCTGTATCGCTCGAGGTGATCCACACCGGTTCGGATGACTTCGCCGAACAGGTCGTCCGGGTCGAGGCGACGCAACTCCTCCGCAAGACAATCGCGCAGGTTCCGTCGCGGAAGCGAGATGTCGTGGGTCGGCTGGTTGGGCTGCCGAAGCGTCGCAATATTCGGGATGCTGCGCTCGAGTTCGACGACCCCGGACGCCCGATGCATGCGAACACCCTGGATGCCGCTCGACGCGGTGGCAGGACTCGACATCTCGAGCTTGACCGGTACCTGCAGCTGCTCTTCCAACCACGCGGCCAGAAGCACGGTCGATGGTGAATCTGCGGCGCCGTGGACGTCCACTGCCGTCACCGTTTCGTACGGCGGCTGGTCGAGTACGGCAGCAAGCTGCGCGCGCCACAGGGTCAGCCGGGTCCAGGCGAAGTCGGTGTCGCCGGGAGCATACGTTTCGCTTAGACGGTGGATTGCAGCCAGCGGATTGGATTCCGCAGCGGCATCCGTGATCCGGCGTTGCGCAATGCGGCCAAGTGCCGACTGCGAGGCATTCTTCGGGCCGTCTCCAGGCCACCAGACGACAACCGGCGCGTCGGGCAGGAGGAGTCCCGTAACGAGCCCTTCCTTGTCACTTGCCGTATCGCCATACGCCCGCACGACGATGACCTCGCTTGCGCCCGCGTCGCCGCCGACACGGATCTGGGCGTCGAGCCTCGTGTCGTCGTGGTTGTTCTCATCCCCACTGGTCGACACAACGATGACGCGCATCGGGTGCTCGCGAGACGCGTCGTTCGCCGCCTCGATGGCCTCTTCCTCTTCGCCGAGCCGCGTCGAGATGATGAGGGTGAGAACGCGCCCGAGGGCGACGACGCCGCCCTCCTCGCGAACCTTGACGAGCGTCTTCGAAATGTCGCTCGTCGTCGTGTTGGGCAGGTCGACAATCACAGTGTTCTCCTCATTAGGGGCGCCTCCAGGTACGGCCATCGCGGGCCAATAGTTCGTCGGCGGAATCCGGACCCCAAGTGCCCGGTCGGTACTGTTCTGGCTGGCCCTGCGTCGTCCAGAATTCCTCGATCGGGTCGAGGATCTTCCAGCTGAGCTCCACCTCCTGGTGGCGGGGGAACAGCGGCGGATCGCC